>NZ_JBYFCH010000015.1:100708-158998 GCF_057652295.1 Runella sp. R5_40 | reverse complement strand
GGTACTGTTTGTTAAAAATACTCAATCTTGAAATTTTACCATAGTACAAACCTAAAGGGCGGCCCCGTTGTGCTTTAACGCTTAAATATACCGTAGCCATGTTTTTTGGGTATTTGCCTTTTTGTATTTCCCAAACCATTGGCACAACGGATACAGCACTCCGACAATACCTATCCACACCAAATACACGCCCCAGAGCGGCAAGCCATTGGCGGCTTTGGGGCGGCCAAAACTGAACCCAAATTCAAAATCTTTGACCTCAAACCCTTGCGCAAAAAGAATGGCAAACATGGTTAAATGGACGATGTACCAATGCAATAAATAATAAAACATGGGGACTTTGCCGTAGGTAGTAAAAAAACGACTGAAGGCGTTTTCAGTACTTTCAAAGCAGTACAAAAGCAAAAACATTGTTCCTAACGTCATCAAATCGTACAACAAGGAAGGTGGGTATTTGGTGACATTGATGAAAGATAGGAACGTAAATAAGCTATCTTTTTGAGCCGACCAAGGCTGCGGGTCGAGTAAAATATTGGTAAAACGAAGCACCACAAAAGCAACTAGGGCAGCCCCTCCCAGTTTTAAAAAAATCTGTTTTCGTTCTTGGGCAGGCTTTTTAAAATAACTTCCAGCGCCGTATCCTGCCAACATAATGCCCAGCCAAGGAATAAGAGGATAGCCCATAATGAGCGTTTTAGAAGCAGGTAACGGCAAGGCAGTTACCGAAAAGATAGGCGTCAAAATAGTTCGCAACGCCGAACCTTCAGGTAAAAGCGCAAATGCCCCGTGAAGCACCATAATAGCCACACCTACAACGCCCAAAGTTGAAGCAGATACGCGGTGCAAGAAACCAAGTATGACGAAACTAAGTCCGATGGCTGCAATGACCTGAAACAGAAATACATTGAATTGAATATCCCACCAAATACCAAAGGTAATAACGGTGAATTCTAGCAACACCAGCCACAACCCACGCTTGATTAAAAACAAGTGGTTACCTTCTTTTTGGGAAGATAAATAAGCGGAGGTTCCTGCCAAAAACACAAATATCGGCGCGCAAAAATGCGTAACCCACCGTGCCATAAAAATGGATGCAGTGGTGGTCGTTAAGTTGGTAGGATCAAGAGTTTGGGAAGGAATGTGAATCAAATCACGAATATGGTCGAGGGCCATAATGACCATCACAATGCCTCTTACGGTGTCGATAGAAGAGATACGTTTCATAAAATGGGCTGATAGGGTTGTTTGGGATATAAAGTCAAATAGGTATAAAAACTAATTGGCGAACCGTTGGGTTCGCCAATTAGCTCGCACTTTCCCAGAAAGTCAACCCCTTCTAACTCAATACAAAACTCCGCTCGCTGAAGGCAGGTAGGTTGGGTTTTCCTTGGTAAAAATACCGTAGTTCGTCTTTAGGATCCATCAGTCCAAGGCTGTACAAAACGGGCACAAAATGGTCGGGAGTGGGAGCCGCCAATTTGCCCAGTTTATGGCTCGTTTCGTACTTGATAATGTTCCCAACGTTCCGTTCACTAATCTGATTTTTTATCCATTCATCATACTCTGCTTCCCAGCCAAATGGCGTCATGTCGCCCGACCGCATTTTGGGGCCAAGGATTTGAAGATTATGAATCAACGAGCCACTACCGATGATTAAAACACCCTTTTCGCGCAAGGATTTGAGCTGTTTGCCCAATTCATAATGGTACTGAGGTGTTTCGTAGTAGCTAATACTCATCTGAAACACAGGAATATTGGCATTGGGAAATAGGTGCATCAGCATAGGCCACGCGCCGTGGTCGAGTCCCCACTCGGTAGTTTCTTGCACAGAAGGAATAATTTTGGTTACCTCTTTCGCAATGTCTGGTGCTCCATGTGCATGGTACTTGGGGTCGTAATAATGTTTCGGAAAACCGTAGTAATCGTAGATTTGCTGTTGCTCGGGCGAAATATTCACAAACGTACCCCTCGAACACCAGTGTGCCGAAACAACCAAGGCCGCTTTCACTTCGTATTTTTTCTGCAAATCAAGCCCCAACTGAAACAGTGCATTCCAAAAAGGTCGCTGTTCTTTCGATAAAGGGATGTCCATTGGGCTCCCATGCGACGTAAACAACACGGGCATTCGGGTGCTTTGCGTAGGCAAAGTATCGGTATATTGTTTAAAACTGCTCAAGGTTCCCATGGCAGAGAGTGTTAGAAGTGATTGAATAAATTCCTTGCGTTCCATCGTAGTAAGGGTTTTCTTCCCTAAAATAACGGTAAATTCTGCAAAAAAACATGAACCCGAAGTTTCCCGCGTGCCCGAGGTTTTCTGCGTGCCCGAGGTTTCCCGCGTGTCCGAGGTTTCTCAAAACCTCGGCTGTACATTCGGTTAATCATAACCGAATGTACAGCGAAAAAATCAGTTCCGTAAGCGAGGTTTTGAGAAACCTCAAGCGTCGGTTGTGAGCAACCGACGGCACTACAATGAGCAACCGACGGCACTACCATGAGTAACCGACGGCACTACCATGAGTAACCGACGGCACTACAATGAGCAACCGACGGCACTACAATGAGCAACCGACGGCACTACTAAACCGTTTCCAAGGCAAAGGCTTCTTTCAAAAAGGCTGCCAAAGGCATTGTTTTGTGGCCCAAAATAGTTTCAAGGATAGGTGAAGGCTGGTCGAAATCTTCGTTTTTTACCGCTGCGGCAAACAGCACCGACATCAAAATAATCCCCTCTGGTAAGCCAAATTGTTTCAAAGCGCCCTCAAATGCCGCAGGTTCGGGACTTACGTATGGTACATTTTTACCCGATAAAATTGAAAGTTCAGCCGCAATTTCTTCAAACGAATACGCTTCTGAACCTGTCAATGGATAGGTTTGGTTTTCGTGACCTTCGGTTGTCAAAATTGTGGCAGTCGCTTTTGCCAATTCTTGACGGGCCGCAAAGGCTACTTTTCCATTTCCTGCTGGGAAGAAAATACCCGTTTCCAACACCCCCGCCCCTACAAACATCGGAATAACTTCGAAATAGAGGTTGTTTTGGAGAAATGTGTACGTCAATCCGCTTTCTTTGATGTAATCTTCCGTCTGGAAATGATCGCCCAACAAAGGCTTCAAGGGCGACTCGTTAATGTCTTTCATCGCCACCCCCGTATATAAAATATGCTTTACACCCGCATTTTTGGCAGCATCCACCACGTTTTTGTGTTGCCCCAAACGGTCATTAAAATCGTTGGAAGAAACCAAAAGCACCTTTTCGATGCCCTGCAATGCCGATGCCAACGATGCTTTGTCAAAATAGCTGCCTACACGGACGTCCACCCCTTGGGCAGCGAGGTGTTCGGCTTTTGCCGCATCCCGTACCAATACCGCGATTTCGCTGGCGGGTACTTTTGTAAGTAAATTTTCAACTACACTGCCTCCGAGTTGTCCTGTGGCGCCTGTTACTAATATCATTGTTGTAAAAGTTTATGTGAAAAATGTTTTTGATGGTCACAAAAGTAGGTTATCTTTGCTATGGAAAATATAGCGATATACAAAAGTATAGCACTATCATAAAGTATAGCAACCTGACTAACAACATGATACAATCACTGAGGTCTGTCGAAAATGTAAAAAAATGCCCCGTCTCCTACGTTTTGGCCGTGCAAGATACCCTCAACGCTTTTCAGGGGAAGTGGAAAATGCCCATCATTGGGACGTTGTTGTTTGGTAAAAAACGCTTTAAAGAAATTGAGCGTGAAATCCCCAAAATCACTCCACGGATGCTTTCTCAAGAATTGAAAGATTTGGAAGCCAATGGCATTATCAGTCGGAAGGTCTATAATACCATTCCAGTCACGGTAGAGTACGAACTCACCGAATCGGGGGAACAATTGCACAGGGTAATTGATACTATGATTGAGTGGGGATTGCAGCATCGTCAAACCAATATCATGGACAATTTACCTGCGTTTAGTGGCGTGCGGAATGCAGGATAAATTGTTGGGAAGTACTTTTATATGTCTTTTTGTGGCTAATTTTTCTACTTTTGCGGCCTAATCAAAATAAAACCTTCCTATGTCAGAATTTCCTCCTTGTCCCAAATGCGGTAGCGAATACGCTTATCCAAGCGATGGTTTGTTGGTGTGCCCCGAATGTTTTCACGAATGGAACCCCGAAGATGCGGAGGTAGAAGTGGTAGAGGGTGAATTGAACGTACTAGATGCCAACGGAAACGTCCTTCAAAACGGTGATTCGGTAGTGGTTATCAAGGATTTACCCGTGAAAGGTGCGCCAAAGCCCATCAAAGCGGGCACGAAAGTGAAAAACATCCGCCTCACCGAAGGCGACCATAACATCGACTGCAAAATCGACGGTTTTGGTTCGATGGGACTCAAATCGGAGTTTGTACGCAAGGCGTAAATACAGTGTTGTCTTCACGCAAAGTCGCTAAGAAGCTCAGATGCCTGTGACTTTGCGTGAATAACTTTGTGTTAAATTCCTTTCCCTCGGCATAAATGCTAACTTTGGCGGTTTACTTAATCTTTAACCTTTCATGAAAGTATTACACCTTACCAAAGTCATTTGTATTGCGCTTGTGTGCGCACTTTTTTTAGGGACTTCCGCCCAAGCTCAATCTTCGAGCGACTACACCCTCGTGGTGGAAGGCTACGATTGGGGCCCCGCAGTCAGCAAAGTGATTGTTGCGCTTGATGCGCCTTCAACCAATGTCGATTTTAAAGATTTTACCGTTGCCGTAACGCGGAGTTCGGACTGCGCCACGATTCCCGATGCCCTCAAAAGCGGCAATCGGACGGTGGTCTTTGCCTACATTTCCGACGCCCAAGGTAATCGAATCAAAGAGGGTTCGCACGCTACGCTCGTGCTGGCCGTAGCGCCCAACATGCCTCTCTCTTCGCCTTTTCAGTACTCGCAGAGTGGCCAATGTCGAGGTAATTCGTGGGTCAACTATCAAGTAACCGCTACCAACACCAAAACCAATCAGGTGTGGAACAAAGAAAAAGCAAGAGTTCGTCCAGGCATCGACGAGTTTGATTTGACAGGGAAATACGAGTACGAAGCGGGCAAAACCATGTCGTACGCGGCCTTTGCCCCCAAAAATAAGTCAGCCAAAAATCCCTTGATTATTTGGTTGCACGGTGGTGGTGAGGGTGGCACCGACCCCACTATTCCGCTAATTGGCAACAAAGCGTTCAACTATGCCTCTGTCGATATTCAAAAATACTTTGGCGCTGCCTACGTATTGGTGCCTCAGTGCCCTGGCGCGTGGATGCACAACAAAGAGGGCGTGATGCAGCCTGGCTCGGGTGAGGACGTATATAACGTAGGGTTGATGGCGCTCATCAAAGCGTATGTGGCCCAACACCCCGACATTGATTCTAAGCGTATTTACGTGGGTGGCTGCTCAAACGGTGGCTACATGGCGCTCAAGTTAATTTTAAAAGAACCTGCGTATTTTGCGGCGGGTTATATTAGTGCCTTGGCCTACCAATCGCAGTACATAACCGACGCCCAAATCAGCAGCATCAAAAATGTGCCGATGTGGTTTATCCACTGCAAAGAAGACGCCACGACTAAGCCTGATTTGACGGTAGTGCCCGTGTACGAGCGCTTGAAAAAGGCAGGTGCTAAAAACGTGTATTTCAGCTACTACGACCACGTCACTGATCTTTCGGGCTTTTTTGGTGGCGACAATTATTACTACAACGGACACTGGTCGTGGATTTACTCGCACGTAAACCACGCCCAACTCGACTACGACGGCTCGCTCGTTCGCCTCAACGGCCGCCCTACCACCATCATGGAATGGATGGCCGCACAGCGGAAGAAGTAGAGCGGTTCTGGGTGTACGAAATTTTGCAGGTGGCGAGGCTGTCTTTTATGTTTACTATGTGTTTATTCTAATGTGCTCTATGTGTTTTAGAATAAATGCTTCTAAACCCTGCATTTATTCGTACACCCTGACTTGGCTACATTGAAGCTGAGCAAATTTTAACGTATTTTCACCCTCAAAATGAACTTGAAAGTATAATTCGTATCATCTCGCAAATGGCAAAGTGGTTTCCTTTTCTTCTATATATAACTGTCTCAAATGCGTTATGGGCGCAGCATACATTTCTAATTACCCAAGCTCCCCACAATTATACGGCCAAGGTGAAGGTCGAAAAATGTACAGAATCCAACTGCCATGGAAAGGGGACGATAGAGTTAATATCCAGCATAAAAAAAGGTATTTCTCAAGTATTTACGTCGAAAAATATTGGTTTTGATATTGTGAGGGGTAAAAACAATGTCATAAAATACGACCAACAGCAAGTACTAAAGTTTGATGATTTTAACTTTGATAATCAAACTGACCTTGCCATTCGGAACGGTAACAACGGCAGTTATGGAGCACCAACGTACGACATTTATGTGTTCAACAGTACGAAACAACGTTTTGTCAAAAGCGAAGAATTGACTGATTTGGTCGTAGATAATTTGGGAATGTTCGAGGTGAACCACGCGCGTAAACGTTTGATTTGTAAGGAAAAATCAGGTTGCTGTTTGCTTCTAAAGACCGAGTACGAAGTTGTTTTTAGAAAGGGCCTCAAAAAAGTACGTGAAGTTGAAGAAGCTTCTGATGGAGAAACTGTAAAAGTGACGACCCGTGAACTAAGAAATGGACAGTGGGTATCCAACCTTAAAAAGTACAAAGTGGCAGATTATTATAAACCGTAACGACTGCTACTTATCTTTGTGCCAAACAAACCCACGTTAAACATGGAAAATCCGTTTGGCACAAAAGATTATGGGCGCTTAACGCTCGAAGAATTGAGGGCAGAAGAAAAAAAGCTAAAGTCGCAACGTATCCCGATGGCGATTTTTGTTGGCTTTTTGGTTGGTATTGCCATTTACTCCGCTACGCACAATGGCAAATTCCTTCCCGTCATTTTGATGGTTGCGGCTTTTATTATTGGGCGTAATGCCACTCATAAACTCAAGAACCTCCAAGCTGAAATTCAACGTAGAAATAGCCCATTTTAGGTTGCCCTTATTCGTTCAATCGGGCCTCTTCCAAGTCTAATTCGTGCTCTTTTCGGCGAAGCAATTCATCCGAATAGCTTTTCTCGTTTCGTAGTTTATAAAGCTCTCGGCGGCGTACATTGACCAACTCCAGCAACATACGGCGGTATTTGGGCAAAAAGTGCGGCACGGCCTTTTCGGTATCTTCTTTTAATAATTTCTGATTGGCAATTTCGGACATTCGTTGGTACCGATCTTTGATGCGGCCATAGGCATCAATGGTTTCGAGTTCTGCAACGTAGTTGGTTTGCAAATGATTGAGCGCTGCATCTGCCAAACGAAGCCGAATCTCCACCTCTTGCTCTTTATCTTCGTTTTCTTCTTCGCTGATTTTCAACCAACGAATAATGGGCGATAAACTGAGCCCTTGAAATACCAACGTAAACAAAATCACAACAAAGGTGATGAAAAGTAGTAGGTCGCGGTGGGGAAAGTGCGCGCCTCCCTCCAAGGTCAAAGGAATGGCCAACGCAGATGCCAACGAAACTACGCCCCGCATACCACTCCAAGCAATCAAAAACTCATTTCGCCAACTCAATTTGCGCTCTCTTTTGTTGAAAAAACACGACAAATACATGCCAGAAAATACCCACATTAGCCGAATAAGCACCACTAATACACTTATCACTAACCCATAAAAAACAAGTTCGGCCAAGGAGTACAACTGAAGCGCCGTAAAAATAGCGGGGAGCTGTAGGCCAATCAGGATAAAGACAAATCCATTGAGGATAAATATAAAAACATCCCACACTGAATAGGCTTGAATGCGGGTATTGTAGGAAAACATTTCGTGCGAGCGATAGCTCAAAAACAACCCGCCACTTACCACTGCCATTACCCCCGAAGTGTGAAAATACTCAGCAACGATGTACATCAAATAAGGAGAAATAACGGTCAAAGAAGTGTCAATACTGGCCGTGGTGGGCAGGTATTTGTGGATATAAAAAAGCGCAAAGCCAAACAAAAGCCCAATAAACACGCCCACCCCTGCTACCACAAAAAAGTTTGTGGCCGCGTTGGAAAACGTAAATTCTCCCGTCAAAGCAGCTGCTAACGCAAATCGAAAAACAATCAATGACGACGCATCGTTGATGAGGCTTTCACCCTCTAAAATAGTGACGACACGCTTAGGTACTTTTACGGTTTGTAGCACCGACGTCGCTGCCACTGCATCGGGAGGTGAAATGATGCCCCCCAACAAAAAACCGAGTGCCAACGGAAAATCGGGAATGAGCAACTGCATGACGAGCGCAACCGCCGTGGAAGTAAAAAATACGAGTCCAAAGGCCATCATGCTAATCGTTCGTCGTGCCGCCCAAAACTCTCGCCATGAAGTATTCCAAGCCGCTGCGTAGAGAATGGGAGGTAAAAAGATGAGAAAAACGATGTCGGGATTCAACGTCACAACTGGAATGCCAGGGATAAAACTAATCACCAAGCCTGCAAGCACCAAAAAAATGGGATACGGCACCTTTAGCTTTTCACTGAGCATCGACAGCATCGACACGGCCATCAAAAGGGTAACAATAAGCAGTAAATTTTCGTGAATCATGGGAGAATGTATAGGTGGATTTGGTAAAGTTAGCAAAATCAATCAAATTTAATTTTGACTAACGTTTCCAAAAATATATGAAAATCTTAAATTTTGGTTCTATCAACATCGACTATGTGTATGGAGTTCCCCATTTTGTAAAACCCGCTGAAACAATTGCCAGTACTTCGTACCAAGTTTTCATGGGGGGCAAAGGCTGTAATCAAAGTGTGGCATTGGCCAAAGCAGGCGTGCAAGTCTATCACGCAGGGGCTATTGGAGAAGATGGAATATGGATAAAAAACCAGTTGAACGATTGGGGAGTAAACGTTGATTTCTTAACGATTTCTGACGGCCCTACGGGCCATGCCATTATTCAGGTGGAGCCTAGCGGACAAAATGCCATCATCATTCACGGTGGGGCTAATCAGGCTATCCATTCTTCCCATATCCATGATGTGCTTCAGCATTTTGAAAAAGGGGATATTTTATTGGTACAAAATGAAATCAATGCTTTGCCCGAATTGCTCCTTGCGGCTTCCGAACGTGGGCTGAAAATTTTCTTTAATCCTGCCCCCATGACGCCCAGTGTTTTTGAATTGCCTTTGGAAACCATTGCCGTTTTTATCATCAATGAAGTAGAAGGGGAAGAACTAACCAACAAAAATACAGCAGAGGGTATTTTGCAAAAAATGGCAGAACAATTTCCCAATGCAGCTACCCTTCTGACGTTGGGCGACAAAGGGGCACGCTACCAACATGCGTCTGAAATTAGATCCATTAATGCTAAAAAAGTAAAAGCGATAGATACCACCGCCGCAGGAGACACCTTTATTGGTTATTTTTTGGCTAACTGGGCATTGGGTGAAACCTTAGATACTTGCCTCCAAAAAGCCACCCAAGCATCCGCCATTTGCGTTACCCGTGCAGGTGGCGCGGTATCAATCCCATCCAAAGAAGAAGTAATGTAAGAAGTGAAAGCCGTGTAGTCAGATTCTCAAATCAAGTGTGTAGTCAGATTCTTAAATCTGACTAGGAGGTTTCTCAAAACCTCGATTATTTCAGTTTTGAGAAACCTCATGCGTTGGGGTTAAGTAACCAACAGCACTAGAACCGCTGAGTATAGGAAATTAGTTTTTCTTCCCAACAAAAGAGATGGGGCCTAAATCAGCATCAACCGCCGAAATAGTGAGCAATCCACCAGTATAAGTAGCTACTTTTATAGTACCGCTGTAGGCTTCAATTTCGCCCGTAGCTGCTTTTTTGAGCGTTACTTCACCCAAATTAGATACATCGTCGGTAACTTTTCCTGAGGCATCTTTATCAGTAAGGGTAAGAATGGCCGTTGCTTTGTCGTCAGCTACTTTTGTTGCCACAATCTTTCCAGAAAGCGTAACTCCCGTGGTAGGATTGGTAAACGGCATATCGGCAGTAAACCCACTAACCGTAACTTTGGTGAGGGTATATGTGCCAGCGACTTGGTCGCCCATCGAAGGTTCTGGTTCGTCTTTTTTGCTACATGAGGTAATGACAAAAGCCATTAAAAGTACCAAAAGTGCAGATGTTAAACGAAGCTGTTTCATAAATGAGTAGAGATGTTAGATGATTTGTAATGGTTAAACGGATATAAATCTAGTCACAAATATAGAAAATCATATACCGTTTATCGCATAGTTTGCCAAAGCATTTATTTAACGGGCATTCTACTGAGGTATTTTCTATTGTTTTTTAACCCGATTTCAGTAGCCTTTTTAATCAGTTTTTTGTAGTATTGTAAGCCGCATTACATTTCAAAAACTCACAATCGAATGTTTAACCGTCGTCAATTTTTGGGCTCGCTTGGTGCTACCGCAGGTGCGCTCAGTCTTCCTCCTTTTCTTACATCTGCCGAAGCGAACAATTTTGAAACCCTCAATCGCCAAATCGGGCATTTACCCCCCGTAGAAGCCGCTCAGAATGAAGACTTTTGGGCTTGGGTCAAAACCGAATATACCGTTTCGCCTAATTTGCTTAACCTCAACAACGGCGGCGTTTGTCCGCAGCCGCGTTCGGTTCAGGATGCCCACATTCGGTTTTACCAATACTGCAACGAAGCCCCAAGCTACTACATGTGGCGGATTTTGGACCAAGGCCGTGAAGCGCTCCGCAGTAAACTTGCCGATTTGGCGGGTTGCGACGCCGAAGAAATTGCCATCAACCGTAATGCCACCGAAGGTTTAAACACGGTCATTTTTGGACTTGATTTAAAACCTGGCGACGAAGTTGTGTTGACCAAGCAAGACTATCCCAATATGATTAATGCTTGGAAACAGCGCGAAAAGCGTGACGGCATTAAGTTGGTCTGGATTAATCTTGATTTGCCCCAAGAAAACGACGCCTATTTTGTCGATAAATTTGTCAGTGCGTTTACGTCCAAAACCAAGGTGGTACACATTACGCACATGATTAACTGGGTAGGCCAAATTCAGCCCGTTCGCAAAATTGCCGACGAAGCCCACAAACGTGGCATCGAGGTCATTGCCGATGGGGCACATACGTTTGCTTTGTTAGATTTTAAAATTCCTGATTTGGGCTGCGATTATTACGCGACTAGCCTTCACAAATGGCTGTGTGCGCCTTTTGGTAGTGGCATGATGTACGTCAAAAAAGATAAAATTTCTAAGGTCTGGGCCTTGCTTTCCAACAACGAGCCTGATGGCCCCGATATTCGCAAATTTGAAAGTTTAGGCACGCGGTCGTTTGCCTCCGAAATGGCGATTGGTTCAGCTGCTGACTTTCAACTTTCTATCGGGACGGCCAGAAAGCAAGCCCGTGCGCACTATTTACAGCGGTATTGGACGGATAAAGCGCGTCAAATCCCTGGCGTAAAAATACACACTTCGCCCAATCCAAAATACGCCTGCGCTATCGCCTTGGTGTCGGTTGATGGGCTTAAAACGTCGGAATTAGACGGGCAACTTTATAACAAATTCAAGATTCATACGACGGGTATTGAGTGGGAAAACATAAAAGGGGTTCGGGTAACACCGCACGTGTATCACACCCCCAAAGACCTCGATCGACTGGTTCATGCCCTTGACGATATAGCGTCGGCAGCACGTAAAAAAACGGGATAGAAAATTGCTATTCCTGATTGCTAGACCTTCCAAGTTTTAGAAACTTTGTGTTTAAGCGCAAGACCTTCCAAGTTTTAAAACTTGGAAGGTCTTTGTTTTATGTGACAAATGTTGCTGACCAGTTTTATTTTTGCGTTCATCTTTGTGCCACCATTAGGATTAAAACACCAAAATTATGGCACAAGAACATTTTTATGACGTAACGGTTCGTTGGGAAAACGACCGCAAAGGTATCATGAGTTCAAGCGTTTTGAACGAGGAAATTGAAGTAGCGACTCCTCCCGAATTCCCCAAAGGCATGGCAGGGATTTGGTCGCCCGAACACCTGTTAGTAGCTGCTGTGAACAGTTGTTTGATGACAACTTTTTTGGCCATTGCCGAAAATTCAAAGCTTTCTTATGCTTCCTTTTCTTCCAAAGCCGTTGGGAAATTGGAAGTAGTTGAGGGAAAATACATGATTAGCGAGATTACCCTTATGCCTTCGTTGGGTATTTTTTCAGAAGACCAGCGCGAGCGCGCTCTCAAAGTGCTTCAAAAATCAGAAGCAGCATGTTTGATTAGCAATTCTGTTAAATCTCGTATTATCTTTCAACCCGAAATCGAACTAATGACCGAAGAGGTTGTTGCATAATTTTCAAAAAGTAATGAATAAATACACACTCATTCTCGCAATTTATCTAACAGGTATTCTTAGTGCCTGTGGAACACAATCAAACGAACAAACGTCAACCAATTCGACGTCAACAGCCAATGAAAATGGGACTATTTCTGCCGTAGAAGCCTACAAAAGAATCAAAGACAACCCTAAATTGACAATAGTGGACGTACGAACGCCCGAAGAGTACGCCCAAGGACACCTCGAAAACGCTCATAACATTGACTGGAATTCCAATAGTTTTGAAAATAAAATTGATGGTTTTGAGCGCGATAAACCCATTTTGGTGTATTGTTTGAGTGGTGCTCGCAGTGCTGCTGCCGCCGAAAAAATGCGCAGTTTTGGCTTTAAAAATGTCTTCGAAATGGAAAATGGAATGATGGCCTGGCGTGCGGCACAACTACCCGAAACCACGGCCAACGTAAGTGTAGCCAAGCCTGCGGGCATGAACCGCGACCAATTTGATGCGGCACTTAATTCACCTAAGTTAGTTTTGATTGATTTTTATGCCGAT
Source organism: Runella sp. R5_40 (assembly GCF_057652295.1). NCBI lineage: Bacteria > Pseudomonadati > Bacteroidota > Cytophagia > Cytophagales > Spirosomataceae > Runella > Runella sp. R5_40. The sequence goes on along the minus strand of NZ_JBYFCH010000015.1, from coordinate 146,120 downwards.
TGGTGTGCACCTTGCAAAAAAATGGCCCCTTATTTAGAGGAAATTAAAACCGAAATGGGTGATAAAGTGGAAGTCGTGCGCATCAATGCCGACGACAGTGGCGAATTGGCCTCTCAGCTTAGCATCGAGGGACTTCCTACCGTGCTTGTTTTTAAAAACAAAACAATGGTTTGGAAAAATGTGGGTTACATTGGAAAAGAAGAGTTGGTGAAACATCTTCAATAGCGCCTTTATTTCTTTTCTTGCCGCCGCGCCTTGGTCTTATCTGCAATCCACTGAAAAACAGTCGCAAAGCTCGCGATGGCGGTTGGCTTTATGAGGGCATTAAGCCAGTCTGTGGTATTGACAATATTTTCAAAAAGCGGCAGAGACGGTATTTTTGAATCAAAAAAGCTTTCAAAAACGGGGTAAAACTCCCCAAAAAGGGTGCTGTATATAAAAACCCCTATGCCAAAGCCGAAAAAAATTGATAAATAAAAACGAGTTGGTTTCATAGTGGTTACATTTTCTTTTGTTTCTGGCTCAAAACTAGCTTCATGCCTTTTTGTAAGAAAATCAAAGTGATAAAACTACACATTGTCGGGATGAAAATGCAAGGATTTGGGAACAAACTACTACCAAATGTCTTAAAAACCCCCTAACTTTCCAGCTTCAATCAATCCTGCCTCCCATTTTGTGGAGGTGGTTTAGCATAAAGACGAATGAGTCCAACTTTTTCTCCCCTCCGAACTGTCAACGTAACGCGTTATGTTACGCCCTTGCGTGAAGGCGGTTCGCTCCCTGCCCTTGTCGAAGCTGACGACGGTTTTTTGTACGTTATGAAATTTCGTGGAGCTGGGCAAGGGCCCAAAGCACTCATCGCGGAGCTTATCGCGGGTGAACTTGCGCGAACTTTGGGGTTTAAAATTCCAGAACTTGTCTTTACCGAACTCGACATTGCCTTCAGTCGTGCGGAGCCCGACGAAGAAATTCAGGACTTATTGAAAGCCAGCGTGGGACTAAATTTGGCCTTGCATTTTTTGTCGGCTGCCATTACGTACGATGCATTGGTAACCACCATTGAGCCAAAATTAGCTTCGCAAGTGGTTTGGTTCGATTGCCTTATCACCAACGTTGACCGTACGTCGCGAAACACCAATATGTTGATGTGGCACAAAGAACTTTGGCTCATCGACCACGGTGCGGCTTTGTATTTTCATCATTCATGGGACAATTGGGAACAACAGGCAAAGCGCCCTTTTGCTCCCATCAAAGACCATGTTTTGCTTCCGCAAGCGTCCGAATTAAAGGCTGTAGATGAAGAGTTTAAGGCTAAACTTACCACAGAACGTATTCGGGAGATTGTTAGCCTTGTTCCTGATGAATGGCTTATGGATGCCTCCAATTCGATGACTGCTGAGGAGCGTCGTCAAGTATATATTCAATTTTTAGAAACGCGCCTAGCTGCGTCAGAAATTTTTGTCAACGAAACCCAAAATGCCAGAAAATTACTTGTTTGAGTATGCCGTCATCCGCTTTGTTCCGCGGGTAGAGCGTGAGGAATTTCTCAACGTTGGGGTTATCTTATATTGCCCTTCGCAAGGGTTTTTACAAACCAAATTTCTCCTCAACGAAGACCGACTCAAGGTATTTGGGTCAACCGTTTGTTGCAATGAATTAAGGGAGCGGCTACGTACTTTTGAGCGTATTTGTGCAGGTCGAAAGGAAGGTGGACGTATTGGACAACTTTCGATAGCTGAGCGGTTTCGGTGGCTTACTTCAACCCGAAGTACCATTATTCAGTCTTCTCCTGTGCATCCTGGCTTGTGCCAAAATCCAGAAGATACGCTTCAACAACTTTTTGCCCAGCTTGTTGAGTGATTTTTTCTTACAGAATCACACGGGTAAAAAATGAATGCGTTAAAAGACTACCTTTCCAGTAGTCCCCTCTAGCCAAGTATTTCGCACGGCGCAGGGGCCGTTGAAGCGGTACTGAACGCCGACGATGTCGGTGGGAGGATTCTCAACTTTGGCGGTATAAGCCAGTTTGTTGTTGACAAAAATTTTCATTTCGCCCCGTTTACATTCAATCTTGAGCTTGGTCCATTCGTTGGGCGTGCAGCCAAAACCACTCAAATCGGCCTTGTTACTTGCTACATAATACCCAAAAGCCGCCAATGAAATATCGCCAACACAACCAACGCTCGTGAGGGGCACCATCATAATATCGTTTCTGGCTTGCAACATCACGGTCACGTTCTGGCAAGCATTGCTACCTTCGGGGAGGCCACTTTTCACTTCAGTTTCAAAGATGAAATTGTCCGTCATTATGCCCTTGAGGTCTTTCTGATTAAACAACCGAATCTTGGGCGGGGTTGGGTTTAATGGAACGTTGTACTTGTCGAACACGGGTTTATCTATCTCAACGACGGGGGTTTTTACGATGTCTGATGGCTTGAAATACAAAGGTTCAATACCCCAATCTGCTTCAACGACGCCAAGCCAGCCGTCGGTTTTGATTTGAATGTCGTGCTCTTTAATGATTTCCTTCCCAATCATCAATTTTGCTCGGAAATACCCAGGGTAAAAGTAGATGGATGAATGATGTTTGTCGTTTTTATTGACCAATACCTTACGCCGCACGTCCCACGATTGCGAAATGAATACCGAATCTTGAGGGTTGGCGCTGGTTGCGTCAAAGTCAAATACCACCGAGTTGGGCAATCCTTCGGTGAGCATTGTTTTTGACGAAAAGCTAAAATCGTTGGGATTGTATTTGGGTTTGCTCGAAAGAAAATAAAAACTAAAAATGCTTAACGAAACAACGACCAGTGCCACCAAAGCCCAGCGCTGACGATTCCAAAAACTAGTTTTGGGGATAGGTAAAGGTGGAAGCGAAACGGGCGGTGTTGTGATAACTGTTGGGGGAGGGGCTTCGGTTTTTTCTGGATTTTTAACCAAAAAATCACGCCAATCTTCGTAGTCCAAAAACTGCGCAAGGGCGTTGAGGGTGGTCATGGAAGGCTCGCTTTTGTAGCTGACTTTCCCAAATATCCGCTTCAAAGTTGATACGCTCAACGACACACTTGTTCTTTCAGTAATCTGTTCGCTGAGTTTTTCAAAGTCGTAATTATTCCAAACGCTGCTTTCGCCCCATTGAAGGTGCGCTTCCATCTGGGATTTGAGCTTGGAAATCGGTAGATGAATGGCTGTTGTGTTCATAGGGGGCAAAAATAAGGCAAAACGGCATTGAAATGATCTTGAACTTAACTTGAAACAAGTTTGAACCAGCTAGAACGGACGGATTCGCCGACTTTTGATGAAATTTTAAAAACTATACAGCTATTCGTCTATGAAAAAATTGCTTTCGTTTATGTTGATGGTCGTGTCTCTTCAAGGGATTGCACAAAAAAACAAAACCGTTTCTTCCCCAAAATTAACAGATAATTCAAATTTACTCGTACCCGAACGCTGGGATTTTCAGGCGGGAAAAGTGACATTTTTGGATTATAAAGGTAAAAAAGCCATGAAAATTGGTTCATTGTCGGGGCAAGTGGTGTTAAAAGACTTCGTGTTTAAAGATGGCACGATTGAATTTGACATAGAACCCCATCCTGCTGAGTTTGCGTCGTCGGTCTATTTTCACCGAAAAGATGCCAAAGAACAAGAAATTGTTTACCTGCGTGTACCTCGAATCGGGAGTAAACTGGCCAATCAAGGCATACAGTACGCGCCCTATTTTGATGGGGTCAATATGTGGGACATTTATCCGCAGTACCAAGCCCCTGCCATGGCCAAAACGGGGGAGTGGAATCACATGAAGTTGGTCATTTCGGGTAAACAAATGAAGGTGTATGTGAACGATATGGTCAATACGGTATTAGAAGTTCCGAAACTGGAAGGAACAATGGCCGAAGGCAGCATCGCTTTTGAGGGAGAAGGGTACATCACAAATCTCCAAATTAAGCCCAACGAAACCGAAGGACTCGCCAGCTATGAAGGAACTGATATGACCAAACATGATGGGCAGTACCTCCGTAAATGGGCAATTTCGACGCCTGTTTTGTTTCCCAAAGGCAACGAAACGTTTGCTGAAAACTTACCAGATGCGGAAGATTTTTTGGAAAGCATCGACGCTGAAACGGCGGGCTTGCTTAACCTAACCCGACGCTTTGGTGCTACGCCACAGCGTAAACTCGTTTGGCTTAAAACGACAATAACGGCTTCAGAACCCACCTTTACAAATTTGCAGATAGGCTTTAACGACGAAATCTGGGTGTATCTCAACAATGAAATGGTGTTGGTTGACAAAAACCTGTTTCCCCAAGTAGGAATGCGGAAAATCCCAGGTGGCCGACTTGCGATTACCAATACGGTGGCCAAGCTCAATCTTAAAAAAGGAGAAAACGAGCTTCTCATCGCAGTGGCCAACGATTTTTATGGCTGGGGACTCATGGCACGACTCGAAAATGTAGATAAAGTTGAGCGAATTGACGAGGTGGCTACGATCCTTAATTTGGCGGAAGAAATTAGAAAAATGCCACTTGAGCCCTACGTGGGGGTGTACACCCAACCTGGAAGTGATTATAAACTGACATTCGCTCAAAAAGACAAAAAACTTGTAGCAAGGGTGATTAATTCAGACGTTGAGTTTAAAATGAAATACATTGGAAATCATACTTTTAGCATTCCTAAAGCCTTTGCAACGGTGCAGTTTAAGCCAACCGAAAACAAACTGAGTTTTAAACAGGGCGTGGACGTGAAGGAGTTTGTGAAAGAGTAAAAAAACTGGAGCCTTTCCAAGTTTCAGGTTCTTGTGAGGATAAACTTGGAAAGATTGTTTGTGCGTTAATAAGCCTTTCCAAGTTTCAGGTTCTTGTGAGGATTAAACTTTGAAAGGGGAGTTAGCCTGGAAATGCAAATTCTTGATCTGTCAAATCAAGGTTGGTTTCTACTTGGGTGACAGAGATGGAAAGGGTGGTCTTCCCATTGATTTTTTGAGTAATTTCAAACGGAAAAACCATGTCGTTGACCGTCTGAAATTTACTTAAATACGTGTCCATATATCCGCCTTTTCCTGTCCCTTTTTTAATGGCATTTCGTACTAAAACAGGTAAATAAGTTTTGGTATCGAAAAAGTAGAAACTCGACAATTCTGCCACGGTAGCGTTGGTCATTGGCGGTGGTTTTTTGAGCAAGCGCACACGGTAACAATCTTTGCCCTCAACCAGCATTTTTCCTTCCAAAGTTACGCTGTATCCACGTTCGGCATAATTAACAAATGGGTCAAGCATTTGAATGTCAGCTTTTAAGGTTTCACTCTCTTCGGTCGTTAACTTTTCTAATTGTAACGTTTTCGGATTGGTATGCCAGCCCGTTGTTCCATCAAAACAGTTTTGATAGATACTCTTTTCTTGAAACAAAGCAACCGAGCGTTGTAAGTTGGGCGCTTTTTGTTGCTGAATATAAGGGATTTCCATTCCTTGCATTTTTAGAAAACCCGTTGTTCGAAGTGTTTTTAGGGAAAGTAACTTCTCTTTACCCCCAATGGCTTTCAAGTAATTTTCAATCACTTCATCGACGGTTTGGGCGCGGGAAATGATTGAGAACAAAAGGGTGAACAAGAGAAGCAATGCGTTTTTTTTCATTTTATAAAATTGGTTTTACCGAATATCCTTTCTTTTTAAGTAAACTCAAAACACCTTTTTCACCACCAAGATGTCCTGCACCTACGGCAAAAAATGATGATTTCGACTGCATGGCCTTTTCCATAATTGGAATCCAATTGGCATTCCGATTAGCGAGCAAAATGTCCTCGTATCCGTTGAAATCCCAGTCGCTATCGTCCATCAGCTTGACGAGCGCTTCTAGGTCTTGGGCTTTGTACAAGGCCACCATTTTTTCAAACTCTTTGGACGACTCTTCTTTTTTTCGAACCATGTCCACGAGCAAGGCCGCTTGTTTTTCGTACGGAATTTGGTCAAAAACGCCCATCTGAAATTCAACGGTTTCTAACCCTAATAACTCTTTTTTGGCGTTTGTGGCCATTTGGGTAAACATCAATTCGTAGGATTGAGGCTGGCAGTCGAGGAAAGTCATGTAAATCATGGACATAACCGTGAAAGGCTTCAGGCCGTTGTACATGGCAAGACTCATTTTGAGACGTTCTTTAAAATAAGTGTCCAAAACAGCATAGTCATCTTCCGACAGATAGTCTTTGAGTTTTTTACCGTTGGTCAGCATGGAGGTTTGCATCATCTTGGTCATTAACGTTGGGTCGTCCATGTCCAATTCCAGATAAACTTGTTCCGCTCTCCCAAAGGTCGATTTGGTTGAGTCGGTCATGAGGTAATCTTTGGGGCAAATCATGTGAATAGTTCCGTAAACATAGGACGGTTTGGCGAGCCCATTTCCTGATACTTCCCAGAGCAAGGATTTTTCTTGAGAGAAGGCCGAAAAGCCACAGAGGACAAGTAAAAAACCAAAGAAGCGGTTCAAATGGAGCAGTGTTACTCGGAGAGTAGCGGTTTTTGTCATGGCGTTTTGTTTAATTGAGGGAGGTTTAATTCCAATGTTTAACGTAAAAATAGGGCAACAAGGTACTAAAAAGCCAAAATAAAAAAAGCCATGCCTTAATCAAAGCATGGCTTTCCGACGTTTTCTTAACCTAAACTAAAATATCGTTGAAAGGGCGGGTTCGTTTTCCGACCCTTGTTTTTTGCTAGTTCTGACCCGAGTTGGCGCGGTTGCGGATGTCGTCGGTACTTGTGCTACGTTGGCGAGCTGCTTTCACGTTTTGATTTCCGAAACGATAGGTAAATGATACCCGCACTTGGCGGCTTTCCCAGCGAGAATATACTTTGAAATTCAAATCTTGGTATTTCACCGTTCCTGCAAAGCGGTTCAAGAAGAAAATATCGTTCACGTTTACGCGCAGAGAGGCTTTGCGGTTCCATAACGACTTGGCAAAACCAGCACTGATTTGTCCTTGAGCCTTGGCTTGTAAGAGGTTATATTGGGTTGGCGAGTTCCAAAAACCGCTCAATTCGGCCGTGTATCCTTTCGGTAAAGTGAAGTTGTTGGTCATAAATACCGTTGCTCCAAATTGCCCCAAGTCGAGGTCGGCACCGTAGTAGAACGAGCGGTAGCGGTTGTAAAACGCGCTGATGTTGTTTTGCATCGTCCACCATTTTTTAACCGTCACAGGAATACTAAAGGTCAGGTTATAACTGTCTTGGTGGTCTAAGTTTTCGGTGGTTACGTAGGTCTTGTTTTCTGACGCAATTTGTTTCGGAATTTGGTCGGCAATCACGTCATTGATGCGACTGTATCCCAAGGAGGTTGAAAATGCGCCTTTGAAGACGTGGGTAATTTGGAACGAATTGGTAAACTGTGGACGCAAGTTCGGATTTCCTTGTTGGAACGTATAAGGGTCAAGGAAAAACTGGAACGGGTTCAAGTTGCGGTAATTGGGACGGTCGATACGGCGGCTGTACGAGACGTTCAAGACGTTGTTGGTATCGAGCGAACGAGAAACAAACACACTTGGGAACAAGTTGACGTAGTTGCGATCCACGACGTTGTTGAGCGTCACTGAGTTACCCTGCGAATGAGTATGCTCGGCGCGGAAGCCCAATTGTACCTGCGTTTTTTTGTTCAATGACGTGCTATAATTAAGATAAGCAGCATTGATGTTTTCTTTGTAAATGAACTGGTTAGAGCGAGTTGGGTCAAGCGTCCAAACGTTATCTACTTGGGTTTCAAAACGCATGTCGTTGTCGGTATTCACAAAGCTACTTTTGGCACCTGTTTCTATTTTTCCTTTTTTAAGAGGGTGGATATAGTCAATTTTTGCACCCGCGATTTGAATGTTTGAAGGCATGATGTTTCTGAATACATCCTTGCTGGTGATTTCATCGCTAGGGGAGAAGTAGGTCGTACGTAAATCATTGCCAGAGTTGCCATTAAAAATCGAGTAATCAGCATCGGCAGTCAGCTCACGTCCTTGTCCTAAATCATGTTTAAGGTTGACGTTGGCTGTATAATTATCCAAACGGTTGTGGTTGTAAGTATCTGTTTCAAAACGGCTCGTTAGTGTTTGGTTTTTATCGCGAAAATCCGTTCTTGAAACACCATTCATTTTAAACTGGTTGAGAAAACCAGTGGCTAATACCCCGATGGTCGTTTTTTGGGTGACAAAAAAGTCAACCCCGCCCCGAAAACTCACATTTTGCGGATTTCCTACGCGTGGACTGTTTTGATCCATGTACGTAACTTGGTCTTGAAATGCAATTGTACGGTCGATGTCTTGGGTATTTTGGAAGCGCCCGTGAAAAACACTTACGTTTCCAAACGCATTGTATTTGGCATTGCGGTAGTTGAGCCCTAGCGATCCGTTTAGTTTCTCATAGCGGCCATAACCTGCTCCCAACGTATAGTTTCCGTTCGTTCCAAAATTTTTGTTTTTCTTCAATACAATGTTGATAAGACCCGTATTTCCAGCGGCATCGTATTTGGCAGGAGGGTTGGAGATAAGTTCAATTTTCTCAACGTTATCACTCGGCATCGACTGCAACATATTCATCAAATCTTGCATCGAAATTTGTTGCAACTTCCCATCAATCATCACCATCACTCCTTGGCGACCTTTAAACTGGAGGCGGTCGTTTTGGCGGTCGATGGTCACACCTGGGGCTTTTTCAAGCACTTCGAGGGCGGTTCCACCCGCCGAACCAATGTTGTTTTCAACGTTGACAACCATGCGATCGACTTGTTGCTCTACAAATGGTTTTTTTGAAACTACCTTCACCTCTTGAAGCGTTTGGGTGTTTTCGGCAACGATAAGCGAGGGGACTTTCAGGCTAAGTTGGCCTTCTTTTAGTTCAAAAGGCGCTGAGAATGATTTCTGGAAACCTACCATGGTGGCCGAAATCAAATACCGACCAAGCGAAATGTTTTCAAATTCGTAAGTGCCAGATTCGCTCGAAATAGCCCCTTTGGCGAGGGTAGAGTCCTTGGCGTTAAGCAACAAAACCGTGGCGAAAGGAAGTGGTTTTGTTGCTGATTCTTTTACATCTCCCGTGATTTTCCCCTTTGAAGGAGACTGTGCAATCACATTGGAACAAAGCAAAACGAATGCTGCGATGAAGCTGCTAGAAGTTTTCATGGCTACTGTTTAAAATGGCTGTTATTAATTACCGCTTCAAAGGTATAGTACTGTGCATTGCAAGCTACCTTTTTTTACATAAGCGGTAGATTTTTTTAGATAAGCGGTTTTGGCTGTAAAAACTGCTTATTTGTGACAAAAGGCAGCAGTTAGGCAAAATCAATGCTCCTAACTACTGCCTTTTGTTTTACTTATTTCATGGATTGCTTTGCTTTCAACTTGCTGTTATGTCTATAAGATGCAATCTCAAGCAAGAAGGTTGCATCAACTGCAAAAAAAATGAAAAAAATATTTAAAACGACTCTTCAATGAGTTCTCGATTCAAAACCGCCGCTGCCATCGAGCCCTTGGCGACGGCATTGGCCACCGAACGAAAAGGGGAGGTGTTGTCGCCAGCGGCCAGTATGCCAGGTTGGCTGGTTTGCTGCATTTCATTGACTTGAATATAACCTTGTGGGGTCAGTTCGCAGCCAAGTTGGGCAGGGAGATCAGTGTGTTGAACAAACGAGGGACGATAATAGACCGCCTGTACGGGTGGTTTTTCTTGGTTTTTGAGTAAAAGGTGCTCAATCTGCCCATTTTGGTGTACAAACTCGTCGATTTCGCCTTCAATCATTTGAATGCCATTTTTAGCCAATTTCAAACGTTGTTCTGGACTCAAGGTTGACGGGCCGTTTGTACAGAGCGTCAACTCTTTGGTCCAATTAGAGATCATTTTTACGTATTCAAAACCTTCGTCGCCATTGCCAATGACGGCCGTTGGGGTATTTTTTACCTCAAACCCGTGGCAATAGGGGCAATGAATGACCGAAATACCCCAACAAGCTGAAAGTCCTTTGAATGTCTCCAAGTTATCTTTGATGCCCGTGGCAAACAAGAGTTTTTTAGCCCCGTAGCTTTCGCCACTTTGAAGAACTACTTCGAACCCAGCTTCACTTTTATGGGCTTGAACGGCTGTTCCTATTTTCCATTCGATGGTAGAATAGGCAAGTACTTGTTGACGTGCTTTTTCTAAAATACGGAGGGGTGGCTCTCCATCTTGCGTCAGAAAGTTGTGAGAATGAGGTGTTTGGCGATTGCAAGGCAATTGATTATCAATGATAAGCACGTTTCGTAGCGCGCGCCCAAGACCCATCGCCGCCGAAAGACCCGCAAAGCTACCACCAATGATGATGACGTCGTGTGTGTGGGATGACATAGCTCAACTTTTAGTGTTCTGCACTTGATTCAATACCAACAATGGCAAGACGATAAGGAGTACCAGAAACCTTTACTTTTTTCGTATTTGAAAAGTTGGCAATTTCAATTTGAATGATTTCGCCAGTTTTAGGTTGGGTTACGTAAAGATACTTTGAAGTAGCCTCAATTTGTGGTTTTTGAGTTTCCCCTTTGTCAGTGGCAGAAAGTATTGTCCCACTCTTAATAAGTTGGTTGGTTTTGATGTTGTATAATTGTACTTCTCCCGAGTGGAGAAGTACCACTAAAACGTTACCAGCATAATCTACTTTACACTGCATGATGTCTTTGCTGAGAACAATCGGGGTAATTTTACTATTGGTAACATCAATGACATAAGTACCCATAGCGGCGGTATAACCCACAAATGTATTTCCACCTTCTAAGATTGTTCCAAACCACGCAGTACCGAAGTCGGATGGATGGGGAATTAGTCGCTGCGTGCCTGCTTGGTCAACGACCAAGATACCACTTGCAGAACCGAAAAGTGCGACTTTACCGTCTGACGCATTCCCGTGGATACCCTTTGTTTGTAGGCTTGATGCAAAAATTTGTTTTCCAGTGGCGTCCACAATTTTTACTCTTTCGGGGAGCGTTCCAGCTACGGAGCCATCTTTTTCAGTGATGGCATAAGTGCCATTATCAAATTTGGTCATTGCTCCGTGATGCGCTAAGTTATTCGCATTGATTGCTTTCATTTTAGCCCCAGTAGTGTGGAAGTCAGATTCTTGGGCAACATCTAGCGTTCCGTCTCCATCATTGAAAATAATAACTTCGTTGCCTTTACTTTTGAAGTGAGTAGGTTGTTTACCTTGACCAACCAAGGCCGCCCATTTTGGCGTTCCTTTGACATCAACGTGGTCGCTATGTTGTTCAAAACCAGTGTCAAAGGCTTGCACGGAATTGTTTTCGCGGTGAATAACTACCCCAAACCGTCCTGAGGCAGTTGTGTAGAGTGCGGATTTTGGGAAGAGTGCTTTTTCAAATGTGACGCCACCAGTTCGAGGATTGAGATACGAAATATCTGTTGTGGATTCATCACTAACCATGACCCTGATAAATTTGTGCTCAAGGTTGTCATCGGGGGCTACATCGTTGTGATTGTGGCAGGCACTAAACGTAGCAGTGATACCCAAAGCTACAAGTGAGGTGTAATAAAGGTGTTTTTTCATTGGACTTTTTATATTTGCAACAATGATGCAAATATAAAAGGCTTGACCCTATTTTGCAACATTGTTGCGAAATAGGGTAGTGGTTCTACCAAAATCCATAATACCGCCCCATCCAATACGCAAAAAGAAAGTAGGAACCACTGTCTTCGGTTTTGCCACCATCGCCCGAATCAAATTCTTTTGGGTTGGTGTTCCAGCGTGAGACACCGCTTTCGGGGGTAGGGATGGGCTCGGTGGATTGAAGACGGCGGAAACGGCTTATCAACGGGTCTTTGGGTAAATCCCAACGATGACTGTTTTCCATCCGCCAATTAATCAAGTCGAGCGGAAACTGCTGGATTTCTTCCAAAGCGATGGCTACATCACAATCTTTGCGCAGCATCACACTTGCCATTACGTTCCAGATAGGCATGTGGTCAGACTTAACGGCTTTCCAACTTCGTTCGAGGCTTTTGAGGTAGAGTTCGCGATTGGGGTCTCCTTTTGTGTAATTGAGCAAACCATAATAAGGGAAAAAGTTCAGAATATCGTCAGAATGGCTGGTTTCAAACGGCCCAAAAACCTTGGCTTGCAGGGCATTTTTGGCATAACCGTGTTGATTTACCAAATAGTGATAGTGCTTTTCGTACTTTTCATCACCTGTAAAGTGGAAGGCGGTTTTGAGAAAAGACAAAATTTGTAAGGAATTGAGTCCCCGTTCGTACATCCAATTGGGCGAATGATTGAGCGAATCGGGATGCCAAACTCCCCAACGGGTTGGCTTGCCGTCGAAGTCAATCAAGTGATAATTGTGGTCAATGATATGGTCAACGGTGCGTTTGATGAGCTGTTTCGTTCTTTCTTTTTGTTCATCGTTGGCCACCAAATCATAAAATATAGGTAAGGCAAAAATATGACCTGTGATTTCGTCCGAACTGGTGTCGTCCAACCATTGCCATTGGCCGTCGGGCGAAGGATGCCAGAGTTTTGGGTGTGGCGACCGTGACTGTGTGATGGGGTCGGTAGCTAAGGCATACGAACGGGCAGGATAACCCGAAATGCCCGAAACCTTTTCGAGTCGTTCTAGGGCTTCAAAGGTGCGAATGGCTCGGTTTTTTGCGGAAGAGTCGCCCGTGGAGGCATAATGGAAACATTCGGCGACCAAATAACAGGCCGTCCACAAGCCGTCGTTATCTTCATTGTTGAGGTAACTTGTCGAAATATCCCCCGCCACTTTTAGATGAGAATGGTTGACCAATCCACGGCGATTGTGCCGTAGCACAATCGTCTGTTCGATTCGTTTGGCTTTTTCTTCCAAGGTCATCGCTTGCTGCTGAATTTGGGCAATTCCTTGCGGCGTTGCTACCCAAACTGTCAGTGAATCAACGACTAAAATGTCATTCACTTGGTTGTCGGGAAGCCAGCGTCTGCCGTTGTAGTATTGCCAGCGACTATCTTTTTTTATCAATCCTTTTTGAGTTCCCATCCAAAGCCCGCTTGCGAAAGGCGTAAGTACCGTAACAGGCCCGTAAGGAAGTCCGTCGGTGGCTCTCAGCACCCAATGATTTCCGTCGTTGGCAATACATCCCACCGACCACAGGCTACTATAAACCATGTCTTGCTCGTTGTTGTAATTGGTCAGGGCAAAATACATTTCTTTATTTCCTACGGCCATGAGGCTTTCGTCGAGGTTAAACCATCGCCCATTGGTACGTCGCCACAGTCCACGGTTGGTTGCGACGTAAAGTTGTCCTTGAGCGTCTTTGGCTACGCTATTCACGCGGCTTTCTTTGACGTAAAGCGACGGTGACCATTGCCCATTCCAGCCCATTAGGCCGTTGTTGGTACCCACCCAGAGTTGCTTAGGTGTTTCCCAAAAAAGGGTCAGGATGGTATCGGTTTGCGAAAGCGGCGGTTGGGGGATTTGTTTCTCTTTTTTTTCGGAATAAATGCCCCGAGCAGTCGCCATCCATATATTTCCATCGCCATCTAATGAAGCGTTTGTCAATTCAGTGGATTGCTTTTGGCCACTCCACTTTCCTGATTTGAACCGAAAAATACCCGTCGAGGTAACGCAGATTCGTTGGTCTTTCGACTGAAAAAGCTTTAGCGTATTTTTCCCAGCTTCAGTGGGAAGCGTAATATCGGTTTTTATGTCTTGGTGGTAGATAGCTGAGGGTTGGGCCGCAACGTAAAAAGCGGAGGTAAATGCGATGAGAAAGGTTAGTAGAATAGTGGGCATTGTCCAAGGGATAATAAAGTTTGTAGCTGATTATTATACGAACCTCGGGCTGGTTTGGGCTACTAAGAGTGGGGTGTAAAGGGTGGCTTTGGTGTAAAAAAAGGGAGTACCCGTTTGGATACTCCCTAAAACATCACTGCTAACTGTTAATGGGTGGATATGAATGCTTATTTTTTGAAGAAAAACTTGCTTGGGGCAATTTCAGCCTTTACCGAATCAATGAGTGTCCCGTTCGATTTATAGCGAAAAACGTAACCTGCTTGTTTGTAAGAAGGAACTAAACCAGCGTACAAATCGCCCGTTTGTGGGTCAACGGCCAAGCCACCACTAAATAGGCGGTTGATAAAAGGAGTCTTTGCTTCAATGGCCGTACTTGTCGTGCTGAAACTGTAGGTTTCACCTTTTTGAACGTAGTTATCTGCGGCATCATAAAACGAGAATGTGTAGTAAATCGTCGCTTTGTCGGCACTCAAAACAAACGAACTGGGCGATTTTGACGCGTTAGAAGCGGTGATTTTGAGTTTGTTTTCTACTGTTTTTGAGCTGGTATTTATCTTTTGCAGCTCACCTCCTGCATATACCCAAAGTTTGCTGCTTGCGTCCACGCCAATGATGTTTGGATTGCGGCCTACCTCAATTGTTTGTTTTACGGCATCCGTTGTGACGTCAATCACAGTTAAGACGGTTTTTCCCGAACCTGTATTTCCGACATATACTTCATTTCCTACTAATGCCAGCGATTCGGCGCCGTTTTGAACGGCGATTTTTTTCACAATCTTGTTCGATGTCAAATCCAACACCGCGATGTAGCCTGGGTTTTTGTAAAAATTAGAGAAATCGCCCGTTGCATCCCACGCACTGACGTACGCTTTTGTTTCGGAAACTTTGATGACAGTGCGCGGATTTTCAATTTCGGCAGAAGGAATCGTTGCTACGGTTTTAAAGGTGCGGGCGTTTACGATTTCGATGGCATCCTTGCCCGCCGTCGAATTATCGACCAAAATAATGCCTTTGTCATTTACTTCGGCATAGCCACTCAAGCCCCCTGCGATAGAACGCATGTTTTCTTTTTGGAAAATATCAGTAACTGCCGTTTGACCAGTGCGTTGGATGAGGCTGAGTGTGCCATTATTGTCCGTGAAATTTCCAGCGTTGACAACAATCACCCCTGTATCATAGGGTTGTACGGGTTCGGTTTCGTTTTTTTCGCAAGAGGCAAGAAGATTTACTGTAAAGAGTGCAACTAAAATGGAGTTGATTTTCATGAATTTATTTTTTTTGATTGAAAATGAAAATGACATTGAACGATACCGAGCGCATTGGCATCGCATTTTTCTTGAGATTGGGATATAGTGTGTTGGTCAAATTATTGCCTTGCAACTGAAAATGAAGCCGATGTTGCTTGAGTTTGTACTGGTAAGTTGCCCAAGCGTTCATCAGGTAATAACCAGGAAAGGGCCGTCCCGAATGGTCAAAGGTGATAAAACGTGCTGAGTTATAGAGTTGCTGAACAGTAAATGACCAAGCTCCCGATGTGACGCCCAACGTGCCGCTGAGACTGTGCCGAGGGACGTAAATCAACTGTTTGCCCAAAATGTCTTGGGTATAAGGGCCGTAGGCTTTTTGTTGGGAAGAATGCGTCAAGGCGTATTGAAACTGTGCCGTTGCTTCCCAAGCAGCGGTGATGACTCGGTGGCTGGTTTCGATTTCAATGCCTTTGGCGAGTACCTGTTGTAAATTTTCGACTTTATAATTTTTGTCAGGATTCCAATACGTCCAGTTGTCAATCAAATTGTGAAACGCATTGATGCTGTATTGCTGATGGAAGTGCTCAGAAGTGCGCCGTTTCCAAACTGCGCCAATTTCTTTGTTAAATCCAACTTCGGGTTGGAGGGCTGGGTTTCCGAGGTTGACCCAATAACGTTCATTGAGGGTCGGGACGCGATAGCTGTAGGCGATATTGGTGGTAAGGTTAAGGCGGTCGGTAGGGGTGCTAAAAACGCGGTAATCAAGGCCAAGAGACGGAGTAAAAGGGGGATTGTAGCCGCTCACCAGCGCCTGACGAAGGTTGAGTGAACTAGAAAACCGCAGACTGTGCTGGTACCGAAGCAGCATGTAAAAGTCGGCGCGGTTTTCGGTTTTTAGCTCTTTGCCGTATCCATCCACTTGTGCCGCATAGTGGGTAACTTCTGAACCAACTTTGAGGTTTGTTCCTCTTTCACAGCTTTTAATCCACGAAAAATCGTGCTCAACCCGAAATAAATAACGGTCAATGTTGGTATGACTAGGGTTTGTGTTGTCAGCCCTTCCGTAGTCCAACACATCGTTGATATAAGCTGCCCTCAGGAGGGTTTTTCCAACGTTGTACGACAACACATACCGTTGTGCCTTGGTTTGAGTAATCTCTCTCAGAATCAAGCTGTTTGGCTGAATGGTGAGGTTGTTGTCGGTAATCCAAGCATTTAAACTGAACAGATTTCCGTTGGAATGGAGGGCATAAATGTCCTGAACAAACCCTTTTTGTAGCGTTTGCATGGGTTCAACGGGGTACTGAGCTCCTTTTCTATTTTGAATCGGGTCATTGCCAAAATCGTTGCGAATATCTGCTCCGTAAAAAAGTGTTTTGCCCGATAATTTCCAATTTTTAGCTACTGGATAATAAAACCTTAACCCCGCTTGTCCTGCAAAATTTTTGGAGCTTTCGGCGCTTACTCCAGCAATGGCTTGAAGGCCCGTTTGGTTGAACTTGGGAACTGAGCGAAGTAAAATACTTCCCCCAACGGCGTCAGTACCTACGCAACTTGCCGCCGAACCGTATTGAATCGTCATTTCGTCGAAACCGCTCATCGGAAGGGTTGAAAAGTCTGACTGCCCCAAAGAGGGGAAGTTGATATTTACGCCATTCCACAAGACAGCCGTGTGGCTGGATGAGGTACCTCGAAACGAAATCGTGGCAAGCTGACCTGCCCCGTAGCTTTTGAAAGCAATGGGTGACTGAAATTGCAAGAAATTGGCGAGGGTTGTGAAGCGATTTTGGGCAAGCTGCGTGGAGTCAATGTCTTTGACTTTTTGCCCAATCATAAATCGCTCGGGTTTAACCGCCGTGACGGTTACTTCACAGAGTGTTTGCTCTTTTTGGGAATAACAGTTGGGACTGAATCCTGCCAAAGCAATACCAAGCACAGAGACGAGTACAGTAGAAGTACGTCTGACCATTTTTTAAAAATAAGTATGAAAAAAAAGCACTCAACTGTTCTCATCCTCCGTAAGAACACAATCAAGGATAATCAATGGCAGGTCTCCTGGCTTGTTTCTTGTTTTCAGACCTTCCCGCCCCAAAAGGGCAGTGGCAAAGCAGAGTGAAAACAAACGAACGAAACTTACAGTTGCGGGGACAGCGTCGGCATTGCACCGACTTCCCTATTAAGCTTGGGTCAAAAAGGGTATTTTTGACTAGCACCATAAACTGGGGGCAAAAGTAGTAAAAAAAAGGGATTACTAAAATCCCTTTTTACATCAGCTGTGAAGAAGCATCTCGCAAGAGACCCCTTCTTGTTTCAAGGCTTGGATAATTTCATCGGGTTGTAAATCGTCGGTTTTAATAGTAAGAATGTGGTTCTGTTCCACCAAATCGACACTAAAATGACAATACTTTCCCCGAAGGCACTCCAAACCACAGGTCGCTTTCAAGAGCCGAAAGGGACAGTCGATGTTGGTGCGGAAGTGCAGCGTTTTCATAGCAGCGTTAGTTGTTGGGAAGTGACGCAATCATTTTTTCCAGTTGGAGTTTGGCACAGGCAAAGTCCAATAATTCACCTAAATAATAAAGGTCATTGAGCGAGACGGTGACGCAGCTATATTCGCTTAATTGTAGAAAAGGAATGCTACGTAATTTAGGGTCAATGCCCATTGCTAAATGATGAGCATAACAACTGTGCGTATCTTGTACCAGTTTATAAAATTCGGTGACAGTACGGCTGAAGACCAAAATCCCAAATCCAATGGTGATTTGTTTGCAGTGGATACACTGAAGCACGTAGCCCAGTTTATCGTCTAAGTGAAGGGTTTTAAATTCGCACATGCCTGTAAATGAGTTATTTTTAAAAATTAATTTAGACTAATTATAATTAAATGTGCAAAAAAATAGCTTCAATTATTGTTCTGATAGCCCGAATGCGCTAAGATTTCGTTGGCATCTGATAAAAGCAGTGCTTCGTTATAAAAATTGCTCATGGGGGTTTGAACAATGATTTTGAACTAGGTCAGACGGTAGTCAGACCGTGAAAATAGGTCTAATAAAATGGTAAAAAATCTGATGTGTGTGTTGTGGTCTGACTATCGTCTGACCACAATTCATGGTTGTTTTTAGGAGAATGGGCTGGTTGTGAGCAACCAGCCACACAATTGTTTAAATAACTTCGACTTTCGCCGATTTTACAGCTGTTCTTTCTTTCTTTTTTCTTCGCCCCCACCAAACCATAAAGCCTGTAATGGGCAAACTGGTGGCCACGACAGAAAGTAAAAAAGCCAGTACTTTTCCCGCAAGACCTAAAATACCCCCTGTATGAATATCGTAGGTCATTCGGATTAATTTATCGGCAACATTTGCGTCTTTTAGTCTTCCATAGACGTGATCAACCGAGATTTCTTTTAAGGTGTATTGGTCAAAATAACGGTAGTCGATGCTCCAATAAACCCCATCTTTTTTATTTACGTTGGCCCCAATGGTGGAAGAATCAGATTCGATGGCGTGAACTTCGAGCGAAACTGCATCAGGGTGTTCGGCTTTCATTTTTTCCCAAATCAAATCAGTGACGGGTTTTTTAAAGTTGGTTTGAATGGGTTTTTGCGAGACGGGCTCCGTAAACAACAAGTTTTTTTCCCCTCCCGTGGCATTATAAATGAGATAAGTAAACCATTGGATACCAAAAAATATACCCGTAACTGCGATAATGAGTAACAAAGTAGAGCTATAAAACCCTAAAATGTTGTGTAAATCATAGTTTTTGCGTTTCCATTGCGTCGCATCTTTCCAGCGAAACCAGAAGCGTTGTTTCGCCGCTGCTTTGTTTTTAGGCCACCAAAGGACGATACCTGTAATGAGCAAAAACACAAAAATAAGGGTAGCATAAGAGGTAATGGGTTGTCCAATTTCGGGAGGAAGCCACAGGTAATAGTGGCCATCTAATACCCAATGGAAAAAAGTCTCTTCCATGTTTTGGACGTGTAGCACCTCGGCAGTATAAGGGTTATGATAAACAATGTAATAGTGTTCGTTGGGGGCAAAATCAAAAAAAATAGCCTCGACACTGCGCCCTTTTGCGGGGTAATTGATGGCGTGCAAATGGGCTTTGGGTAAGGTTTTACGGGCAACTGCCTCAAAGGCCGAGGGGGGAAGTATGGCTTTGTTTTCCACTTTTGAAAAGCGAAAGTCTTGGAGTGCATCCTGAATTTCTTGCTGAAAGGCGTACAGGCAGCCCGTAAGGCTTACTACAAACACGACAAACCCCGACAAAAGCCCGAGCCAGAGGTGAATGAAGCCAATGATTTTTTTGAAGTTCATTTTTTGATAATTTATGTCATACCAAACTGTGTTCCACTTCCCTGAGTAGGAGAGGTGGAACACAGAAAAAAACTAAAACTTATAGTTAATGCTCAAGCGGGCATTTCTTAGGGCTTCCACCTGTGAGTAATAGCTTGAGCTCCAAGGATAATAGGCACCGCCCGTAATGAGGTACTTATTGAAAATGTTGTTTACGTTTAAGGCAATCCCAAACTTGTTCAACTGGTACGAAATAGCTCCGTCAAAGCGCGTGTAGTTGGGCATAGATGGGTCAACGTCAGGATTGTAAATTCCGTACCAGTTGGTTCTTCCGCTGGTATTCTGAACCCCTAATGAAAGTCCTAACCCTGACGCTTTCCCAGATTGTACGCGGTAGCTCAGCCAAGCGTTGGCGATGTGCTTGTCGGTGCCAGGCACTTGCTTATTGACTTGTTTGTTGTCGGTATCTTTGGTGATTTTAGCGTCGGTAAGGGCATAATTCATCGTAATGTCTAAGCCCGATACTATTTGTCCGCGGAGGTCGAGTTCTATTCCCTGCGTTTGGGTTTGTCCCAACTGAATTGAGAAAAACTGGTGGTTAGGGTCTGCGGTTAAAACGTTATTTTTGGTGATTCGATACACACTCGCGGAGGCATTCCAGCGGCCATCAAGCCATTCTTTTTTGATTCCAACTTCTTTGTTGTTGCCAACGATAGGGTCAAATTTTTTCCCTTCAAACGTACCACCCGCTTGCGGAATAAACGATTCATCATAGACCGCATACACGCTTGTGCTTTTGTTGATGGAATAACTAAGACCAAAACGTGGCGTAAACTTGCCCGATTTTACGGTGCCAGAGTAAGGGTCAATGTCGTTGGTGGAGGTATAGCGGCCTGCCAACGTGACGCGAAGTTTATCGTTGGCCAGACGAATTTCATCTTGGGCGTACAGCGCGGTATAAACATTGTTATAATGAACTCCACGCTCACGGATGCTCAGACTACGGTCATAAACGGCGTAATTTTTGGCAGGAATTTGTCCGTAAACAGGCTTATAGACGTTCAAGTCTCCCACAATCCCTCCTTGACTCCAATCGTGGTAAAAATCCTTGTTGCCCATGTCGATGCCCGTCAAAATGCGGTGTTTGATTCCTCCCGTTTGTACATCACCGTTGACAAAAAACTGTCCTACTTTAGTTTGCCCCAAAATATCCCAAATACTGGAAGTTCTTTTTAGCGTGTCGCCGCTAAATCCTGACGCCCAGAGGCTTTCGCCTACTTGGTCGAAGTGTAAATACGCTACTTGACCCGTAAATTTCCAGTTGGCATTAATGCTGTGCGAAAGGGTGATGAATAGCGACTGGTCTTTGATGTTCGTGGTTCTCATGTTGGGTTCCAACATCGTAAAATCGTGTGGCAAGTCGCTAATTCCTTTGGGAGAGAAGGCATAGGCCGAACCAATCGGAGACATACCGACTCCTTGAAGGGTATATTCGGCCGTTAGAGAGGTGGTAGGGTTGATTTGAAACTTAATGACGGGAGCGATTGACACACGGTTGTTGAACTCGTAATTGCGGTGCGTACCTTTCATTTGTCCCATCAAATTGAGACGGTACAGAACTTTTCCATCTTTGCTCAATTTTCCATCAAAATCCATTGAACTACGGTACGTTCCAAAACTTCCGACCGTCATCGTAGCTTCTGCTTTGGTCATACCTGTGGGCTTTTTGGTAACTACGTTGTAAAAACCGCTCGGTTCGCCGCTGGCCAACATAAACCCCGCGGGGCCTTTGACAATCTCAATACGTTCTACCATGCTCATGTCTTCGGTAAGTGGCCCCCAAACTTCGGTGACGTTCATTCCGTTTCGGAAAGCAGCAATGCGTGACCCGCGCATCGAAATACGCGCATACGTTTCCCAGTGTTCAGAGCGGGCAGCTCCGCTGACATTACGCGTTACGCCCTCCGACATGTCAAAAATTTGTTGGTCTTTCAACGTTTGGGCCGTTACCACCTGAATATTTTGGGGAAGTTCCAACAAAGGCGTTTTGAGTCGCAGTGAGATGGATGGATAATCAGAAACGTATTTGCTCGGATTGGCCGTAACCAGCACTTCTTGAAGCTGTTGGCTATTGGCGGCGAGTTCTACGTTTTCTTCCAGTACTTGTCCTGCGGTAAGGGTGATTTTTTTAGACAGGGGAGTTAAACCAACAAAACTTGCTTGCAAAGTGTAATTGCCTGGTTTGATGTTGGTCAACTCATAGTTACCTTCCGCATCAGCGACTACCCCTTTGTTTGTTCCTTTTAAAATGACGTTAACAAACTCGGCTGCCTTGCCGTCGGTGGTAGTAACGCGGCCTTTGAGGGTGGCGTTTTGTGACCAAGCAAAGGTACTTATCAATACAAAAACAAGTACTAATCTTGAGGTGAGTTGTAATGTGTGGGGAAGAGAAATTTTCATTTTATGTGGTTAATTAATTAAAATTCTACAAAGAAGTCAGACGATAGTCAGACTGGTTAGGTACAGTGATACAGTCAGACGGAAGCCAGATTTCTGGTCTGACTATCGTCTGACCAAGAAATAGTCAGTTAGATTGGTAAGGCGTTCGGGTCTGACTATCGTCTGACCCGAACGCCTATTTTTTCTTGACAAGGGCATATTCAAAGACAGGTTTGCCACGTTCTCCGCCGTCGCTGGCCAAGCCCATGCTAATGAAGCGTACTTTGTAATAGTTGCCTGCAGGGTCTTTGACGACGTAAAAACGGTCTTTGCGAATACCCGCCGTAGTGCCCGGGGCGGTATTGCGCCATTTGCTGCCGATGGCGTCGCGGGTTTTGAGGAAGGTCAAACCTGTTAGATTACTTTCGCCAAAAGCCTCGTAAGTAGTGGCAGAAGTGAGAATTTCGGCTGCTTCGGCACCTGCGGCGTAGTTGAGCGAAATGAAATCTTGGAACCAATACGGCGTAGCAGGAACGGTGCCTGCGTTGGAGGTGCTGTAGCCCCACTGAATGTCCCAACTCGCTTTGCGAGGTTCGGCGCTTACCAATTTGGCCGTTTCGAGCGATAGGAAAGAGAAGTTGTAATCGGCGTTTTTAGGTATATCAATGGTCTGAATCGTCGTTTCGCCAATGCGCGCGAACTGTACTTTATAGCCTTCTCCGTTGCGGTTTACTTTTACTTTGTACCACTGATTTTTGGCTTTACTTCCTTCAAAACTAACCAAATACACTTTGTTTTGGGATTCAGTAGCCGATACTTCAGCAAAGGATGTTTTGGTTAAATCACCATCCCAATAGTCACACAACGCCAATGAACCTTCGGCCCCAGGTGCAAAGTTTAAGTCTAAGACAGAAGCCGTGTCGGCCAAGGTGACGGCAGTAATGTCCGTTTTGGCCGTGGCAGCAGCGGAGGTTTGGTAGCTGTGATTGAGAATGACACGGAACTGTCCACCTTGGTAAAACCCTAAATTCCAGCTTTTACGGGTTGAAAGGGTCGTAGCATTGGCGCTGAGGTCGATATAGACGTTGTTGGCATAATTCGATTCGGCCGTTTTTCCCTCGGCAGTTAATTGACTTCCTGTGGAGGTAATGGCGGCAAAGCTTAGTTTCAGTTCGGTGTTTAAGCCCATCAAAACGGGCGTTCCTACCGATGTGATTTTGAGCGCCAAGCTTTCATCACCATTCAAAAACACATTGGCTTTCTTTTTTACTTTGATCGTAACCCCTGACTGCCCCGCTGGGATGGTGGCCGAAATGACATTATTACTTGCGGCAGGTTCGGTCGTAAATTCTTTGTCGTATGTCAACAACGTGGGCGTTAGCTGAATACTTACGGGCACTGCCGCGTCGGCAGCGCGGCTGAGCGCAATTTGAATACTTGCTTCGTCTCCTTCGAGTCCTTGTGCGGTGGTGGTAAACGAGGCGAGGTTATCGGGTAATTCTACCTTTTGTTCACAGGCAGTAAAAGCCCAAATGCTGGTGGTAACGAATAAGGTGCAGAGTATTTTTTTCATTTTGATAAAAGTTTATTTATTGTTTTTAGTTGGAGTCAGACGATAGTCAGACTTCAGATTGGTGGACGATTGCGTGGCTGTAAAGTGGGTCTGACTATCGTCTGACCCGCACTCGTATCGTCAGACCCGAACTCATTTAGACAATTGGGCGGTCAGTCCCACAAAAAATGACCTGCCATACGCCATGGGAACTGCGCCCCCTGAACTATGCCCTGCGCCTGTATTGACAGCAGAATTGGCCAAGCGAGTGACGTTGAAGAGGTTTTTTACCCCTCCCACAAGCGTATAGTTTTTGAAAAAGACTTTGTTTAACGTAACATCGGCCATGTGAAAAGCGGCCGTTTCGGCAAGGCTGGCGATGGTGCCATTCTCGGTACTGACTGCCTGATAGGTGGGTAGTTTTCCCGTGTATTTGTAATAAAAACTTAGGCTGGTTGCTATTTGGGGAATCGTATAGCGGAGGTTGGTATTGACCTCGTTGGACCAAACAAAAGCTGGAGATGAAACCGATTCCGAAACGCTGTTGTAACGGCCAATGTGTGAGAAACCAAGACTACCTTGCAAGTTTTTCCAGAAAAGCGTGTTGTTGAACGTGAATCCTGTGGTTTTGAAGGTATCAATGTTCATGTAAGTCGAAATCGCTGGGTTGGTTGGGTCAGTGCCAATCGAAATGAGGTTGTTGAAGTGATTGTAAAAACCACCCAACGTGCTGTTGAATCGCAAGGTAGGTTTCGCAATCACTTGATAAGACAGGAAGGCATTGAAACTATCAGAGTCTTCCGCTTTTAAATTGGTATTGCCTCTAATGGAATGACTTGCGTCAAAAAAAGTAAAATACAATTCGCGCAGTGCGGGAGAACGAAACCCTCGGGCGTAGGCCAACCGCAAGTCAAGACCATCGGCCAAAATGAACTTGGTATTGATGGACGGAATGACGGGCGGGGCATCGTACACGGAGTTTTTGAGAAACCGAAGCCCTGGACGAACGTTGATTTTTTTGCCAATTTTAAACTCAGACGAAACAAAATAAGCAAACTCGTTGATGTGTGGCGTGCCTTGGATACGCTCCCCTGCGCTGGAATTGAGGTTCATTTCAAACCCATGCTGAAGCGAAACGTGGCTCGAAAACCGATGCTGTGCCGTCAGTCGGGCAAAGGTAGTTTTGAACGTTGACTTATCCTGTGACCCACTCAGGTTGAGGGTACGTCGCTCGCGAACAAGGTCATAGTCAGTGGTTTCGGTTTGGCGGCTGTAATCCGTAAACGATACGGCAGCAGTAAGGCCTGTTTTGTCATTGACTTGGTACTCACCTTGTGCCTGATGAAACCAACGGTAGGTGACATAAAACTGGTCAGTAGCCGATAGGTTTTTGGTTTGGGTATTGATGTAAGTATCACCCAGGCTTTTGAGGGTTTCGGACGTACCATTGAAACGATACCAAACGTTTACTTTTTGAGTTCGGTAGGCGATTCCCGCCGTTGAAAGGTACTGCTCTTTGGGTAACCATTCTTTTTTACGGCCTGTGTTGGCTCCTTGCCATCCGCCGAAGAAGTTGCGTGAAAAATTGCCTGATACCTGCCAGCCTTTTTTTTGCCAAGCCACGCCCAGAAATTCATTATGCGTACCCTCGCCCGCAAAGGGTTGGTAATCGCGCCCCGTCGTTTCTTCTTGCACACGAGCGGTTAGGGTCAGGTTGGCTTTTTCATCTCCTTTTTTGGTAATGATATTGATGACGCCCGCCAGCGCATCTGAGCCATACGAAACAGACATGGGGCCTTCGACAATCTCAATTCGGTCGATGATGTTGATGTCAATTTGACCCAAACTCTCGCGGGTAGAACCACGGTCAATCATCGGGACACCGTCCAACAAAATTTTGACATTTTGCCCCGACATTCCCATTAGCTGAACATCGGTCGTTCCTAAAGTCAGGTCGTTAGAGAAACGCATTCCGAGTTCCGTATTCAGGACGGTTTGGATGTTGGTTGCTCCACGCAGGCGAATTTGTTCGTTAGAAATAGTACGGATTTGATACACCGAATTGCGTACCGACTGTGGACCAAATTGCCCTGTCACAACCACCGCATCCAGCTGATTGGTCGAAGGAGTTAGCAAAATTTCCCCCATAGCGATTGAAACGTTATCTACGTTTACTTCTTTTTGAACCGTGGCCAAACCCACAAAGCGAATACTAATCGTATGTTTTCCTTGGGGGAGCGCAAGTTCAAATTGGCCTTTGGCATCCGTCACTGTTCCCCAAGAAGTAGAAGGTACGGCAACGGTAGCGCCAGCGATAGGCCCCGAGGCATCTTTGACCGTACCAAACACTTTTCCTTGGGGTGTTTGACAAAATGCTGACGCATTGATCCACCAAAAAAGTCCAACCAAAAGGTATTTCATGGAGCTCATCATTTGAATGAAAGTAACACGACGAAAAGAAGGATAGGAGCAAAACCAGCGGCAAGGAGCCATTTCCCACGCCCACCGAGCCCATGTTTACCTTTTAGGATAAAAAGACCCGTCAACGTTATCAAAATGAGCAAAACGGCAAAGACATCGGAAGCCCATTTCCAGCCGTGGAGGCTATTGCGGTGAATGGCGTTGACTTCGTAAAAAAGTGGGCGCTTGGAAATGTGCTCGTACAATCCTTTTCGGCTCGTGAAATTGAGGTGAAAAGAGGCGTCTTTGTAATAAATTTTGAGCTGATCTTTGGTGGGAGAGTCCACGTATTTGTGGCGACCTTCTCCCACCATTTTGGCAAACTCAGCAATTTCTTTTTCGCCAATTTTGCCCATCTGGTAGTTGGTAGGAATGACCAACTCACGTTTTGTCAAAATAAAGTCAGGATTCCAATCATCGACGTGATTCAGCGCAATGCCCGACAAACAATAGACAATAATCAAAGCCGAAAAAAAATAGCCTAAATCACGGTGCGTGGCGATGTTGAGCCGCCGAAGCGCCTTTTTTGACCAGTCCATTGTCACTTAGCTTTTTTTGATTTTACCTACAAACTCATTGGCGACGGTAATAACCCAATGCTGAATGTCAGGGTCGGGGAGGATGGCATCAGGCTTGTAAGAAACCTTTTTTTCACTGTTAGCCACTTTATCGATGCCACCTCCGATGATTTTAAGCTGAAAGTCTTCGTCGTGCGCAACCAACACAGGAATGACGACGGCCTTCTCTTTTTTCTTTAAGACTTCATTTACTGCCTTGGTGGTTTCGGCAGGATTGTAGTGAGCAATGTGCCCGCACCAGCCGTGGCTATGTTCGCTGATGCCAATTTCTTGTTTTACGTGTGTGGCAACTTGGTTAAACAACTCCGTCCATTCTTTGTCGTAGGTTTCGTCGCCGTAGCCAATCAACACAAGTCCTTCGTGGGGTGCATCTTTTGAAAGTTCTTTTGCCCTGCGCAATACGTTTCTTTTTAATACGTCGGTAAAGTCTAAGTTGGGGGTAATGTGGATGGCTGCTTTGGGAACATAACGCTCAATTTTCTCTAGTTTCAGGGCTTCCATGGAGGCTTTATCTTCTTTTTGTCCCATGATAGTCGGCAGGTCTTCAAAAGTATGCGGGCTCACAGTCAAGAAAATTGGAACCACGACCACGTCCGTAAAGCCTTCTTTATCAAACTCTTTGAGACGCGTCGCAATCGACGGCTCGGTGTATTCCATGAAGGCCGTTTTAATGCCTTTCACATCGCCAGATGCCAATACAGAATCAGTTACATTTTTTTCTAAACGCACCAATTCATTGCGCCAAGTCTCCGAACGAGAGCCGTGATTGACCAACAATACCCCGATTTTCTTTTCAGAAGTAGCGGTTTCGTTTGATGCCTTCTCGCTGCTTGAACAGGCTTGAAGAAAAAGTACCAGTGCCGCAATGACACCCAATGTCCATGTAAGAGGAAATGATTTCATTTTAATTTAAACTAATTATAAATAGTGGTGCAAAAAAATTAATTCACATTCTTGGTAATTCGGTTTTTGCAAAGCTCCTCCGTGCAGTGGCCGTAAAGCACCAAAGAGTGATAAGCAATGTCGGTAGAAAACCAATCGCTGACCGTTTTTTCGATGGTATGGATTCGTGGGTCGCAAAATTCTTTGACAAACCCACAATCCAAACAAAGAATGTGGTCGTGCTGGCCGCTCCCAACGGTTCGCTCATAGTGAGAAGCCGCTTGTCCGCCAAACTGATGTTTTTTGATGAGCCCAGCTTCCACAAATAATTCTAAGGTATTATAAACGGTTGCCATGCTCAGATGAAAACCCTTTTGAATGAGGGTTTCGCGTAACTCACTGGCATCGAAGTGATGGTGGTCGTTTTTTGCATAGATTTCCTCTAAAATGGTGTAACGCTCTTGGGTACGGCGATACCCTTTTACTTCTAAAAATTGATTAAGACGGAGCGTAACGGCTTCAATGTGAGGATTCTTATTCATCTTCTGCAAGGCTTGCTTTGAGCTTACTACAACAGTAATTTTATTTAGAATAATTCTAATTTTTTGCAAACATACGTATTTGTTTAGAATAAATCCAAATTAAAATCGAAGAATTGACTACTGATTTTTGTCAGTATGTTTGAAAATTAACGAAGGCCATCCAGAAAGGCTTGGTACTCGTCGGGCGTATCGAGGTCGATGCTGCCAGCTTCAAACTGAAGGATATGCGCTTCGTCGAGGTGGTTCATCAGTACAGGCTTGGCACCTTTGTCGCCTTTGAGATTTAAAAGTTCTTCAAAAAGCGTCCGATCAAATAAAGCAGGCACGCCCAGTTGCTCCCCATATCGACAAGCAATGAGCCGTGGTTTTTTGGTGGTATAAATTTCAATCATCCGTTCTAACAACGAAACCGAAAGGTAAGGCTGGTCGCAGACAAGAATGATGACGGCTTCAATTTCTTTGTAAGTCATATAGACGCCCGCAAGTCCCATTTTTACCGACGACGACATGCCTTCGTGCCACATGGGGTTGTCGATGACGGTGAGGGGTAAATCAACAATTTCGGGGGCAATTTGCGGTTTATTGGCACCAATGACCATCACCACGGGGTAGCAGTCGGTAGCGAGGGCGATTTCAGCGGTGCGATGGATTAGACTCTTGCCCTCAATTTGGAGCAATTGTTTTGGAGAACCCATTCGTTTTGATTCTCCCGCGGCGAGGATAATAATACCTATTTTATTCAAGGGAAGTATAAGTTAGTTCAAAAGTTCGTTCCATTCGTAGCCTACTTCGGTCAAAAAAAGCCCGCAAGCAGGTGCCTGAGCAGCGGCATTTTTACGGTTTTTGGAAATAATAATTTGCTCAAATTGTTCAATACTCATTCGGCCACGCCCTACTTCAAGCAGCGTTCCTACGATGGCACGCACCATGCCACGCAAAAAGCGATTGGCTTTGATGTGAAAAGTGATGCCCAAGGCGGTCGGTTCCCAGTAGGCAAAGGCAATCTGGCAAATGAATGTCTTTACGTCGGTGTGGATTTTGCTAAAGCACTCAAAATCTTCGTATTGTAGAAGAAGTTTTGCCGCTTCGTTCATTTTTTGTACATCCAAAATGGGCCGATACGTGTGTGCCAAATCCACCAAAAATGGATTGCGCTGATACACGATTCGGTACTGATAACAACGGTGCGTCGCCGCAAACCTCGAATGAACATCGTCTTTGACCAAGGTCAGGTTTTTAACCGCAATGGAGTTGGGCAAGACACTGTTGATGCCGTGGATAAGTCGGTCGGGGGCGGGGAGGGGCTCGGGCACGTCAAAGTGGGCAAATTGTTGTTCGGCATGAACGCCCGCATCGGTGCGGCTGCTGCCAATAATTTCGAGTGGCTGCCGCAAAATAACCCCAAACGCCCGTTCGAGTTCTTCCTGAATGGTGGGAGCATTGGGTTGCTTTTGCCACCCGTGAAAGTCCGTCCCTCGGTAATTAAGTTCCAAAAAATAACGCATGGCGCAAAGATAAAGCGATTTCGGTTATAGAAAGGAGCTATTGACAAAACGAATGTTTGTTTAAACTTTCGGAAAGTTGGCGTAACTTTGCAAACTTCACAATAAATGAAGCTTGATTAGTGTTTAATTAATGAACCAAAAGAAGTTCAAATGAAGTATAGCTATTTCGTCGTCGCTGCGTTGATTCTTGGTATTACAGCCTGTACTACATCGAAACCTACCCCTCCACCGCCACCACCGTCCGAACCTACGATTCTGACCATTGGCGGGAAAAAAATCACAACCGATGAGTTTTTTCAGTCATTTACCAAAAACCAGTTTTCGGACGATACCACCAAGCCCACGGGCATTAGCGAATACCTACAACTTTATACAAACCTTAAATTAAAAGTATTGGGCGCTCAAAGCGCAGGGCTTGATACCGCGGCTAGTTTTCGTGAAGAAATGGCGTCTTATCGCCAGCAACTTGCACAGCCGTACTTGATGGACAAGGCGTTGGTGGATAATTTGGTGGCGGAGGCGTATGAACGAATGAAGCAAGAAGTTCGTATCGCGCACATTATGCTCCCTGTTTCGCCTGATGCTTTACCTGCGGACACGCTGTCTGTGTTTCGTGCCATCAGCGAACTTCGTGGGCGCATCATTCAGAAAGAAATTGATTTTGAAAGTGCCGCTAAACAATATTCCAAAGACCCTATTTCAAGTCCAAAGGGGGGAGATTTGGAAAGTTATTTTCCTGTTTTTAAAACAATTTACCCGTTTGAGACAGCCGCTTTTACGTTGCCTATAGGGCAAATATCTAATCCTGTGCGTTCGCGGGCGGGGTATCACCTGATTAAAGTACTTGAACGCCGTCCTGCGCGTGGAAAAGTACAGGTGGCGCATATTTTGGTGAGCGTTAGTTCGAGCGCAACGGAAGCGGGGAAAATCGCAGCGAAAGCCAAGGCAGAAAAAGCGGCGGCCTTGCTTCAACAAGAAGCTTGGGAAATAGTGTGTCGTGATTATTCGGACGATGCCACCACCAAAAACGAAGGAGGTGTTCTGCGCGAATTTGGGCCAAGCGAAATGGTGCCTGAGTTTGAGAATTCCGCATTTTCTTTGAAAAATGTGGGTGATATTTCGGCGCCGTTTCAATCAAATTATGGTTGGCATATTATCAAATTGCTTTCCAAAAAGCCCATTGAATCATTTGCCGAGGCAGCTCCTCAAATTCGCCAAAAAGTAACCACCGACTCAAGAAGTGAAGTAATCCAACAAGCACTTATCAAAAAGCTAAGAGCTTCATATAAAATAGTGGAATCAGAACCAATTCGTGAAGCAGCTCTTGCCAAATTTGATTCGTCTATCTTAAACGGTCAGTGGAAGTTTATCGAACCTCTCAGCGCAACGCTTGATAAAAAAGAGCTGTTTCGTATTGATAATGAGTCGTTTTTGGTAAATCAGTTTTTGGAATATGTACGCGATTTTCAGCGACCTGCTGCGCCAAACTCGTCGCCGTTGGTGGTTGGGCAACGTTACTATCGTACGTATTTGGAGAAAAAGCTGATTGAAGTCGAAGAGAAAAATTTGGACAAAAAATACCCTGAATTTAAAGCACTTGTAACGGAAATGAACGATGGTTTGTTGTTTTCTCAAACCATGGAAGCCAACGTTTGGCAGCCGTCGTTGTCGGATACCCTCGGGCAGCGGAAACTTTGGGAGCAAAACAAACAGAAATACCAGTACCCAGAGCGCGCACTAGCGACCATTTTGGTGTCGGATAGCGACTCGTTACTGAAACGTGCGCAAGAATCGCTCAAGTCTGCGCCTTATCAACTTCGTCGCAAGGGGACAGACCTCATTTTTGATTCAAAATCGACGATATTGACTGAAAAACACCGCGAAGCGTTGGTAGATGTGGCAATGACATTGATGAACAACGAAAATTATGTGGTAGAGGTATCGTCGTTTGCAGGAGCAGAAGAAGCTGACTCTGTGTCGGCGGCTCGCTTGAAAAATGCCATCAAGGCTTTGTCAGGGGATGGCGTATCGTTGACGCGAATTATTGAGAAAGACAATGGGAAATACAAACCCGTAGCAACCGATACGCGCAACCGCCGAATTAGTTTTCAGTACTTTAGCAGTTCAAAAAAAGACCTTGAAAAAGCGCTAAATGCCCAGAAGACAGGAGTAATTAGCATCACCGATGGTGCTTTTGCAAAAGGTGCCAATGCCTACCTAAATGCGGGCCGTTGGGAAGCTGGAATGCAACAAGTAAACGTAAATGGGAAAAAAGCCGTTATTAACATTGAAAAAATTGAACCTGCTCGTATCAAAACTTTTAATGAAGCGCGGGGAGCAGTGATAAATGATTTCCAAAAACAACTCGAAACAAATTGGCTTAATCAATTGCGCCAAAAATTTGGCGTACAAGTAAACGAAGAAGAATTGCGTAAACTGTCAAAATAAGCAGTCCATTTAGTATTATATGAAAAATACCCTCATTCAACGATTCAGTAGCCTTACCCTCGTATTGGTGTTTATTAGTTGCCTTTCGGGCTGGTCACAAGGCAAAAGTGTCAGTGTCAACAAAGTAATCGGAAAAGTAGATAACTACTACATCCTTCGCTCTGACCTTGAAAACCTTATTTTACAATACCAACAACAAAACCAACCTGCACCCAACCAATGCCAAGCATTGGAAAGTTTGATTATCCGTAAAATGCTCCTTGCCAAAGCTGAAATTGACTCGGTGGAGGTGGAAGACAAACAAATTGATAATCAAATTTCGGCTCGTATGGAATACATGGCCAAACGCTTTGGTTCAGAAAAGAACATTGTGGAGGCTTATGGCAAAAGCATTGAGACGCTAAAAGCAGAGCTTCGCAGTGAAATCAAGGAAGAAATGCTTTCGGACAAAATGCAAAACAAAATTACGGAAGCAATCAAAGTAACGCCGAGTGAGATTCGCAAGTTTTTTAATGCGATTCCAAAAGACAGTTTGCCGTTTATTCCTGCGGAGGTAGAAATTGGACAAATTGTGCGTTTTGCAAAAGTAACTAAAGCGCAGAAAGACGAACTTCGTAACAAGTTGTTGGATTTTAAGCAACGCGTTGAAAAAGGAGAAGATTTTTCTGGCTTGGCGTCAGCTTATTCAGAAGACATTGGTTCGGCACAACAAGGCGGAGATCTAGGGTTTGCCAAGCGCGGGATGATGGTGCCAGAGTTTGAAGGAGCAGCGTTGAAACTCAAACCAAACGAAATCTCAGAACCGATAGAGTCAGAATTTGGCTTGCACTTGATTCAATTGCTCGAAATCCGTGGGGCAGAATACCACGCGCGTCACATTTTGTTGCGCCCTGATTACAACCGCATGGATTTGAGTGAACCACAGCGTATTTTGGATAGCTTAAACCGAGTGATTAAAACAGACACAACGGCTAAATTTGAAAGATTGGCCAAAGATTGGTCGGAAGACAAAAACACTGCCGACGCGGGAGGGCTCATCAAAGATGCACAATCGGGCGCGTCGCGCTTGCCATTGGATGCTTCTATGGATTATAACTTGTATATGATGTTGGATACCATGAAAGTTGGCACGATAAGTGCGCCATTGAACTACCGTACGGACGATGGTAAAACGGCCATGCGCATCGTCTATTATAAGAGTAAGTCGGAACCGCACACGGCGAGTTTGAAGTTAGACTTTGAAAAACTTAACAACATTGTTTTGGCAAACAAAAAAACAAAGGCGGTGGATGAGTGGTTTAAAAAAGCAGTAGCTGACGTATTTATCAAAGTTGAACCTGAGTACCAAGGATGTCGAATATTCGGCATTTCCCCCGATGACAATTGAAAAAATTAAATCCCCCATCTATTAACTCATAAACCCTTTAGATGAAATGAAGTTTAGTTCTGACGTTGCAGCTGCCGAAGCTTTGAAAGAATCCTATGAAAAACTCCGCACCGAGATTGGAAAAGTGATTGTAGGTCAAGATGAAACAGTACGTTTACTTTTGACGGCCATTTTTTGCCAAGGACATTGTCTGCTTGTGGGGGTACCAGGGTTAGCAAAAACCCTGTTGATTCAGACAATCTCGAACGCACTTGATTTAAGTTTTAACCGTATTCAGTTTACGCCCGACTTGATGCCTTCGGATATTTTGGGGTCGGAAACGTTAGACAACGAGCGTAATTTTCGTTTTGTGCGCGGGCCTGTGTTTGCCAATATCATTTTGGCTGACGAAATTAACCGTACACCGCCCAAGACGCAATCGGCGCTTTTGGAAGCGATGCAAGAATATGCCGTGACCGTGGCAGGTCAAAAGCACGCGTTGAGCCGTCCGTTTTTTGTGCTAGCTACGCAAAACCCCATCGAACAAGAAGGAACGTATCCACTTCCTGAAGCGCAATTGGACCGTTTTATGTTTATGGTCACCTTGGATTATCCTTCGTTCCAAGAAGAATTAAACATCGTAAAAGCAACAACTGCCGACAGCAGACCCACGGTAAACAAAGTAATTTCGGGGGCTGAGATTGAAGCATTCCAACACTTAGTGCGACGCGTACCTGTGGCAGATAATGTGGTGGAATATGCCGTAAAATTGGTTCACAAAACCCGCCCCAACGGGGAGTTTGCAAGTGCAGATACCAAGAGTTATTTGGAATGGGGAGCGGGTCCACGTGCGTCGCAAAACCTCATTTTAGCGGCTAAATGTAATGCTCTTATCAATGGTAAATATTCGCCTGACATTGAAGATGTGAAAGCAGTAGCGGTACCTATTTTGCGCCACCGTATCGTGCGTAACTTTAGAGCCGAAGCCGAAGGCATTTCATCCAATGAAATCATTAAACGATTGGTCTAAATATTGTTCATAAATAGTCGTCATTTTGGCCGTCTATTCCCCTTTTAGAGGAGAATAGACGGCTTTTTGTTTGTATGCCTTTGTGCCGTTTAGAAACTTATCGGGTAGGTTTATGACAAAAACTCAATTAATTAGTACGACAAATGATTTTCGTTCGTACCTTGCAGCCCCAAAATCAACCTCCAATTAACCGTTATGCCTCCAAAAATTCGCAAAGAGGACGCGCTTTACTACCACTCGAAGGGCCGCCCTGGCAAAATTCAAGTTGTGCCAACCAAAGAGACCAACAACCAACTCGACTTGTCTTTGGCATATTCTCCTGGCGTTGCCGAACCCTGTATGGAGATTCACCGCAACGTAGAGGATGTCTATAAATACACCGCCAAAGGTAACTTGGTAGCAGTTATTAGTAACGGAACCGCCGTGTTAGGCTTGGGTAATATTGGCCCAGAAGCTGGCAAACCCGTGATGGAAGGGAAGGGCCTTCTGTTTAAAATATATGCCGACATCGACGTGTTTGACATTGAACTTAACACCGAAAACGTGGACGAGTTTGTGCGGACTGTCAAAATTATGGAGCCAACCTTCGGGGGTGTAAACCTTGAGGACATTAAGGCACCAGAGTGTTTTGAGATTGAACGTCGCCTCAAAGCCGAACTGAATATTCCTGTTATGCACGACGACCAACACGGAACGGCCATCATTAGTGCGGCTGCCTTGTTGAATGGCCTCGAAATCGTGGGCAAAAAAGTCGAAGATATTCGCATCGTTGTTTCAGGTGCGGGCGCCTCGGCTAGTTCGTGTACCAAGCTGTATATGGCATTGGGCGTTCGCCGCGAGAATGTCGATATGTTTGATAGCAAAGGGCATATCAATACCGCCCGTACGGATCTGGATGACCTTAAAAAAGAATTTGCTTCAGAGCGCCGTTTCGCTTCCCTTGCAGAGGCAATGGTAGGAGCCGATTTGTTTTTAGGTTTGTCAAAGGCCAACGTAGTATCGCAAGACATGGTACGTTCGATGGCCAAAGATCCAATGGTATTTGCGATGGCCAACCCTGATCCTGAAATTCCGTATCCTGATGCGGTAGAAGCCCGCGAGGACGTGATTATGGCCACAGGTCGCTCGGATTATCCCAACCAAGTAAATAACGTACTCGGATTTCCGTACATTTTCCGTGGAGCATTGGACGTACGTGCCAGTGAAATTAATGAAGAAATGAAGTTGGCAGCAGTTCGCGCATTGGCCGAATTGACCAAAAAGCCCGTCCCAGATATTGTCAACTTAGCATATAATACGACCAACTTGACGTTTGGGCGGGAGTACATCATCCCTAAACCCGTTGACCCGCGCTTGCTTACGACCGTAGCGCCTGCCGTTGCCAAAGCAGCGATGGACAGCGGGGTTGCCAAAAGCCCAATTGCCGACTGGGATGCGTACATTCAGCAGTTGGAAAAACGCCTTGGCCAAGACAATCAGATTTCAAGAGTGATTATCAGCAAAGCCCGTAAAGCGCCAAAACGCGTTGTATTTGCGGATGCTGAAAATGTGCAAGTACTCAAAGCAGCCCAACAAGTGCGCGATGAAGGAATTGCATTCCCTATATTGCTTGGGAAAGAGGAGCGTATTCGTGCCATCATTGAAGCCAATAAGCTTGACATGGCCGATGTGCCTGTGATTGATCCATACAGCTCCGAACAAGCGGAAAACATTGACCGCTATGCCGAAGCATATTTCAAAAAACGCCAACGCAAAGGGGTTAATCTCATTGAAGCGCGTAAAATGATGTACTATCGTAGTTCGTTTGGGGCAATGATGGTGGAAATGGGCGAAGCCGATGCCCTCATTTCTGGTTTGACCCGCAACTACCCCGACACAATTCGCCCTTCGCTCCAAATCATTGGAAAAGAACCGGGCGTAACAAAAGTAGCAGGGATGTACATCCTTCTGACGCGTCGTGGGCCGTTGTTTTTGGCTGATACGACGGTGAATTTCAATCCGACGGTAGATGATGTCGTCGAAATTACGGAACTCACGGCACGGGCAGTAGAGCGTTTTAATATCAAACCACGCATTGCGTTGCTCACATATTCTAACTTTGGAAGCGCCAAAGGAGAAGATGCTGAAAAAATGAGCGCAGCCGTGGCAAAACTCCACGCGAAGCATCCAGACATGATTGTGGACGGTGAAATGCAAGCGCACTTGCCTTTTGATACAGAACTGTTACGCGCCAACCACCCTTTCTCAAAATTGGTGGACGACGGAGCAAATACACTTATCTTTCCTAATCTTTCGGCGAGTAACATTGCCTATAACCTCCTCAAGGAAGTAGGTGAATACGAGGCGATTGGGCCGTTGTTGTTGGGCATGGGCAAACCCGTTTATGTCTTGCAGCTGGGTAGCTCGGTTCGTGAGATTGTCAACATGGTGGCCATCGCAGTAGTGGAGGCGCAGATGAAGCAATAGGTTTATAGGTTTCCTGTTTGAAGTTTCGGGTTTCCTGTTTGGAGCCAAAGTGGCGGCGGTTACCAATAACCGCCGCCAAGGTTTCTCAAAACCATAATTCCCAAACACGAAACCCAAAACCTTTTCCTGATTTTTATCATAGTTTGAATACGTAGCAGTGGCTAGATTTGGCTTCAACCCAAATGAACTAGTATGGCTGCACTACATGATTTTATTGATACCGACAAAACCTACCAATTGGTCGTTGAAAGGTTCGGTGATTCTTCCCTCCAAGACAAAGAGCAAAAAGCAGGAAGCAAAGTAATCGACATGAATCCTGAGCTTATCGAGCTCATTTTAGATTTATACAATAACGAAGAAGACTTCCCTTTTGAAAAAATGCAGAAGTTCTCGATTGGAGAAATTCTGGCCTATTTACAAGCGACTCACCGTTATTACCTTACCAAAAAACTTCCCGAAATTGAGCAGTCGTTGGTGCATATTTTTAGCAAATATGGACAAAGCCATCAGCTATTGGCGAGTTTGGCGTATTTCTTCAATGACTACAAGACCCACTTGATTGAGCACATTCGGATGGAGGAGAAAGAGCTGTTTCCTTATATTCAAAAACTCATTGAGGTTTCAAAACAGCCCGCCGAACTTCGGACTTCAGCCGAAAAATCGAACTTTAGTATCCAACAATTTATTGATTCACACTCGCCCATCGAAGACGAGCTGCAAGAAGTAAGTCAGTTGATTCGGCGTTATTCGGGCGAAGAATCCGTGCCTTTGCCGTATAAAATTTTCTTGAACCAAGTGGAGCTGTTTGAATTGGAACTTCGTAAACACGCCATCATCGAAGACCACGTTTTGGTACCAATGGCGCTTGAACTGGAGCAGCAATTGAATTGAGCCAACTTTTCGGAATACTTCCTCTTTACCTAAAAGACAAAGCCAATGGGGGTGTGTGAATGCAAGACCTTCTAAAACACATAGAGCACATTAGAATAAACACATAGTGAACAAAGAAGGCAGCTGCATTGCCCCCGTTGTGCTTGAGTACTTAACTAACAATCAACTTCTTTCTCAATCGCCATAAAATGCGTCAAAAGACCGTCGGTGTTGTGGATGGGGAGAATGGTTACTTGGCACCAATAGGCTTCCCCATTTTTACGGTAGTTGAGAAGTTTGGTCGCTACTTGCTCTACATTCGACAACTTTTCGCGTATTAGGTGCAGCGATTTTGTGCTTGTTTTTTCACCCTGCAAGAACGTAGGTTTTCGTCCGATGACCTCGTTCTTAGGATAATGGGTCATTGTTTCAAATTGCTTACTTACCCATACTATTTCTTGGGATAAGTCGGTGATTACTAAGATATAATTGTTTCGTAAGAGTTGTTTTGTTTCTAATTCTAAATCCCATTGAAATCTTTCAGAAAGTGTCGAGATGGATTTATAATCTTCACCTACTTCTATTTGCTTTTGCAACAACGGATGGGCAAAATCCCAGCTTAATAGTGGGACAAGTGAGGAAAGTTTGTGAATTGATTTTGAAGGTGGAAAATGAAACATAATTTTTATCTTTTGTTGTACTACCCTACGTTTAGGTAAAATGTTTAAACCTAAACGTAGGTATTTTTGTTTCACACCTCTTCAACAATGGCTTTTCTAACTTGGCCAGCCGCTTGTACCATGTTTTTTAAGGCCAAGGCAGTCTCTGGCCAACGGCGCGTTTTTAAACCACAGTCGGGATTGACCCAAAGGTGATCAGCGGGGAGTACGGCCAATGCTTTTTCTAACAACTGCACCATTTCATCGACGCTGGGCACGCGAGGACTGTGGATGTCATAGACGCCTGGGCCAATTTCGTTGGGATAGTTGAAGGTATGAAATGCGTCCAACAACTCCATTTGTGAACGGGTGGTTTCAATTGTAATGACGTCTGCATCCATCTCCGCAATGGATTCTATGATGTCATTAAACTCTGAATAACACATGTGGGTGTGGATTTGGGTCTGGTCTGCCACCGCAGAGGACGCCACCCGAAAGGCTTTGACAGAATTGTCAAGATAGGCTTGTCGGTCGCTTTTGCGTAACGGAAGTCCTTCACGCAGCGCTGCTTCGTCGATTTGGATGATTCGGATACCTGCTTTTTCCAAATCCAACACTTCATCACGAATGGCCAAAGCGAGCTGAAACATTGTTTCACTTCGGGCTTGGTCGTCCCGTACAAACGACCATTGCAAAATCGTAATCGGCCCCGTCAACATACCTTTCACTGGTTTTGAGGTTAGCGATTGGGCGTAGGTAGCCCACCGTACAGTCATGGGGTGTGGGCGTTCAATGTCGCCATAAATAATCGGTGGTTTCACACAACGTGAACCGTAGCTTTGCACCCAACCATTCTGCGTAAAAGCATACCCTTCCAACAGTTCGCCGAAATACTCCACCATGTCGTTTCGCTCAAATTCGCCGTGAACCAATACATCCAAACCAATTTCTTCCTGCCATTTTATCGCCTCCTCGGTGTTTTTTCCGATGATTTCCTCGTAGTGTTGGGGGGAAATCTCGCCGCTTTTGTAGCGAGCGCGAAGCTGGCGAATGGCGTCTGTTTGGGGGAATGAACCGATGGTCGTTGTGGGGAAGATGGGCAACTGCAACAACGCTTTTTGAAGATGTTGACGGGTTGAGAACGGACTTTTACGCTGGGTATCGGCCTCGCTGAGCGCATCAACGCGTTGTTTTACGTGCGGTTTGTGAATCAATGACGACGTACGCCGACTTTCGATGTCTGCTTTATTTTGCGCCCATTTTTTATTGTCTCCTTGGGTGGCGATGAGATGTAAGTCGTTGATTTCTTGGAGCTTTTGTTTGGAAAAAGCCATCCATTGCTTTATCTCAGAAGGAAGTCTGGTTTCGTCCTTCTCCAACTCC
This sequence comes from Runella sp. R5_40, assembly GCF_057652295.1. Classification (NCBI taxonomy): domain Bacteria; kingdom Pseudomonadati; phylum Bacteroidota; class Cytophagia; order Cytophagales; family Spirosomataceae; genus Runella; species Runella sp. R5_40. Next base: position 106,624 of record NZ_JBYFCH010000015.1, on the reverse strand, counting down.
AAATCGCAGGGCGTATGCAACAAAGAGCAAGAGGGCGCAATCATTACCCTTGCCTCTCCTAACTTATCAATGGCTTTTTGGATGAAAGTGAGAGAACGGGTATAGTCGTTTTTCCAAACGTTACGTCCGTCAACTACACCAAGTGACAACGACATAGGTTCGTGGATGGCTGTTAATAGGTTGTCAAATTGACTGGGGAAACGTACCAAATCGACATGTAGCGTACAAACTGGCAAAAGAGAAGCTACCAGCAGGTTGTCGCGCAAGCCATCAAAGTAAGTAGCCAGCATGATTTTCAGTTGGGGGAAACGGTTACGAATCGTGCCGTATGCCGTTCGGAGGGCGTCTTTTTCTTTGTAGCTTAAATCAAGTGCAAGGCAGGGTTCATCGAATTGAATCCACACGGCTCCTTGTTGGGTCAGTCGCTCAATGATGTCGTAATAGACGGAAAGCAAGCGAGGTAATAATTCTAAGCGGTGAAAGTCGGCTTCTTTTTCTTTGCCCAAAAGCAAGTAAGAAACAGGCCCTAAAAGCACGGGTTTCGTCAAAATCCCTGCCGACTTGGCTTCATCAAACTCATTGAAAATTTTGTCTGAAGAAAGGCTAAACGTCTGATTTTTGGTGAACTCAGGCACTAAGTAATGGTAATTGGTATCATACCATTTGGTCATTTCTAACGCTTTAATGTCAAGCCCCTCTTTTTGGTAGCCCCGAGCCATGGCAAAATAGACATCGAGGGAATTGTTTTGAGGATTGGCATTTAAGATTTCTTGGTAGCGAGCAGGAATAGCACCCACGGTTAGGCTGAGGTCGAGCACATGGTCGTACAAAGAAAAATCGTTGGACGGAATGAGGTCAATGCCTGCTTGTTGTTGCAGCTGCCAGTTGTGGAGGCGGATTTGGCGGCCTGTTTCTAGCAGTTCGGTTTGTGAGATTTTGCCCGCCCAGTAGGCTTCACAGGCTTTTTTTAGCTCGCGGCGACTGCCAATGCGAGGATACCCAAGGTTGTTTTTGAGCATAAGAGTAAAAGGAGTTGAATGAAACAAAAAAGTTGAAAAACTTATTTGCTCTTTCCTTACCCACTGCCTGACGTCGGCTTCGACTCGTGAAAGCCTCCGTCAATTCGTTTTTGGCAAGTGTCTCGACTTATCGTTTTGGGCGATTTACGGTTGCACGTCAGTTCGTGAGTTACACACGATTCCTTTTTAATTCAGCAAAAACAAACTCCGCTGAAACCAAAAACGGCAATTGATTGAAAGAACTTCTGCAAAGGTAGAGAGAGAATAAAATAAAAACTTATAATGTTTATTTATGAATAGAAATTAACAAAAAATAATCAAATATGTTAAATATAAAAGATTGTATAATTATAAAAATTAAAAATAATAGATAAATAATCTTTTAACAATTCTCCAATTTATTGCCCAAAAATTACTGTGCCACAGCAGCCCATTTTGAAGAAATGATGGTATGTAAGAATGAATGATGTACTTTTACAGTTAAAACCATTTCCTTTCATTACTACCTATGTCAACATCCCCCAAACCAGTGCGCGTCCTTGTCGTTGGATGCGGTAACATGGGCGCCTCTCACGCCACAGCCTATCATAATTTTGAAGGTTTCGAAATTTGTGGTATTGTCTCAACGGGAAAAAGTAAAGAAGTTCTAAACGAAAAATTAGGGGGCGGTTACGCATTGTATTCCGATTATGCAGAAGCCCTTCAAGCGACTCAACCCGACGCGGTTTGTATCTCCACCTACCCCGACACGCACGAAGCGTTTGCCGTCATGGCCTTTGAGCACGGCTGTCACGTATTTATCGAAAAACCAGTTGCTGATACCGTCGAAGGAGCGAAGCGCGTGGTAGAAGCGGCCGTGAAAGCCAATAAAAAATTGGTGGTAGGGTATATTTTGCGCCATCATCCGTCGTGGGAAAAGTTTGTGGAATTGGCGCAAACGCTTGGTAAGCCATTGGTAATGAGGATGAATCTCAACCAGCAAAGCCACGGCTATATGTGGGACGTACACCGCAATTTGATGAAAAGCCTTAGCCCAATCGTGGACTGCGGCGTGCATTACATCGACGTTATGTGCCAAATGACCCGTTCAAAACCAGTGTGGGTATCGGCCATTGGCGCTCGTTTGACCGACGATATTCCTGCGGGAAATTACAATTACGGACAACTCCAAATTCGTTTTGAGGATGGTTCCGTAGGTTGGTACGAAGCAGGCTGGGGCCCGATGATGAGCGAAACGGCATTTTTTGTGAAAGACGTGGTAGGCCCTAAAGGCTGCGTGTCGATTGTGGCAAAAGATGCAGGTGGGGCGGGTAAATCGGACAACGTGGACGCACACACCAAAACGGAGTCGTTGCGTTATCACCATGCTGATATTGACGAAAACAACGCATTTACAAAACCTGATGAGTGGATTAACTTGACCGACGAGCCAGACCACCAAGAGCTTTGTAACCGCGAACAAGCTTATTTCTTAAAGGCAATCGTAGAAGATGTTGACCTAACCGACCACATGGCGGACGCCGTAAACAGCCTTCAAATCGCGTTTGCGTGCGACGAATCAGTGCGTACGGGCGAAGTTGTTCGTTTGTAATAATTATTGGCTAAAGTAAAGGGCAGAAGGAACTCATTCGCCCTTTACTTTAGTTTCCTTTGCCTCTTGCCTCTTGCCTCTTGCCTCTTGCCTCTTGCCTCTTGCCTCTTGCCTCTTGCCTCTTGCCTCTTGCCTCTTGCCGTGCGACGGTCCGACTCTTGCCTCTTGCTTCTTGCCGTGCGACGGTCCGACTCTTGCCCCTTGCCCCTTGCCTCTTGCTTACTTAGGTAACCCGAGCAGATACCCTGCCAAATCCGACAAATCTTTTTCTTTTAGCCCCAACGACGAAGGTTCGGGCATCAAACTATTTTTAAGTTGTTGACGAGAAGCAATTTGTGACGCTTTAATGGCCGATGTTTTGCCCGCAACATCCCTGAGGAGCACATTCGCACCGTCGCCCACCACAAAACCGTAGTACGTATTTTTGTCTTTGGTTTGAATAATCCACGGTTCATAGCCAAAGGCCAAACTGGCGCTTGGATTGATGATGGCGTCTAACAATCCCTCTTTATCAAACTTTTTCCCAATCAAAGTCAAATCAGGGCCAATTTCTTTCCCGTCTTGCTGAAAGCGGTGACACGACGTGCAGTGTGTTTGAAAAATCTGTTTGCCTTTACCAAGGTCGGCAGGAAAACTTGCGGCTAAGCTCACCGAAAGTCCTTTTCCACTTGGACGCGGAAAGTAATCGCCCGCCATCATCCGAATACTGCGATCGGGATTGTTGAAAATGGTTTGAGCAATGAGCGGCCGTAGCTCTTTCGGAATTTTGTTCTCACTGGCGGCGGCGAGCAGCAATTGTCCCCCAAATACATCCCCAGCAAGCGTTTTTGCCGCCTCTTCGCGTTTTGCGATGGGGGCATTGGCATCGGTCATGATGTCTTTCCAAGTCAACATCTGTTTTTGAGCGGGACTGAGTTGCGTCGCCGCTGCTTCCTGCCAATCAAGCAACGGCTGCCAATCGTTGGTTTTGCGGAAATTGACCCAATAAAACGCCTGTTCGGCTACGTCTTTCAAGGTACTTTTTGTCAAATCAAGCATGGCAAGCGCGGCCGATTTGTCTTTGATAAACGCAATCGCGGTGATGGCTCGTTTGCGCTCTTCAGAAGAGAGAGTTGGAGAGGACGCTCGCGTTTTTAAATCGACCAAGGCTGCTTTTGGATGAAGTCGCCACGCCATCCACGCTTGTTGGGGCGTCCATTTGGCGGCATTTTGAGGCCATTGAGGACGAACTTTCTGGAAATAACTTTCTTCTTTTCCGTCCAAAGCCGTTCCTAAGGCTTCTAAATAATAACGGTCTTTTCCATCAAAAGCAGCTTCGAGCGGCGAAATCAGACTTGCCATCGCAGCGTAAGGAACATCCCGCAACGAAATGGCGATTTCGCGGTATAGTGGAAGGGAAGCCACTTTGAGCGCTTTTTGGCACAAATCCACTTGTTGGGCTATTTCTTGGGGCGAACTTGAAGGCGTGACGTCGTGCTTCAACGCCCGAAATGCCGCAGTTTGGAGCCGAGCGTCAGTACTTTGAAGCAGAAGTTGTTCTACTTCGGCTTTTCCAGCTGCCCCCAATTGAGCCAACAACCACACCGCGCGCGCTTGCACAAACGGATTAGCATCGGCCAGCAAGGCTTTGACGGCGGGAATTACTTTTTCGCCTTGGGCTTGTAACGCCACAAAACCTAGGTTGCGAACATTGATGGCGGGGTTTTTAAGGGCTTCGATTTGTCCCTTGACCGAGCCGAGATCTAAGGTGGGTGTACTTAACTTTTTGCCTTTGGGCGTGATTCGGTAAATCCGTCCGTAGCCTTTTTTATCGTGCATTTGGTGGCCACCTACCACGGGGTCGTACCAATCGGCGACGTAAATAGCGCCGTCTGGGCCCGTAGCGGCATCGCTGGGGCGGAACCACTTACGTTTGTCTTTGCCCGTTTCGTGCCAAATGTAGTGTTCTTCAACTTTGGAAAAGCTACTGATAAAATCGACCCGTTGAGAGAAATCAAAACCAGCCCCTTTGGCTTTAGGCCAATACGCCCATACCACATTTCGACCTGCTTCGCAGCTGAGAACGGTACCTCGGTATTTTTCACCCAAGGCGTCGCCTTCATACACGAGCATACCCGTGGGAGAGCCTGCGCCCGTGTTGTCACCCGCGAGCAAAACGCCAGGGTCTTCTTGGTGCCAGTGGGTAGTAAACATGTCTTGGCTAGGTCGTCGGTCGGCCTGCCAAGTACGCGTACCGTCGGCACTAAAATAGCCCGCGTTAGAGCCTTCCATGACCCAACTCGTACGGCAGGTGACTACTTGGTCATCGTTGTCGTTTTGCCAATAATCGCCGTAGCTGTCGATGGCTATTTCGTAACTATTCCTAAAATTGTGCGCCATTACTTTGAGACCCGTTCCGTCGGCATTCATCCGCAACGACAGGCCACCCACCCAAATACGCCCATCGTCGCTTTTTTGATTGCCTTGGTTTTCTTTGTTGTAGGGCGTTCCTCCTGTATAAATACTCCCCGAGCGCAGTGTCCAACCACTTTTATCTTTGACATTGTGCGGTCCCGCATTTCCTGTGTTAAAATGCCACCTTCCGTCGGGGCCAGCCGTGAGCGAATGCAGCGAGTGGTCGTGGTCGAGGCCGCCAAAACCCGTTAAAAAAATCTCTTTTTTGTCGGGAATGTCGTCGCCGTTTTCGTCGGTATAAATAATGATATTGGGGGCGCAGCTTACCACCACTTTATTGCCAATGACCCCAATGCCCAGCGGTGCTACCAAGTCTTTGTCTTGGACAAACACCTTCGATTTGTCAGCCTTCCCGTCACCGTCGGTATCTTCCAGAATCATGACTCGGTCGCCTTCGTTGAAGGTGAGCTTTTGGTCAGGTTTATTGTTAAAATTGCGGTAGTTGACGGCCTCCGTAATCCAAACCCTCCCTTTGGCGTCGATGTCCATGTTGGTAGGATTGTAAAACAACGGTGCTTCGGCCCAGAGGGTAGCTTCAAGGTCGTCGGGAACATAGACACGGTTGGAATCGGCAGCACCTTCCGCTCGGTATTCGTTTTGGAGGGTATCCGTTCCTGTGAAAGAAAAAACCGAAACAAAACCCAGTAATAGTATGAGTTTTATTGCTGTATTTTGCATTGTTGGTTGGGGTTTTAGGTGCGAATGACTTCGTGTAAAATAAAGTCCAAAATAGGCGTTAGATACTCGCTACTTATTATAAAGAGTTTAGATGTGACGTCAGATTCTCAAATCTGACGCTAGAGGTTTCTCAAGACCTCGTTTGCAAGGGTTTTGAAAAAGCTGAGTCGGTTG
>NZ_JBYFCH010000015.1:0-100608 GCF_057652295.1 Runella sp. R5_40 | reverse complement strand
TCTCAAGACCTCGTTTGCAAGGGTTTTGAAAAAGCTGAGTCGGTTGGTTTTGAGAAACCAACTTCACATCATGAGTGACGTCAGATTCTCAAATCTGACGTTGGAGGTTTCTCAAAACCTCGTTTGTAAGGGTTTTAAGAGACCCGAGTTGGTTGGTTTTGAGAAACCAACGGCACATCACGAGAAACCAACCGCACAAAGCCAAACACACATAAAGATTTTGATTTACAACGGTGCTTAGACACGAAGAAAAAGATGAAAACATTAGCCGATTTACTTTTACTGGGCGACCCGCGATTATACGAGGTATGTGCCCCTGTTTTACCCGAAGAACACGACGAGTTGCTGGGCTGGGTGGCCGACCTCCACAATGTAATGCAAGAAGTACGCACAAAATATGGCTTTGGACGAGCCATTGCCGCACCGCAGTTAGGGATTATGAAACGGTTGATTTACATGAACATCGACCGCCCAGTGGTGTTTATTAATCCAGAACTGGTGAATTTGAGCGATGAAACCTTTGAGCTGTGGGACGACTGCATGAGCTTTCCTAATTTGTTGGTAAAAGTCAAGCGCCATAAGTCGTTGACCATAAAATATTTCGATGAACACTGGCAGCCGCAAGAATGGCTGATGGAAGATGCGTTGTCAGAACTTTTGCAACACGAATACGACCATCTTGATGGCGTTTTGTGCACGATGAGGGCGATTGATACGCAGTCGTTTCGTTGGAGACCCACGCCACCGAAGCAATAGGCTTTGTAAATTCGTAGGTAAGAACTTATAATTAAAACATTTTTCACAGGGTTGTTATGTAAAATAGTCATTATTTTTACGCCAAATGCCATGTACGATGTTTGATGTAAATAATTGGGGCGAACTTGAAATCATTTCTGTGCCAATAGGAAAAGATGTCTAGGAATATTCTCTTCAACTTGCGGTTTTATGTAAATGTGGGGAGGATGTTTTTGGAGAATTGCCGCAGTTTGTTGGGTGGATGAATCACCCAAACCATATTTTAAGCGGTAAAAAAACCATAGAATTGCTTGAAACGCCTTATGGTTTTGAGTGGATTCATGACGAACTAACCCGTATTGCACACGGTATATTGGCCTAGACTAAACTTGTTGAAGATGCAAACTCTAAACTATTCACTCATCACATTCCTCTAATGAAAAAAATACTATTAGTAGCTTGCTTGGCAGCGGGTTCATTGTACGCCCAGAAATCAGACATTTCTGCCAAAAACGTCCAAAAACATATTTCTTACTTGGCATCCGACGAACTGAAAGGCCGTGGGACGGGGACGAAGGAAGAAAAAATGTCGGCGGATTATATTGCGAAGTATTTCAAAGAAATTGGGCTTCAACCCAAAGGCACCAATGGCTACGAACAGCCTTTTAAGGCGAATCTTGATACAGTACACGTGTTGGACGCCCGCAACGTAGTTGGTTTTTTGGATAACGGGGCCGACCGTACCATTGTCATCGGAGCGCACTATGACCACCTCGGCGAAGGGTATCAGCGTGGCTCGTTGATTCCTGACAGTAAAGGGAAAATCCACAATGGTGCCGACGACAACGCGTCGGGTGTGGCAGGTGTGTTGGAATTAGCGCGGCATTTTGCCAAAAACAAAGTCAAAGAAAAACACAACTTCCTCTTCATTTGCTTTTCGGCTGAGGAACTAGGTCTGTTAGGCTCAAAATACTACGCTAATAACCCTACAATCGACTTATCAACGGTGAATTTAATGCTCAATTTTGACATGATTGGCCGTTTTGACCCTAATAAAGCAATTACTGTGGGCGGGTGGGGAACAAGTCCTAGCTGGGGGCAAGTGATACCGCCCGTGTTGGAACGTGATAAAATGGCGTTTAAAATTGACTCCGCAGGCGCTGGTGCTTCCGACCATACGTCGTTTTATGTAAAGAAAATCCCTGTTTTGTTCTTCTTTACGGGGGTTCACGGCGATTACCACAAGCCAAGCGACGACATTGAACTGATTAACTTTGAAGGAGAAGCTAAAATTCTCAACTCAGTGGTTGGGATTGTGAACGCCGTTGATAAACTTCCTAATCGTTTAGAATACCGCGAAACTGCCATGCCAATGGCCCGAAATATGAGTTTCAAAGTGACGATGGGGCTTTTGCTCGATTATTCTTTCAATGGGCCAGGTATCAAGGTGGATGGGGTCTCTAAAAATCGTCCTGGCGAAGCGGCGGGTATCAAAGGTGGTGATTTGATTTTACGTTTGGATAAATATACCCTCAATACCATTTACGATTATATGGGCGCGTTGGGAAAATTTGAAAAAGGCCAAACGGTGGAAGCAGAAGTGCAGCGAGGGGCTGATAAATTGACGTTGCCTGTTACTTTTAAATAATAAACGAGCTTGTAAATGCGAAATGCCTCGATGAAAATCGGGGCATTTTTATTTTCTATTGACCTTCATGATGGACAATAAACTTTACTTTTTTAGGCTGAATCACGGGAAGGCTGAGTATCTTTGCGACTTTCGTAAAACAAAGCACCATTGCGTATGTGGAATAATATTGCTCAAAATATCATCAAATATCGGTTTATTTGGCTGGCAGTCATACTGGTTTCAACGGTTTTTATGGGGTACGAAGGAAGTAAAATTGAGCTTTCGTACAAGTTTGCACGTATCCTGCCGTCTGACGACCCTACCGAAAAAGAATACCAATATTTTCGACAACTTTTTGGGGAAGATGGCGCGATAATGGTCATTGGTTGGCAGGATGAAAACTTGTTTGAAGTCAATAAATTTCGCGATTGGGAGGCCCTTGCTCAGAAAATCAAATCGACTGAGGGGATAAAAAATGTGCTTTCGCTGGGAAGTGTTTATAAGGTGGTACGAAACGACAGTGCCAGCCGCTTCGATATTCTTCCCGCCATGAAACAGCTCCCAACGACCCAAGCGGAGGCGGATACTCTGAAAAAACAAATTCAAAATTTGCCGTTTTATGATGGGTTGGTGTGGAATTCAAAAACCAATTCGACTCTTATCTTAGTAACCTTCAACGAAGCTTCGCTAAACTCAAAGCGCCGATTGTCGATTGTAGAGGATGTTGCGAAGTTTTCAAACGAATTTGCCGTTAAGCACAATACCGAGCTTCATTTTTCGGGTATGCCCTTCATCCGAACAACGATGATGAAGAAGATTTCGAGCGAAATGACGTTGTTTATGATTTTGGCAGTGGTCGTGACGGCCTTTATTTTGTGGGTTTTCTTCCGCTCTTTCCGCCTTACCCTTCTTTCTATCGTCGTCGTGCTCATCGGGGTTGTGTTTTCAATTGGCACTTTGCAGCTTTTTGAGTATAAAATTACGGCCCTCACGGGGTTGATTCCGCCGTTGTTGATTGTGATTGGTGTGCCGAACTGTATTTTCTTAATCAATAAATACCAACAAGAACTCAAAACGCACGGCAATAAAGACGAGGCCATTGCCGAAATGGTGAAACAAATCGGCCTGTCGATTTTGTTGGCCAATGTCACCACGGCCATTGGTTTTGGGGTGTTTTATTTTACCAATAGTGCTTTGTTGGTGGAGTTTGGCGTGGTTGCGGCTATCTGTGTGATGGTAACATACGTGCTTTGTTTGGTGCTGTTGCCCATCACGTTACACTACATGGATATTCCAAAAGCGCGTCATTTACGTCATTTGGACGGAAAATGGGCGGTGGGAATCCTGACAAAAGTAGATTATTTGGTACACAACAAACGCCGCGCTATTTACCTGGTGATGGTGGCTATGATTTTGATTTCTGCGTATGGAATAACCAAAATCAAGGCCATTGGGTATGTGGTGGATGACTTGCCCAAAAATGATAAAATCTACGTGGATTTGCGCTTTTTTGAGAAAAACTTCAATGGAGTTCTACCGTTTGAAGTAATGATTGATACCAAACAACCCAACGGTGTATTTGGAAATCAAGCCCGAACATTGTACAAAATTAAAGCACTCCAAAATGCACTTGCCGATTACCCAGAGTTTTCAAAACCTGTTTCGGCGGTGGAAGCATCGCGCTTTTTATACCAAGCCTATCGCGGGGGCGATGCCAAGTATTACGTACTTCCTGGGGCGATGGAGTTGTCGAAATTGTCGGATTTTGTGCAAGGGCAAGGCCAAAATGGAGCAGGAGCGAAGCAGTTGAATACGTTTTTGAACAAAGACCGCAGCATTACGCGGGTGAGTTTTCAAATGGCCGATGTAGGTTCAGAACGCATTAAAGAGTTGTTGAAAGAAATTCGTCCGAAAGTTGATTCTATTTTTAGCCCCAAAGATTACAACGTAAGCTTAACGGGACATAGTTTGGTGTTTTTGAAAAGCAACGATTACTTGTTGGGCAACTTATACGAAAGCTTGCTTATTGCGATTGTTCTGATTGCTTTGGTGGGGATGATTCTCTTCCGTTCGGTTCCTATTATTTTATTGTCAAAACTGCCTTGTTTGATTCCTCTGGCGCTGACGGCGGGTATAATGGGCTTTTTTGATATTTACTTTAAGCCTACCACGATTCTGATTTTTAGCATCACGTTTGGGATTGCTTCCGACGGTACGGTGTATTTCTTGACGCGTTATCGTCAGGAAATTTACAAAAATGGCCATCCCCCAACGGTCGCGATTAGCAAAGCGATTTTTGGAACGGGCTTGAGCATGATTTACACGGCGGCGATTTTGTTCTGTGGATTTGCCATTTTTGCCGCGTCAAGTTTTGGCGGAACGGCGGCGATGGGGGTCATGGTTTCTATCACGCTTTTGGTAGCGATGTGTACCAACTTGATTCTGTTGCCAGCCTTGTTGTTGTCGATTACTAATCGAATGAAGAAAGGGGAAAAACCCTCCTAATCGCCAAAAATCAAAGAGGCTGCCATTGTTGGCAGCCTCTTTGATTTTATTTGACATTGGCCACTTTTCGTGGAATGGTAAACATTTCCTTTTGCCGACCGTCCAAATAACGGAAGCCGTTGGCGTCGTAGTAGCCGTCTTCTTCCAACATAATCCGAATCGTTTTCTTCCATTCAGGAATTTCAACGGCCGCATTTAGCTCAATGGAATAGGCGGTGTTTTGGAACAATGGATAATCGCCCGTGCCAGGTACTCCCTGTTGCTGATCCCACATCCCAATCGTAGGCCCCGCAGCGTGGCCGTGTACGCCAATTGGGTGAGAATAAATACTTCCCGTAATACCCTCTTTCTTGGCTTGTTCGAGCGATTCCAATAACATCTTGTTGCCCGTAGTTCCCACTTTAAAGCGGCTTGTAAGAATATCTTGCAAGCGATTTCCCTGCATAAATGCCTTTTTCAAGTACTCAGGAATGTCGGTTTCGCCTGACCGAAGGACATAAGCGTGTTGTTGCTGGTCGGTATTTAGGCGTAAATACGTAATCCCAAAATCGCAGTGTAGCAGGTCGCCTGGCATGATGACTTGCTTGGAGGGGCGCTTTGAAAACGTACGTAAATGGTCAAAACTTTCGGGGTCAAGGCGTTGAATGTCAACCGTCGGATGAAACCACGTTTCTAATCCCAAATCCGTCACTTTTTGGCGCATCCACCAAACCACATCGTCGGTGGTGGTGATGCCTGGGTGAATAACTTTTTCCGAAAAAGCTTCTTCAATAATCTGGTGAGAAATACGGCAAATAATTGGATAAATGGCCGCTTCTTTTTCGCTACGCGTTTCGAGCCAAGCCACGGCAAGGCGGTCGGCTGAGACAATTTTTGCTTTTTGTTTTTCCGACAAAGCCGTCATAAACTCTTTGTGTTCGGTAAAAGTCAGTCCATCAGAATGGCCATAATCTTTGGAGAAATTTAAGGCAATTTTCTTCGGATTTCGGTCGTCAATCATCTTCGACAGGGCCAGCCATTGGTTTGGTTGTACATTGATGTCCCACTCGCCTTTGAGCAAATTCCCGACGTCGTAGCGGGCAATGGCTAATTTTTCGAGGGGCTTGTCACCACCCGCATCATAAAAAACCATGATGGTACGACGCCGCGCCGAGAGCCACGTACTGGGTAACATCGTTTTCATGACGGGGTCTTCGTTGTACTCGCGCGAAATAATAATCCACATGTCAATTCCCTCTCGCCGCATCAACTGTGGCAATAGGTTGTTGAAGCGGTCTTCTAAAATTTCATCCACAACGCGGGCTCGTTCGCGCTCGGGCAGAATGGGGGTTTGGGAAAAAGATAAAAAAGTAACTAAGCAGAAAGCAATGGACAAAAAATGCCGAAGTAAAGGTTGTTTTAGCATACGTGTTTAGGTTGGATGAATGTGTTTGTGACAAAGATACGGCGAATGTTTGGGTTGCTGAAAGCCTGTTGTTACTTTTACGGCCATTCTACTTTTTAACCCGTTAGCGACATGTCGGTGATTTTTACTTCTGCCCAAAACGACGAAGATTTACGTAAGGTGTTGGAACTTCAACGCCAAAATTTATACAAAAATACCCCGTCAGAATACCAACAAGACCAAGGTTTTACAACGGTCGAACATTCATTTGAGTCCATCAAAAAAATGAACGATGCCTTGCCCCAAATCATCGCCAAAGACGGCGACTTGTTGGTGGGCTATGCCTTGGTGATGCCCCGAACTTTCGGGCAACTCATTCCCGAATTGGTGCCGATGTTCGACATTATTTCGGGCTTGTCGTACGACGGAAAGCCGTTGAGTGAGCAACGTTATTACGTCATGGGGCAAATTTGTGTGGCGCAGTCGCACCGTGGACAAGGGATTTTTGATGGGCTGTATGCCGAACATAAACGCCAATTGTCGGGCGAATTTGACTTGTGCGTTACCGAAATTGCCGTACGAAATACGCGCTCGACGCGGGCGCACGAGCGCGTAGGTTTTCGGACGATACACACCCACGAAGACCACATCGACTTGTGGAACATTGTGGCGTGGGATTGGCGTTAGCCTTTCATGGCTTCGCGCAACATCGCAATGCTCTTGCGTACCCCCGATTCGGCGGGTTCTTTGCCTTCAAACTCAAGGGCCACGTAGCCTTTGTAGTTGGCTTGGCGAAGGATATTAAAAATACGTTTATAGTCTAAGTCGAGCGAGTACCACTCGCCGCCTCCGTAGTAGGTTTTGGCTTGTACAAAATTGGCGACGGGGGCTACTTTCTCTAATTTGGCGTAAGGGTCTTCCAAAAAATTACCCGTGTCCATCAACACCCCCAACCAAGGCGAATCAATCGCTTTCCGAATGCGCAACAATCCTTCTGGCGTAGAGGTAAGTCCCCAGTGATTTTCGAGTGCCAACATCACCCCACATTCGGCGGCTTTGGCGAGGCATTTTTCGATGCTATCAATGCACCATTTGAAGCCGTCGTCTTCGGTGTAGCCTGGCAAGATGGGTTCTACGCCCCGCTTGGCCATGAGTTCATCAAACGATTTGATGGTATTCCAACGCCCCGAATTAAGACGAATCGACGGAATGCCCATTTTGTACGCAAGCTCAATGCAGTGCAAAGTATGGTCGATGTTTTTTTGGCGCTCGGCGGCGTCGGGCGAAACGAAACTTTGGTGAATCGACAAACAAATCAGGTCCACGCCGTTGACGAAAGCATGGCGTTTGAGCTTTTGGAGGTAAGCGTTGTCCTCGCTGTCCATTTGGCGGTGCAAAATATCCACTCCTTCGATTTCGAGGCGAGCGGCTTCGTCAATCACCGTTTCGATGGGTACTTTGGGCGTTTTGAAATGCCAGTAGGAATAAGAGGCAAGTCCTAGTTTGTAAGGGGCGACGGCCGCTGGGGCTGGTGTAGGAGTGGGGAGCGACAAGGCAGCGCCGCCCAAGGCTGTTTGTTGGAAAAAGTCGCGACGATTCATGAGGGGAAAAGGATGTTTTAAGATTTAGGTTACAAGTAAAGCCAATATTTCTTAAAGCCCAAAAACGTCAAAATCTTTATCGGTAAATCCCCCCCTTATCGTCGGTGTTCTTGGGCGTTTCATCGCTTTTACCGCTTCTGCGACTAAACTTTCTGCTATTTCAACTATCCAATTGTGAAATAACATACACCATGACAAAAATACGTTACATTTTTGCCCTTCTTTTTCTATGTTCAGCTAGTTTGGCGGTAGCCCAAACGATTGAAGTAAAAGGCCGCCTGATTGATGCCAACGACAAATCTGCGCTGATTGGCGCCAATGTACTCTTGATCAATACGGCCGATTCAACCTCACGGTTTGGAGTCGTTGCCGATACGTCTGGGCGGTTCTTATTCAAAAACATTCCCTCGGCAAGCTATCGGATGGTGGCTTCATATATTGGTTATATCTCGTACGACCAACGCCTTAATTTTCGTCGGACTAGTCCTGATTTGGGCGAAATTGCCCTTAAACCTGATGCGCAGTTGTTGAAAGACGTCATTGTAAAAGGGGTAGCGGAGCGTGTTGAGCAAAAAGGCGATACCACTGTTTATAATGCCAGTGCTTTTAAAGTCAACAAAGACGCTAATGCGCAAGATTTGTTGGAAAAAATGCCCAACATCACCATTGAAAACGGTCAGGTAAAAGCCCAAGGAGAAAACGTACAAAAGGTAACTGTCGATGGCCGTGAGTTTTTCGGAGATGATGCAACATTGGCCTTAAAAAACCTTCCAGCCGAAGTAATTGATAAAATTCAAGTGTTTGACCGCCTCAGTGACCAAGCACAGTTTACGGGGTTTGACGATGGCCAAACCACCAAAACCATCAATATTGTTACGCGTTCAGACCGCAATAATGGTCAGTTTGGGAAAGCTTATGCAGGCTATGGCACCGACAACCGCTACATGATAGGGGGAAGTACCAATTATTTTAAGAAAGATACCCGCATTTCGCTCATCGGGATGTCTAATAATATCAACCAACAAAACTTTGGCACCGAAGACTTGCTTGGGGTATTAGGTGGCTCAGGAGGGGGAGGCCAAGGCGGCGGCGGAAACCGTGGCGGTGGCGGCGGTGGTGGAAATCGCGGCGGCGGCGGTGGTGGAAATTTTGGCGGTGGAAATGCCTCTGATAATTTTTTGGCAGGACAGCAAAGTGGTATTACAACGACCAACGCAATTGGGTTGAACTACTCTGACAACTGGGGGAAAAAGTGGAAAGTGACGGGTAGTTACTTTTTTAATAATGCTAAAAACACCAACACAACGGATTTGGCACGTACGTTTTTTACAACCCAAGGTGCAGGCCAACTGTATGATGAAAATTATTATTCGTCAAACAATAACTTTAACCACCGCGTAAATGCCCGTTTGGAATATACCATCAATACCAAAAACTCGGTCATCATTACGCCTAGATTTAGCCTGCAAGATAATACCTCGTTCAGTAGTTTATTAGGAGCGAATAGTTTGAGTGGAAGAGCGCTAAACCAAACGCAGACCAATCGCCAAAATCAAAATGATGGGAATAACTGGGGAAATACGATTCTGTGGCGTCACCGTTTTGGAAAAATTGGCCGTACGATTTCAGTAGGATTGACCACTTCATCGAATGCCCGCGTCGGTGAATCGTCGTTGAAGTCAACCAACCGTTATTTCGGACGTTTGACGGCTGATTCCTTGCAAATTACCGACCAACAAACCGAAAGCAGAGGAAATGGCTACACGGTTTCGAGTACTATTTCTTTGACCGAAAATGTAGGTCGGGGTGGGCAATTACAACTCAATTACGTGCCATCGTACACCAAAAATTACTCGGAAAGAAATACCTACAACTATAACCAAGCAACGAGCGAATACAGCTCGCCTGATTTGCGCCTTTCCAATGAGTTTGATAATACCTACATGACCAACCGCTTCGGTGGAAGTTATCGTTTGCGCATCAAAAAAACGATGGTGACGGCCGAATTGAACTACCAAAATGCCCAACTCGTTGGAAAACAGACGTATCCAACAGAATTTGAAGTAAACCGTTCGTTCAATAACTTCTTGCCATCGGCGATGTTGATGTACCGTGGAAGCGATGGCCAAAGTTTGCGAATCAATTACCGCACTTCCACCAATGCACCTTCTATTAGCCAATTGCAAAATGTGGTGGACAACTCTAACCCATTGTTGCTCAGAACGGGTAATCCTGACTTGAAGCAAGAGTATAACCATAATATGTCGCTTCGGTACGGAATCACAAAGGCAAAAACCGCTCGTAGTTTCTTTATCAATTTGAATGGGTCGTTTACCCAAAACAATATTAGCAATACTACCTTTATTGCTACCAGAGATACCGTGGTTGCAGGCTTTACTTTGCGGACTGGCTCCCAATTTACCCAGCCCGTCAACGTCAACGGAAACTGGAATGTTCGCTCATTTATTACGTACGGAATGCCGCTTACGTCGCTGAAAAGTAATTTGAATTTCAACATCGGAACAGGTTATACCCGAACCATAGGTTTGATTAACTTTGTGGAAAATATTGCAAATACCCAATCAATTACGGGAGGACTTGTTTTAAGTAGCAACATTAGCGAACAACTTGACTTTACTTTGTCGGTCAATGGTAACTACAATACCGTGAAAAACTCTCTCCAACCTGCGCTTGATGGGACATTCTATTTCCAAAATAGCAACTTCAAAATTAACTGGGAGACAAAAGGCGGTTTCTTCGTTAATACGAATATCAATAATACGTTTTACACGGGACTTGGACAGGATTTTAACCTTAACTTCACCCTCTGGAATGCGGCTGTAGGATACAAATTCTTGAAGAATCGAGCAGGAGAGTTGAAAATAAGTTCGTTTGACGTACTTCGCCAGAACAATAGTGTAAGCCGTAACATTACTTCCTCCTATATTGAAGATGTTAGGACGCAAGTTTTGCAGCGTTATTACATGATGACATTCACCTACACCTTGAGAAATTTTAGGTAAATCGTCCTTATTTTTTAATCTTATTTTAATGCCAAACCACAAACTTAATGTTTGTGGTTTGGCATGAGGTACTATCTTTGCGCGTATGAAAACAATTCTTGTGACAGGTTCTAACGGTTTGTTGGGACAAAAATTAGTAGAACTTCTTACTCAACAGTCTGATAAAAAGGTTATTGCTACGGCACGCGGCGAAAACCGTCTTCCTTTTAAAGAAGGGTATGACTATTTTTCAATGGACATTACCAAGCCTGAAGAAGTCGCATCTGTCATCCAAAAAACGATGCCGGATGTAATTATCCACGGAGCGGCGATGACCAACGTGGATCAGTGTGAATTTGAAAAAGAAACGTGTTGGGCACAAAACGTAAAAGCCGTTGAATACATGGTAGAAGCGTGCAGTAAGCACGATATATTTCTTTGCCATGTATCGACAGACTTCATTTTTGACGGTGCCGCAGGCCCATATACCGAAGAAGGAGAAGCCAATCCGTTGAGTTTTTACGGATGGAGCAAATACGCTGCTGAAAAGGTAGTTCAACATTCGGGCATTCGGTGGGCAATAGCTCGGACGGTATTGGTCTATGGTATTGCGTTTGATATGTCTCGTTCCAATATCATTCTTTGGGTCAAAAAATCGTTGGAAGAAGGTAAAAACATCAAAGTAGTAACCGACCAATGGCGTACGCCTACCTTGGCCGAAGATTTGGCGATGGGTTGTTTTTTAATTGCCGATAAGGAAGCCGAAGGCGTGTTTAATATTTCAGGGAAGGATTTGCTAACTCCCTACGAAATGGCGATGATGACGGCCGATTATTTTGGGTTAGACAAAGGCTTGATTGCCGAAGCCGATTCTTCTAATTTTACCCAACCAGCGAAGCGACCAGCGCGTACGGGCTTTGTTTTGGATAAATCAAATGAAATTTTGGGATATAATCCACATACTTTTAAAGAGGGTATTGCAATTTTAGCATCTCAGTTGTAAATTGCCTTCGCTAATGTAGTTTCTTTGTTTCTTGGAGTTTATATATCCAGCCTGTGGGTTTCGACCCACAGGTTTTTTTGTGCCAACTGTGTGCCTGAGGTGTGCCTTCGGTTTCTCAAAGCCAACTGTGCCTTCGGTTTCTCAAAACCGAAGTTTCGTGTGTCAGGTTTCTCAAAACCTGACTTGCTCCTTACCGTCAGGTTGTGAGCAACCTGACACACGGGATGTGAGCAACCTGACTCACGATAGTTTCCTAAAACTGAAAATAGATAAACTGATTGGAGTCGAAAACGCCAAAGAAGTAGGTTAAGACGGATACCGTAACAAAGACCGTCCAGAAAACAACGTTTTTGCGGGTCGGAATGTGTAAAACGTAGTGCTCTTTAATGAGCAAAAGAAGAATAAGCCCTACCGAAAACCACATTTCAACGTTGTTGAGCGCTGCTTGAAGGGGTTCATGAAAGGAAAGTTGCGTCATTTTTTTCAGAATAATAAAAGAATGGCGAACTTCTTCTCCAACGGTAAGTTTGGGATTATCGCCGACGGCAAAAAATACCCACGTCAGCATCACAAGTAAAAAAGTAATAGCTGTTTGGAGGTAAAGATACCAAGTAGCTTTGGGCAGTGTGATGTTCCACCGTTTTAAGTATTTGTCGCGAATAGAGGCGGCAACCAAATAGCTTCCGTGTAATCCTCCCCAAATGATAAAATTCCAACTAGCTCCGTGCCAGAGTCCACTTGCAAGAAAAACAATGAAGCGGTTGAGGTAAGCCCTTCCTTCTCCTACGCGATTTCCGCCGAGAGGGATGTATAAGTAGTCTCGAAACCAAGTCGATAGCGAAATATGCCAGCGTCCCCAAAATTCAGCGATGGACTTTGAGAAATAAGGAGTGCGGAAGTTTTCCATGAGGTTGAAACCCATGACTTGAGCCGCTCCCAAAGCAATGTCAGAGTAACCCGAAAAATCGCAATAGATTCGGAAAGTGTAAAAGAAGGTCGCAACCAACAACGTAAGTCCGTTGTGATGCTGTGGGTCTAGGTAAGCTGGGCCAGCCATCAGGGCCAGGCGGTCGGCAATAACGGCCTTTTTGAACAAACCAAAAGCCATTCGCGTCAGGCCTGCTTTGATGTTTTCCCAATCGTAAGCATGATTTTCGTGAAATTGATGCAGCACGTTTTGCGGGCGCTCGATGGGGCCAGCAACCAGTTGCGGGTAAAACATCACATACAGCGCATAAATCCCAAAATGCCGTTCTGCTTGCTGATTTCCACGATATACTTCGATGGTATAGCTCATGGCCTGAAATGTATGAAACGACAAGCCAATGGGTAAAACGAGGTCGGGATTTAGGTGTTTTAGGATGGGCAAACTCCATTCTAAGCCCACTTTCCACGAAACGGCGTTGAAACTTTCGGCAAAAAAATCGAAGTACTTAAAAACGGCTAAAATTCCGACGTTGGTAAAAATACTAATAACCAAAAGCCATTTTCGTTTAGTCCCTTCGGCAGACGCAATCCAAATTCCTGCAAAGTAGTCGATAACAATGGTGGCAAACAGAATTAAAATATAAATCGGTTTGAAAACCAAATAAAAATAACAGCTCGCAAGCAGCAACAACAGCCAACGCAGGTTTCCGCGCAGGCTATAATAGGCAAGCGTAACAACAATAAAAAAAAGCAGAAATTGGACCGAATTGAAAAGCATGGCTTGATTAAAACCGAGAATGTTGGACCGAAATAGTTAAAATACTAAACTGACAAGCGGCGTATGACATTACCTTGTCTCATTAGTTAATTTGTTTTTCGGTTCGTTTAATTTTCCCTCAACAATCGTTTCTTTCACAATAAACAACGGGCGACCTTTGGATTGGAAGAAAATACGCAATACATATTCGCCAATGATTCCCAAAGCCATAAGCTGAACGCCACTGAACAAAATGATGACGAATAAAAGAGCAGTGAAACCTTCAATGACATCAGCAAAGAACAGTTTTTTAGCAAGCACAACGATAAAATAGACCAATGCTATACCAATAGAAACACCCCCTGCCCGTGTCATAAACGAAATAGGGAATTCGCTGAAGTTGAAAATACCATTATACGCCAAACGGAAAAGTTGTTTGAAAGTATATTTCGATTCGCCTGCTACCCGTTCGCTTCGCTCGTATTCGTATCCAGTTTGTTTAAAACCAATCCAAGACCGCATTCCGCGTAAGAAACGACTTTCTTCTGGCATTTGGTTTAACACATCTGCTACGCGCCGACTTATCATGGCAAAATCGCCACTATCGAGGGGAATATCCACGTACGAGATTGATTTCAACAAACGGTAAAACAGAAAATAACCTGTTCGCTTAATGATATTTTCTTTACGCTTACGACGAACAGCATAGACCACATCGTACCCTTCTTGCATTTTTTGGTAAAAATCGGGTAAAAGCTCAGGCGGGTCTTGCAAGTCACCATCAATAATAAATAGCGCTTCTGTCCCCCTTGCTGCTGCCAAACCCGCTGTAAGGGCAAGCTGGTGGCCGTGGTTGCGAGATAAAAATACACAATGAAAACGACCGTCGGTCAACGCTAGTTGGCGCATTTGAAGGGCCGTATTGTCGCGACTGCCATCATCGACCAACACCACCTCAATCCGAAGCGTGAGGCTGTCCATGAGTTTGGTGAGGCGCTCTACCAAGTGAGGAAATGATTCCGACTCGTTGTAGAGCGGAGCTACGATGGATATTTGGGGTGTATTCATGCCTTTTTTTTCCATTCAAGGGGTTGATTGTGAGTTGATTGTGGCTTGCCGTTTCTGACAAGGACAAACTGCATTTGGTACGTTCCAGGTTCAACAGTCGCATAAGGAATGAGCAGTGTAGTGCCTGTTGCGTAGCGTTTGAGCCAATTATGGCCTGTATAAAGTGTAGGTTCAAGTTTAAATAAATACTGCCGACGGTTAGATTGCAACGAAACGTACAACGCTCCATTCATTTCGGTAGTAAAGGAGTAGGTTTCTTCTCGAATCAACAAGCCATCTGCTTGATATTCAAGCTGTGGTTTAATCGGCAAACTCGTCGGTGTTTGGAGTGATTGGATAACGGGGGCAAGGGTAGTAGGGTAGTGGTAAATTCCCTGTTGAATGCTGAATTTCATCAATGAATCAATGTACTGAGCAGCAGGTGTATTAGGCGTGAATCCTAAGCCAAAACCGTTGTGTTCTTGGTTAAATGCCCCAGCTAGTAGCGTTTTACGGCGTTCGTTGATGGTAGGCCAGTAATGCAGCAAACTCAACCCCCAAATGCCAATTCCTACCGCTAAAGCCACCTTAAAGTGGGTTTTCTTGGTTTGTTGACGGTTCAACACGAGGTAAAATCCGTAAATAACCATTAAAAACAACGCAGGATAGATTTTGTAATTGCTGACAATCATGACAAAATACCCAAATCGAGGCCGCAGAAAAGCAATAATACTGGCATTGGCCAACAAATAGGTACTGACACCCAACAAAAACAGCAACGCCTCTTGATGGGCTAAAGTACGTTCTCGGAACAATTTCCACACTTTTACTAAGGCAACTACGAGTGCTGCTATCATGCCCATCCCGCCTATCGTTGGCAAGATAGACCGTTGGAGTGTACTGCGGTCGGGGAAGAAATCGAATAAACCCCCGATAAACGTAAAAAAGCCAAAAAATGTCTGGTGAGGGTGCTGTAGAAAATAGCCGAAACTTGACTCGTTGTTCAAGGTTTGCATTCCTCTAAAATACAAAAAAACAGCAGCCACGCCCGCTACTAACCACGTTAGGAGCAGTTTATAGCGGCCCTGAACAAACAAAATAACCATACCCGCTGGCCACACAAAAATGCCGTTGCTCATGGCAAAATTGGCACAAAACCCCGTCAATACTGCCCATCCAAACTGTTGTTTACTCAAAAGATAACAGGTGAGACTCACAAAGAAAATGACGGGTAAATGTTGGAGCGCTGTGATAGCCCACAGGCTAGTCATGTGGTATTGCAACTGAAACAAAAAGAAAAGTAACGGAATAAGGTATTCCCACTCAATTTTTTGTTGCCGAAAAACCGCAATAAAAATAGCCAATGTTCCTAGCGTGAAACCAAACCCTAGCCAGTGCAGAAAGGTAAAGTTTAGTTCACCGAAAAGCCAATAATAAACCAAAGCTCCCAGCTTACCAAAAATCATTCGGTGCTCATTGTTGGGTTGAAAAATGAGCTGTAGTTGAGTCGATAGGTCGTTGCTATTTACCCATTTACGCAAAAAGTCAGGAAATGGGTCGAAGTCGTCGAACCAAGGCACATTGACGGAAAACTGGGCCAGTGTAACCACAAATAATCCAACTGGTAAAGCAGCAAGAAGACCAAAAAGAACTTTACGCATCAGGGAGTGGCTTTAAGTACAACTGCTTTTTTACCGAAATATCCCCCCATGCACTTGCTCCACCAGTGTTTGGGATCGGGATTGGCGTCGTCCAAATAAATTGATTGGGGTTTAGATTGCAGCGGGGAAACATAAACAGTATCACCTGGCGTGCTTTCAATATAAGCGTAGCGAGCTTTTAATTCTTGGTCGTAAGCAGCAGCCCGTCCCCGTAGCCAGTCGCCATATACCATTCGTAAGTTGCTGCTAAAGAGGGTGCTTACTAAAATAAGTAGTGCCAAAACGGCTTTGATGGAAGGCGGTAAATACCAATGTTGCGCGCCTAAAATTTGGTTGTTGTAGAGCCAATACAAGACGACGGAGAGCGTGTAAAACCAGCCCAACAAAAAGTAAAAATAAACTGAGTTGATGACGCGAGGGGCAGGTTCAATTCCAATACCGTAGTAAGAAGGAAAAATTTGCACAAACAAAATGCCCAAATAAGTGAGTATGACAATCCAAATAGGCACCCTGAAATAAGGAATAGCGGTGGTATATTTGTCAAAAAGGCGAGGTAAAACGGCAATCCAAAGAATCGAAAATACCAAAAGCGGAGTTCTGAAAATCCAGTCGATGCTAAGTTGAGCCAATTTTTTGAGTGACTGTAGCGTCGAAAGGGTAAAATTTCGACCTTCAGGGTTTCCATTCATGCGGAGGACGTTGCCAGGGGAGGTAAAGAAAATGTAGCACGAAAACACGGCGACGATGACCATAAAAAACGCCAAATTGTCCCACGTACGACGAATAACAAGCTGGTAACCAAACCAACCTGCCACTAGCAGCACCATAATCGTAAGGTTGGTTTCGCTACAACCAATGACTGCGAACACCAAGAATCCAGCAAAAAGGGCAGTGAGTTTTTGGTGCATTCCGTTGGGCTGTTGGTACATACGTATCATCACCGTAAGCCAATACAAAGTAAGGATGTTAGGAACGGTATAAGTGACAAAAGCCGCCATCCAGTAAAAAGCCTCTACAATGCTCATGATTTTGAGGATAAAGAGCAGCATAATCCCACCCGTAACACCCAAAATAGCCCAACGGCTCCATTTCGTGAACAACTCTTTGCATAGCGCGTATAAACTACCCGTAAGTCCCAAAACGAGCAAAAAAGAAAGTAACTTAAAACCTCCCGCCCATTTGACCACCAACGGATTAGAGTGATTGAGAAGGATACCAAAGTATCTGCCCGTCCAACCTGTGTAATAAAAGTTCATGGCTTCAAAATAACCATACTTAAAGACCGTATCTATGTAGCAATAATCATCGACAGGAGAGGGGTGATTATAAAAAGACAACGCCAATAAAGGGACGATTGCCACCGCAAGTAGCCCAACATTGAAGAGGTCTTGAAAAAGAGGTTGTTGTAGTTTTTTTAGCATTGAATGCAGCTGTTTTATGACGATATCGAACGATTTTACTGAGCCGCGTCAGTTGTTACTTTCTCAATGATGTATCTAGGTCTGCCTTTTACTTCTTCGTAAATTTTTCCAACGTATTCCCCAATTAAGCCGAGGGCAATCATATTAGCCCCGCTAAAAAAGGTCATTGGAAGCACAATCGATGTCCAACCCGCTACCGTACTCCCAAAAAGGTACGAGACGCCAATATACACCCCAATGCCCATGGCAATTAAGAAATTGAATACGCCAAAATAGAGCACCAATCGCATTGGGAAAGTGCTGAAAGAGGTGACACCATTCCACGCAAAAAGGAGCATTTTTTTGAGCGGGTACTTGGTTTCACCTGCTTCTCGCTCAAAACGTTTGTAAAAAACCTTCTCGGAACGGAAGCCGATGAGTGGAATAATACCCCTCAAAAACAAATTAACTTCCTTAAAATGGGAAAATTCTTCTAAAATACGGCGATCCATGAGGCGAAAATCGGCGTGGTTGAATACCACAGGCACGCCCATCCAACGCATCACTTTATAGAACCCTTCGGCGGTGGTACGCTTAAACCATGTATCTGAACTTCGGTCGTCGCGCACGCCATAAACTACCATAGCCCCGTCATGGTGTTGGTCGAGCATCTGACCAATGGCCTCTACGTCGTCTTGCAGGTCAGCATCAATCGTGACAAAGCAATCGAAATCCTGAATATGGTGCATTAGACCAGCTAAAATAGCACTTTGATGGCCAAAATTTCGCGAAAGTTTAATCCCAATGGCATGGGTATCCGTGTTGCAAATGTCGTCGATAAGTTGCCAAGTACGGTCACGACTTCCATCGTTGACGTAACAAATCTTACTTTCAGTGGCAATTTTACCTTCTTGAACCAACCGAGTACGGTACTGCTGAAGCGTACGATGTGTTTTAGTAAGAATTTCTTCTTCGTTATAGCAGGGTACTACGAGTAATAATTTGGTTTGAGGCATTTGCGATAAATCAACAGTCATTGGAATTTGGCAAAAATACGGCACTTTCCATAACCGAGCGTCATTTAGGGCAGAGATTTTATTTTTCGGGGGAAAAAAAAATGATTGAAGGTGGGTTGAATGGCTGGTTATAGGAAGACGTTGAACCCCAGTTTTTCGGAATTATTACGTAGCTATCGAACTTTTCTGTGGTTTTTGGGTTGAATGTATTGGCCTAAGTTTGTTTAAAAGTAAGTAAGTATTGAATCTCCAAAAGAAAATTGTTAGGATTTATTGACGACTTTCTTGTAAGATTTTAATATTTTGTACCACGTTTTCTACGAAATGTTTAACTTTCGGCCATAAATAGTTAGGTATAAACCAACCCTTGTATGTTTCTTCACCAAGTGGCTCACTACTTGCCAGAACAAGTAGTTGATAACGAACATTTTACTAAACTCAATGGGCTGTCTGATGAGTGGATAGTGCAGCGTACGGGCATTCAGCTCCGACGCAAGGCAGCCTCGGCCGAAAACTCCCACAGCATGGGGGTCGAAGCTGTAAAGTCATTATTGGATAAAATTCAAATTGATATATCAGAAGTTGATTTAATCGTAGGTGCTACATATACTGCTTATGATACCATTGTTACGCTTGGTCATGCGGTGCAACATTTTATCGAAGTAGCGGATATTCCTGTGGTGACGATTTCCTCGGCTTGTTCTTCATTATTGAATGCCGTAGAAGTAGTGGAGGGTTATTTTGCCATGAATAAAGCGTCAAAAGCGTTGGTGATTACCTCAGAGCATAACACTGGTTACTACAACGAAACGGATACCGTATCAGGGCATTTGTGGGGCGACGGGGCAGCGGCTTTACTCTTTACAAAAGAGCGTGTAAGTGATGGGGATATGGAAATGAGATCCTTGGTGACAGGTGGTGCTGCTACCAGCGGGAAAGCCACGGAAGCCGTGGTATTGCGCCCTAACGAGCGTGGAGTGATTATGCCCTTTGGACGAGATGTGTTTATTAATGCTTGTACCTACATGCCCAAGGCTAGTTTAACGGTACTTGAAAAATGTGGCCTAACGGTGGAAGATGTGTCTTATGTTTTGCCACACCAAGCTAATTTGCGCATTAGTATGAATGTAATGAATACGCTTGGCTTGCCCGAAGAAAAACTAATCTCGAACATTCAATACCTTGGAAATACGGGCTGTGCGGGTTGCGCCATTGGGTTGTCTGAACATTGGAGCCGTTTTCAACCAGGAGACCATATTGTTATTACTGTTTTTGGAGGTGGATATTCGTACGGAGCTATGTTGCTTCGGAAATAACCGATACTCTGTGGAGGTTTTCTTACTCGTGCAAAGGGTTTCTCAAAACCCGATTCATTGTAGAATGGGTAGCTTCCGAAGTTGATTAAAGTATAAATAAAAAGGGGGCGGAAGCCCCCTTTTTATTAGTTCACCTTGGTCGGGTTGTGAGCAACCCTTTGCACAGTGCTTTGAGCCCCACACCACAACATTATTTTTTCTTCTTCCCATATTGGCAAGTCGAATTGTCTTCTTTGACGTAGTACGACTTGAAATTAAGGGCTTTAGGGTCCATGCAACCTTTTAAGTTCAATAATTCTACTTTTCTAAATTCAACGGGGTGACTTTCACTTTGGAGCGAGATAGAGCCGTGGTCGAGAAGTTTTCCGTTAACAAACAGATTGGGGTCATGTCCGCTCACGTTGCCGCCTCCCCACTGAGGTTTGTTGTATTCCAACACTTTTTCACCGTTGGCAAAATGCTGAATGAGCGAGTCGCCTAAAACTAACACTTCAGCCCGCACCCATTGGTCGCCGTTGTAGGTTTGTGACGTAGAATTGATGCAGTGTTGGGTGATTAATTTGCCGTCCATCACAACGTTTGTTCCAGGAGTACACAAGTTACAAGTAGTGCGTTTTTTGCCGTCACCACCAAGTAATTGAACTTCGATAGACGCAGGAAAATCTTGGTCTTTACCCATCGAAGCGGCCGTTTGGCCGTGGACCATGATGCCGCTATTGCGCCACGCCCAGCCTTCGCCTTTGGGGGCTTGCTCACCTACAAAACGATACTCAACCGCAATGCGGTAGTAAGAAAAGTCGCCTTTGTAGAAAATATGGCCGTATTTGCGTTTAAAATCATCGTATTGGTCATAGCGAACGACCATTTTCCCATCTTCAACCCGAAACGTTTGGCCAAAGTTGTCGTTGAGGTCGTTCCCACGGATTTTAATATCCCAACCATCAAGGTTTTTACCGTTGAAAAGTTGCTGCCATTCTTGTTTGTCGGCCTTTTTTTGTCCAAAAACAAACGTAACACAAAGGCTTAAAAAGACAATTACTGCGTATTTCATATCAAAAATAGTTTGAAAGGTAGGTTACTTTTGTTGCGACAAAAAGGTTAACAATGAGGCAAATTCCTCGTAAGAGAGGGCATTGACCAAACCCGAAGGCATCATTGATGTTTCCATTTCTTTGCGACTAACGATGTCGGCAGTTTTAATGGTATAAACTTGTCCAGCAATGTCTCTCAAAACAACGCGGGCCGACGATTCTTCGGTGATAAAACCTGAGTAAATTTTGTTGCGTTTAGCTGTAATAGTCACCGATGCAAAACCCTGTGAAATCGAGGCGTTTGGCTTTAAGATTGACTCTGCAATTTGCTCACGGTTCATAATCGAACCAATTTGTCCCATAAATGGCCCTTTCATGGGTTCGCTTTTTGATAAACTGTGGCAAGCGATACAACCTTGCTGCGTAAATAGCGTTTTACCTAAAGCTGCATCACCTTGGATTTTGGCCATGGCAAGCATTACATCTTCAATCGAAGCTTCACCTACTTGTCCTTTTTTATTACGGATTTTGTCCAAATCAATCTTTACCTCTTCCTTCACTGCGGCGACTTCTTCTACCCCAAACTCAGGTATTTCCATGCGATGACGGCTGTTGAGATCCACAAAGAAGGGTTTGTCGTTTAATTTTTTCGATTCTTCAATCAAGAAATCTTTGATATTCGTCGAAGCTTCCCACGTAATGCCTTTATAATAAGGGCCGTGCGTGTCGGGGCGAGTACTCCACCACCACGAACCGTCGTAATCGGCTTCTTTTTTATACAAACGGGAAAGCGTAACAATGATTTGCTTTTTAAGGGCAGCGTCGTTTGATTTTTGGTAGGCATTGATCAATCCCGAAACTGCTTTCGGGTCGTGCATGTAGCGAAGTGCCCAAAGCGCAAGGGTGGAGTTTTCAGTACCAATGGCCTTCACACAAGCATCGACGGCGTTGAGAGTAACCAATGAACGCACTGCCACGTGAGGTAGAATAATCGCCGAATTAGGGGTTGCATGTGGCCCTTCGGTCCCCATTGCTGGTGGGGCAAAACTCGCTGGTACAGGTGTTTTAAGAAGTGCTTGTGCCGCATCAGCGTTTCCAAGACGACCAAGTCCGACAGTAGCTGCCAGACGGACGCGAGGAGAACCATCACTTAATGCTTGGATAAATGTACCACTTGAAACGTTAGAATTGTAAATTTTACGGTCGGCCAAAGCCCGAAGCGCATACTCACGCATGGCTGCATCTGAAGTCAATTTGGCTAAATTGTCATTGGCATTCACACCAGCGGCTTGAGCATACGTGTACATTGCTGCGATTCGTACGACCAAAGGAAGTTTAGCATTGGTTACCAACGCCCAAACAGGTTTTACAGTTTTGTCGGAGGGGCGGGTGAGAAGCTCTTGCTGGGCAGCTAGACGAGCCACGCCGCTTCCTGATTTTAGGAGGTCAACCAATTTTGAAATAGAAAGTTCCTGAGGGTTTTTGAACGATTTATACGTCCATTGTTTCGGAGTAGCTCTTACGACAAATCCTTTTTTTGGATTTCCTGAATAACCTGCCCCGTCCCAAGCTGAAAGGTAAGCACGACCCGAAGCGTCCACGTCCACGTCGGTGATTTGGGCTAATTTTACGAAACTTTCTTCTTTTTGGGTAAAACTTGGGCCATCGGCTGTCACGCGGTGAATGTACAATTGGCTGCGACCCCAGTCGGCCATCATAGGTACTTGGTTGTATTGAGCAGGCCAAGTGTCGTCGTCCATAAACAAAGCACCCGTTCCAGAGCCTCCGCCAACATCGATAAGTGCAGGGATGATTTCGTCGGTAAAGTGTTTGAATAACACAGGATAACCATATTCGCCAGACTGGATTTGGTTGCTGAACCGAACGTTCCATCCGCCGCCATCGTTGGTATTTCCACGGGCAAAAATATTCATGTAAGGGTCAATCGCCACGTCGTAAATGTTACGAAGTCCGTGAGTATAAACTTCCATTTCGGTGCCATCTGGGCGAACGCGCACAACGCCACCACCAAGCATGGTCATTTTTTTGCCACTTCGGTCGGTGGCGTTGTGGAAACCAAAATCGCCCACGGCAATGTATATCCAACCATCAATCCCCATCCGAATACCGTTGGTGGCGTGGTCGGTTCCGCGACTTTGTAAAAATTTAGGAGAGCTAATGTGTTGAATCAACGGGCTAGAAGGGCCATCAGCCACGCCATCGTGGTTTTTATCTTCAAAAACCACCAAGTCCATGCCCGAGGCGATACCTGTTTCTTTGGAAAAAACGGTATGTAAAACATAAACTTTATCGCCCATCGAAATAATACCACGAGGGTTGTCAACAGTAGCATATACGGTGTGGGAATCCACTTTGCCGTCGTTGTTGGAGTCAACCAATCGAACGATGCGGCCGTTGCCTGGTTTTTTCCCTAATGAACCAATCATATCGACACCAACATAGACTTCGCCCGTGGGTGCCACTGCCAAACAAGCAGGGCTAGGGGTGAGGTCGGCTCCTGCAAAGTGACTAATGGCCAGTTCGGCAGGCCAACTACTGGCATTGGGAAGCGAATCGGCCTTGGTGACGGTAACGTTTGTTAAGCTGTTGGAGTTTGTGTTCCAAAAAGAGGTGATGTTGAAAAGAAAAAGTAGAAAGACGGATAACGTCGCGAAGTAAATCTTGGACATTGTGGGTGTAAATTGAGTGTATTGGAAATGGATAAAATACAAAAAGGCGCAATTTACGCCTTTTTTACTTTAACTGTGCGGGAGGTTTCTCAAAACCACCCCGTCGTGAAATATTGGGTGTTGAGTTTGTTTTCTGAGGTTTTGAGAAACCTCGCAGCTCCGTGTTCTTTGTAGTACTTCACGATTTCTCATGAAAAATAAATCGAAAACAGGAACTTTAAACAGCCTCATCCGTAAAACTTTTAAAACACAACCCTAAATATTAAACCAAAACGAAAACTTGACCGCAAATGGCGTGACATTAGGGTTTTGGCGATAGGTGAGGCGATGAACCGCGTCAACTCTGAGTACCTTAAAAATATTGTCAATTGCGTATCCAACCTCTACGTAAGGTGTGTTTCCTAAGCTGTTAAATCCAAGGACTGTTTGACTCTGTGCGTTGGTGGGGGCAAGCAGATTCATATTGGAAGGGTGAATACTTCCATACAAAACTTTTGCATTGGCTAAGAATCGCCATTTAAGCCTTTTGATGGCGGGTAAGCGGTTAAAGAGCAGCCCTTCAAAATTGTGCTCGTACCGTAACTGAAGGTAACGGTCGCTCACAAATTCAAAGTAATTCATCAGGTTAAAGGCATTGTCAACGTAGAAAACTGACTCGTTTCCAAGTGGGGTATAGAGTAAGGGATAGGGGAGGGTGGATGGAATATATCCCATCGTTATGTTGTAATTGGAACGTCCCCAAATACCCACCCTAAAGCTTTGTTTAACGTTGAGCGACAAGCGATGGTAGCTAAAATCACTGTTGAGAAACCTGCGCATGCCAAGTTGATAACGAAGAACTACCAAAGGCCACTTTTGTGTACCTAAAGTTAACCGTTCATTTTCGTTATAAATGAAAATTTCATCTTTTCCCCAACGTGTTTCAAAAAATAATTCAGCCGTTTCGTAATTGCTCTGAATAGGTGACCGATCGCCAAGGGATGGGGCTGTTTTGAACGCAAAAGGGTAAATGGGCTGAAAAGTTCGGTGCCGTAGTCCAACCGTTTGGGTCAATCCTCTTATGAGTTCTCGCTTGAGGTAAGCAGAGGTGATTCCCTCAAAATACCCCCGCCGCACATTTCCCCACTTGGTTAGCGCCCCAAACAAAACGTTATTGCCAATCGCTTCGGAGGACAAACCTACGCGTTCGAGGTCATAACTATGGCTGATACCCCCAATGGTCCAAGGTTTGCGACTGAAAATATAATCAACACTAAAATTATATTTCCACTCTTTGTCGAGGGTACCATAGGCCGCCGAACCGCTCAATACCCATTTGCGACTGAAATCGGGGTTGGTTTTAGCACCAATGCGAAAACGGTGTCCTTCAACAACATTGTTTGAGTATAGATACAGAAACGGTCCAACGTCTATATTTACCTTCGGAATACGTTTATAGCCATTAACAAACATGTTAAATACTTCGATGTACGTACGCATAATTGGCACTTGCTTCACGGAGTCAATGAGCCTATACGCTGTTTGTTCGCCAGCTGTTAGGGGTTCGTGGCGTGCTTTGTCCCAATAATCAGCGGGGTATTCTTTGTAGCTTTCTGATAATTCTATGGGATAATCATAAAACTTGGGA
This sequence comes from Runella sp. R5_40, assembly GCF_057652295.1. Taxonomy (NCBI): domain Bacteria; kingdom Pseudomonadati; phylum Bacteroidota; class Cytophagia; order Cytophagales; family Spirosomataceae; genus Runella; species Runella sp. R5_40. The sequence continues at coordinate 75,276 of NZ_JBYFCH010000015.1, read as the reverse complement.
GGGTGTGGTTTATTGGGAATAATGTTCCGATTTGAAGTATAAAATTTAACCAACATGCCTGCGGTGGAGTCGGTTAATTCGGCTACATCAATAAGTACCCGCGATTTCACGGGCATCCACGTACTATCACCAATTTGCTCGTATTCTTGTTGTAGTTTTATTTTTTCTACAAAATTAATGTTCGCGCTTTTTCCCACCGACGCATCTATTTGTACCAAGGCGTGACTGAGGGTATCAACCCAAAAAGAGCCACTAAAGGCCAAATCTTGTGGTCGTTTGGGTTCATAATCAATGTGATAACACCAGTATCCTGCTACAAAGGTGGTATCTATCAGATAATAGTCGTAGGTGTTTTTCCAACCGTCGGCAATGGGAGAATGAAAATCTTTATCAAGAACACTAAGCCAATTTTGGTAAAAATTATACTGTTGAAAAGACGAACCAATCATCTGTGAAATCAAGCTGCCGTCTGTGACAGCAATGCCAGATATCTTGGTTTTGAGAATATGTTCTTTCTTTTTTCGAGGGTCTTCGCGGAAATAATAGTTGGAAATGGATTCTGACAAATAGATAGGAATAACAGGGCGCCCATCTTCGCCCGCGATTTTATCAAATTGCTCAACAGCGCCTGTGATTTGCTTCATCGCTCTCCGTTTCTTAAAACGTTCTGAGAGATTGTCAACATCCACTTCTATTTTACTGTAACTTTCGTATTCGTACGCTTGGAGTCGATTGGGGTTGTGCAATGGTTTTTGCTTTACGACTCTCCTTAGAATATTATAGGCAGGGTTTTCGCCTGCGTAAACTTTTACTTCTTGCAGTTTAAATTCCGAGCCTTCAAGTTGGAAATCAATGGTTTGCGTGAGTTGATTGGGTACAATAGCTTTCATCCGTTTTCGATACGACATCGACGAAACTACCAATGAATCACCAATTTGGGTTGTTTTGAGGGTATAAAAACCCTCAAAATTGGTCGTCACTCCTACGGTTTTTCCTTTGATAGCAACCGCAGCAAAAGGCACTGCTTCGCCCGTTTGGGCGTCGGTGATTCTGCCCGAAATGGTGTAGGTGGTTTGACCAAAAGCTTCATTCCAACATAACAAAATGGAGATGAGTAAGGGAATAGCTTTGTTGATGAATAGATGTTTGATCACTGGTGGGTATGGTTGTTCACGGTCTGGTTTTCTTACAAGGACTCGTTAAAAATAAAAAAGTTTTAACGAATTGTCAATTTTTTGATAGCTCTACCTCTTTTTACGACAAATTGAGTGGGAAGCGTTGCAATTTTCAAAGTTGAATAACGAAAAATCCCTTCGCCGTATTGAGAAGCGAAGGGATTTTCATAGTCTAAGTAACGTTAGATGAAGGCTTAATCTTGGCTTTCGTTGTATTCTACGTGCCATGTATGGTCGGCGAGCATGGTTACTTTGGCAATAAAACGGCTAAATTTGTAGGCGCGTCCCCATTCATGTGGTGCAACCATCGACAAAACATCTTTTCCATCTTCCTTTTCATACACATAGTACGTTTCGTTCAAGACGGGTTCAAAATTCATTTGGGCACCGTAGATTCTTTCTGATACATCAACACGTTGACGAAGTTCTTTGGCTTGTTGTGCCAATGTCGCCATTTGTTGATAAATTTGGTTAAGCTGGCGCTCGGTTTGTTGACGCATGGCCAACACGGCTTTCCCTTTTGCTTTGCCCATGTCAACGGGCTTAATGACTGCTCCACCAACAGAGTGAGCATAGGCCATGAGCCCAGGGTTTTCGGCTACTTTATCAGGATTTATTGGATTTTGCTCCATTGGAAAAGAAATTATATTGACTTGTTCTTTAACGTAACAAAATTACATATTGTTTAAAATTGCTAGAGAATTAATGGCCTTTGGTTCGAAAAATAAATAATAAAAGTCTTATAAATAAACCTAAATAAGATATTTTATGTATATATTGTTTCCTGTAAAGATAAAATATGTTATTTGTGAATACATAAATGATGAGTACATTGTTTGACTAATTTATGTTATTTAAAACCATATTGGCATCACGATTGCATACTTTTAGTCCGTAGAAAACGTTACATTTACGGTTGAAAATCTAACAGTTTAAGAGCAAGCTCTTGAAAGTGAGTTATTTGATGAAAATTAGAAATCGCCTCTTTCCTTCTCAGTATTACCTTCCCCTTGTTATTTTTGGGGTTTCTGCACTATTTTTTGGCTGTTCTCAGTACAGCACAAGCGGTTTGAGCGTGGGGTATCACAACCTTACGGCCAAATACAATGCCTATGTCATCGCCCGTGATAAGATGAAAGAGGCGGACATTGCCCTGAAAAAAAATAGAAAAGAAAATTATAACCAGCTCCTTCCTATTTTGTACCCGTTGGACTCGATGGAGGCAAAAAGTGTGGATGCTCTTTTGCAAGATGTCATTAAAAAGGGGTCGTTGATTCCCGACCGTCACCAAAATAGCCGTTGGGTGGACAATGCCCTTGTTTTGATTGGCCGCGCGCGGTTATACAAAGGACAATTTACCGATGGGATTGAGACCTTGCGTTATGTCAATGCCAAAGGGAAAGATGATGATGATAAACATGAAGGCTTAATTTGGCTCATGCGTGCGTACGTCGAAACCAAAGACTACAACAGCGCTCTAAGCGTAGCCGAACACCTCAGAAGTTTGCCTTTGAACGAAAATAATACCCGTGATTTTTATTTAGTAAAAGCTTATTTGCACCAACAAAAGCAGGAGATTCCGTTGGCACTTGGGATTTTGGAGGAAACGTTTCCGTTGCTTTCTAAAAACGAAGAAACGGCCCGTATTCATTATGCAGCGGCCCAAATGTACGACCTTATTGAGAAGCCTTTGGCTGCCAATATTCATTACAAAGCTGTTTCCAAAAACAGACCTTCGTACGATTTGGAGTTTTTTGCCAAAATGAACTCTCTCCAGAATGAAGCCCTGACCAACTCCTCGATTTCTACCGAAGATGGCTTTAAAAAACTCCTGAACGACCGCAAAAACAACGACTTGATTGACCGCCTGTATTACTCGATGGGGGTGATTGAGACCCGCAAAAAAAATTATAAAAAAGGACTTGAATTCTTTGGAAAGTCGGTTCGTGAAACCACTACCAATACCACGCAAGTTCCTTTTACCTATTTGGAAATGGCAAAAGTGTATTACGATAAGCTTCAAAACTATGAGTTAGCGAAAGCGTATTTTGATAGTGCGCTTGTCTTGTTGCCAGTTGCGTCGCCGCAGCGCCAAAAAGTAGCCGAACGTAAGGAAGTTTTGGACGAATTTGTAAAGCAAATTACCACGATTCGGACGGAAGATAGCCTACAACGGCTCTCGCAAATGAACCCAGCAACGTTGGATAAATACTTAGATAAGGTAATTGAGGACGAGATTGCGGAATACAAACGAAAAGTGAAAGAGGCCGAAATGCTGGTTTCGCAAGCGCAGAGTTTGAGTGCCAATGCGTCCAATTTTGATGGAAATCCTGCCGAACGTTTTCCGTTGTATGATTTGACCTTGGTCAATACGGGTAAAGTGGAGTTTAGGCAGCGTTGGGGAAATCGAACGTTGGAAGATGATTGGCGAAGAAGTGCCAAAATAGCTACCCTAATGACTCCTGCCGATAACAACATTACGGCAGTACCAACAACCCCTGGCCAAGGAGCTACTATTCAGATTGCGGGAGATGATTTGGTGAAATTGACCAAAGACTCGCCCGAATGGAAAGCTAAAAAAGATGCGCTCTACCGTAATATTCCCTTGAAAAAGCAGGAGTTAGATGCCTCAAATCAGCGATTAGAAGATGCGCATTATAAATTAGGGAAGATTTATAAGTTTAACCTAGAAGAACCAGACAATGCAGTTAAAACGTTTGAGACTACTTTGTCCCGTTTTCCAAACACAAATTATAAACCCGAAATTTATTACCTGCTTTTCCTCACATCGGCCAAAAATAGCCAATCATGGAAAGATAAGTTGCTAGCAGAATTTCCAAATTCTTCCTTTACTCGCCTGCTGACCAAAAATGGCGGCGCTGTCGCAGCTTCAGGAAATATTGAGTTGGAAGCAATGAAGGACTACGAAAAAATCTTAACCCTGTATCAGTCTAATAATTTCTCAGAAGCCTATGCCCAGCTCGAAATGGCAATGGTCACCTATTCGGGTAGTAAAATTGAGGACAAGTACGCGTTGCTTCGGATTTATTTACTAGGAAAATTACAAGGAAAAGAGGCGTATTTGAAGGCTCTTAACAGTTTTGTGAAAGATTATCCTTCAAGCGCGCTCCTACCACGCGTTCGGGAAGTGCTTGAGTCGCAGCAATCAACATCAAGTAAGAAAAATGGTTGATTTTTAAAACAAAATCGTCTATCTTTGCAGGCGTTTTTGTTTTTTATATTTTTCACGTTTAAACAATCTGAGGTTACAATCATGTATTTAACATCGGAAGTAAAAAAAGACTTGTTCAAAAAATTTGGCAAGTCTGAAAGCGACACTGGTTCATCAGAATCACAAATCGCACTTTTCACTCACCGTATCAATTATTTAACGGAGCACTTGAAGCAGCACAAGCATGACAATGCTACTCGCCTTGGCCTTTTAAAGTTGGTAGGTAAGCGCAGACGCTTGTTGAACTATCTTCTCAAGAATGACATCAGCCGTTATCGTGCTATCATCGCTGAACTGAATATCAGAAAGTAATGCGATACTTCAAACAGGGAATGTCAGGCAACTGGCTTCCCTGTTTGTTATTTATCTTCACCTAAGTAAGTAAATAATAACTTTTTGCGGTTTTATAAATAATAACCTATCATGTTCGCTGAAGGATAGGTTTTCAAGCGGTTTTTTAATTCTTCTTTCATGTTTAACATCATCACAAAGACTATCAACCTGCCCGATGGTCGTATCATTACAATTGAGACAGGGAAGCTTGCTCGTCAGGCCCACGGTTCAGTCGTGGTTCGTATGGGGAATGCCATGCTCCTAGCTACAGTTGTTTCTAATCCCGAGGTAAGACCTGGTACAGACTTTTTACCACTATCGGTTGATTACCAAGAAAAATTTGCTTCGGCTGGTCGTATTCCTGGAAGTTTCCAGAAGCGCGAAGGCCGTTTGTCAGATCACGAAGTTTTAGTGAGTCGTTTGGTGGATCGCGCTTTGCGTCCTATGTTTCCAGATGACTTTTATGCAGATACGCAAGTCAACGTTTTCTTAATTTCAGCAGATTCAGAGGTATTGCCTGATGCCCTTGCTGCGTTGGCTGCTTCTTCAGCATTGATGATTACAGACGTACCTTTTAATGGACCAATTTCTGAGGTACGTGTAGCCAAAATCAATGGTGAATACATCATTAACCCGCCTACGTCACAACTGAAAAATGCTACTTTAGACCTAATCGTAGCGGCTTCGGAGAAAGACATCTGTATGGTGGAAGGTGAAATGAACGAAGCCTCAGAAGAGGAAGTAGTGGAAGCCTTGAAAGCGGCTCACGCAGTGATTAAAATCCAATGCGCAGTTCAAAAAGAATTTGAAGCAGAGGCAGGGAAAACAGAAAAACGCTCTTTTGAGTACGTAGTACACGACGAAGAGCTCCGTGCCAAAGTACGCGAGGCTTGCTACGATAAAATTTATGCGGTAGCCCGCCAAGGCAGCGCCAATAAGCAGGTGCGTAAAGATGGTTTCAAAGCCGTTATTACTGAGTTTTTGGCCAACTTCAAAGAAGAGAATCCAGAAACGTACGACGAAAAAGTAGGCCTTATCAAACGGTATTACCACGATTTGGAGTGGGAAGCGTCGCGCCGTTTGGTGTTGGACGAGCGTACTCGTCTCGACGGCCGTGCCTTGGATCAAATCCGCCCAATTATGAGCGAAGTTGATTTCTTGCCTACGCCGCATGGTTCAGCCTTGTTTACACGTGGTGAAACACAATCGTTGACTACGGTGACATTGGGTACAAAACTTGATGAACAGATCATTGATACGGCGATGTTTTATGGATATGGCCGTTTCTTGTTGCACTATAACTTCCCAGGCTTCTCAACGGGTGAGGTAAAACCAAACCGTGGCCCTGGTCGCCGCGAGGTTGGCCACGGAAACTTGGCGCACCGTTCGTTGAAAAAAGTATTGCCTCCAGATGAAGAAAATCCATATACGATTCGTATCGTTTCGGATATCTTAGAATCAAACGGCTCGTCGTCAATGGCTACTGTGTGCGCAGGTACGCTTGCCTTGATGGACGCTGGGATAAAAATCAAAGCGCCAGTTGCAGGTATTGCCATGGGCTTGATTACTGACGAACAAGGAAAATACGCCGTACTTTCGGACATTTTGGGCGATGAAGATCACCTTGGTGACATGGACTTCAAAGTGACGGGTACTGAAAAGGGGATTACTGCCTGTCAGATGGACTTGAAAGTAAACGGACTTTCGTACGAAGTATTGGTAGAAGCACTTGACCAAGCTCGTCGTGGACGTTTGCACATCTTGGGCGAAATGAAGAAAGCGATTACTGAAGTTCGTCCAGAACTCAAACCACAAACACCTCGCGCGGTTGTTATCCAAATTGCACAAGACCAAATCGGTGGCGTCATTGGGCCAGGTGGTAAAGTGGTTCAAGAAATTCAACGTGTCTCTGGTGCAACCGTTACCATCGAAGAGCGTGACAGCATGGGTTACGTAAGCATTTTTGCGAACAATGCCGATAGCATGGACATTGCCGTAAAACGCATCAAAGGCATTGTAGCAATTCCAGAAGTAGGGGAAGTTTATACAGGAACAGTGAAGACGCTTCAACCTTTCGGGGCCTTTGTTGAATTTATGCCAGGTAAGGATGGATTATTGCACATTTCCGAGATTACGTGGGAGCGCCTAGAAACCATGGATGGCGTTCTTCAGGTAGGAGATGAGGTACAAGTGAAACTTGTGGAGCACGATAAGAAAACGGGTAAATTCCGCTTATCACGCAAGGTTTTACTACCAAAACCCGAAGGATTCGTTGAAAGACCACCCCGCGAAGACCGTGGTGATCGCAACGATAGAGGCGGAGATCGTCGTCGTGATGACAACCGTCGTCGCGATAAGTAGATTTTTGTTTTTTTAACTTAAATTAGAAAGTAAAAAATCAACTTTTGATTCGCTTTTTACGTTACACTCTTGTAATAGTACAAAGCACCAAAGTAAAGATAGATGAGACAGCTTAAAATTAGTAAGCAGATAACCAACCGCGAAAGCCAGTCGCTTGATAAGTATTTACAAGAGATTGGTAAGGTGGATTTGCTAACTCCTGATGAGGAGGTGACTTTGGCGCAGCGAATTCGAGAGGGAGACCAACAAGCTTTGGAACGACTTACCAAAGCTAACCTTCGATTTGTGGTATCTGTCGCAAAACAATACCAAAATCAAGGTCTTTCGCTTGGTGACCTTATCAATGAAGGAAACCTAGGTTTGATTAAAGCCGCTCAACGCTTTGACGAAACCCGTGGTTTTAAATTCATCTCGTATGCTGTATGGTGGATTCGTCAGTCCATTTTGCAAGCGTTGGCCGAACAATCTCGTATCGTTCGCCTTCCACTCAACCGTGTTGGGTCATTAAATAAAATATCGAAGACATTCTCAGATCTTGAACAAAAATTTGAGCGTGAACCATCACCCGAAGAATTGGCCGAAGTATTGGATATTTCAGCTAATGAGGTTGTGGACACACTCAAAATTTCTGGCCGCCACGTTTCGATGGATGCGCCGTTTGTGCAAGGGGAAGAAAATAGCCTCCTCGACGTTCTTGAAAACGACATGGAAGAGAAGCCTGACCAAGGGCTTATCAATGATTCTCTCCGTAAAGAAGTTGCTCGCGCGCTATCTACGCTCACCCAACGTGAGTCTGATGTGATTGCGCTTTACTTCGGATTGAACGGAGAACATCCTATGACGTTGGAAGAAATCGGTGAGAAATTTAATTTGACCCGCGAACGTGTTCGCCAAATCAAAGAAAAAGCAATTCGTCGCCTACGCCATACTTCACGCAGCAAAGCGTTGAAGACGTACCTCGGTTAAAAGACGTACATACATTTCAAAAAAAGCCACTGTACAGTGGCTTTTTTTTTATACCTTGTTCCAACCTTTTATGGTAGAAAAAAGTCATACTAAAAAAATATGGCTATGAAAAAGACAATGATTGCATTAATGGTTGGCTGTTTGGTCGCAGTGCTGGGAGCTTGCGAAAGCCAAAACGTAGATCAACAAGCCCAAAAGTTAGAAAACAATGAACTTGCGGGGACTTGGGTATTGAAAAGTATCCTACTAGGTGATATGATTGATTTGCCGTGCGGCATCCCCAATGAAGGAAAGTTTGAACCAATCACGCTGGAATTGACCACTACCAGAGACGAAACGGGTGCGGTTTTGTTGTTGAATGGTCGCTCGTCGGTGAACCAATATTCTGGTAGTTACGCGTTAGAATCGTACGACGAAACGACCAAAACGGGCAAACTTAAAATGTCTCCAATTGGAAGTACAAAAATGGGCGGTTCGCCAGAATTGATGCAATGCGAATCGCGCTATTTTTTGTTGTTAGGTCAAGCCGTTGATTATCAGTTGAGTACCATCAATGGAAAACAACAACTTGAGTTGGGGGTTTTGAGTACGCAGAAATCGGTGGCACCCATCGGAGGAAAAGGAAATTTTTTGATTTTTGAAAAACAATCCAAATAATTCAGGTTGAACGCATCAAAATAGAAAGTAACTATTTATTGCTCCAGAGGAGCCCTATCTTAGTAGAAAGTAATAATTAGGTTCTTCAGAAAGCCCCATGGGGGTGACCTCTTTCACCGAGTATTGGCCGCCCCGATGGAGCTTTGTGGAGGGGTTTATTTACATTTTCTACAAATGTTTCGCCTCTCCGAGGCTGTGTTTTTAAAATGCGTTTAACCTGCAAATAAAAGATTTTCTAAAACTTCTATCTGTAGAAAGGTAGAAGTTTTTACTTTTAAGGAAAATCAACACAAATGGCTTGGATTATCGCTACTCGTCTGAATACGAATGTCTTACAAATATTGATTTGGGCAACAGTTTGGATGCAATATGGATGTACGCGGCCCTCGCCTCCTGTGTATGCAGGTGCTAAAATGAAAGGTGTTAATCTGGTTGCGCCGCCAGAACCAATTGATTCGGCGGCTTTTGTGCCACTAAGTACACTAAAAGCAGAATGGGTGGCGGTGGTTCCCTACGGTTTCTGTCGCGAGAATGAGCCACATTTTTACTTTAATTCCAACAAAATGTGGTGGGGAGAATCCGTCGAAGGAATTGTAAAAACGATTGAGCTGGCCCACAAAAATCGCCTAAAAGTAATGCTCAAACCCCACGCTTGGGTGGGTAGGGGTATGTACACGGGCGATTTTGATTTAAAAACAGAGGCTGATTGGCAAATCTTTGAAAAAGACTTTGGTAATTACATTTTGACCAACGCGCGAATTGCGGATTCTTTAAAAGTGGAACTCTTCTGCATCGGTACCGAAATGGATAATTTTACCCAAAAACGGCCTGCTTTCTGGAAAAATCTAATCAAGGAGGTTCGCACCATGTACCGTGGCCAACTCACGTACGCCGACAATTGGAACCATTACCCCAAAAACCCGTTTTGGAATGAGCTGGATTTTATCGGAATAGACGCTTATTTTCCTTTATCTGCTGAAAAACACCCGAGCATCGCAACTTTGCAAAAAGGCTGGAAGTCACATTTGAATGAACTAGAAAACTTTGCGGGAAAGCACCAGAAACCTATTTTATTTACCGAAATAGGCTACCGAAGTGTTGATTTCGCCACCGAGAAACCCTGGGAATCGCACGACGAAAAACCCGAAAACTTGGCATTGCAAGCCGATGCTTACCAAGCCTTTTTTAATGAAGTGTGGCCCAGAAAATGGCTCGCGGGAGCTTTTGCTTGGAAGTGGTTTTTACAACAACCCAAGCGGCAGTTTCACCGTGATACGTTTTCTCCCCAATTTAAACCTGCCGAAACGGTACTCCAAAACGCCTTTGGAAAGCAGTAATTTAGGAAGGTACTTTTCGGTCTTTTACCACTAAATATTGCTCATTTTCGAGGGGTAAATAGCCATATTCATACACAAAAACGTACGTAGCGCCTTTTTGGGTGGTGCGGGTATTGGTAAAATACGTAAAGTCAAAACCTTCTCTCAGTAGCGCACTTTTAGAGATTTTTCCCTTGTCATCTTCTTTGCAGGCTTCCTCCAAGATTCGGCGATTTTTACGAAGTGCGTTATTGATGTTCCGAACAAAATTGTTGGAGTCCGAATTGAGTTTGTTGTTATAGGCATTTCGGCACGCATCCGAACAAAACTTCTTGTCGGAACGCCCCATTATTTTTTCTCCACATTCTAAGCAGGCTTTCATTGTTTTTGTCATTGTTTCTTCTGCAATATACACATACTTATCCGTTTGTAAACGGTTACAAACGTTTTTATCCAACTAGAAACGCGTACGAACCGAATCGAGTGGCAGTGAGGCTGCACCTTTGTATCGTCGATTGAGAGACAGTTGACAAAACAAAATCAAATCACTCAAATACAAACTTTTAGGAACATGAACAAGGTAACATTAACAGGCAACGTAGGTAAAGATTTGAACGTACGTACATTTGAAAACGGAAAGTTGGCGTCTTTTACGATGGTGACGAAGGAAACGTACAAGAATCGTAAAAACGAAGAAGTGGAAAGCAAAACGTGGCACAACCTCGTGGCGTTTGGTAAAGTGGCGGAGGTATGCGAACGCTTGATTACGAAAGGGAAAAAAGTGTCAGTAGAAGGAAAACTGAATTACCGTTCGTACAAAAACAAAGAAGATAAAACCGTCTATGTGACCGAAATTCAGGTCTATAAAGTGCAGGAAATAGAATAATTGGGAATGACAAAGTGTCGAGTGCAGAATGCAGAGTGTCGAATTGTTACTTTTTATTCGACATTCTGCACTCTACACTCGACATTCGTTAATGGGCTTTTTCCACGGCGTGGCCGCCGAATTCGTTGCGAAGGGCCGCTACGACCTTGCCCGTAAAGGTGTCGTCTTGTTGTGAGCGATAACGCATCAACAATGAAAGTGCAATTACTGGCGTCGGAATACCCATGTCGAGGGCCGTTTCCAGCGTCCATTTCCCTTCGCCCGAAGAGTGCATGACCCCTTTGATGGCGTCCAATTTCGGGTCTTTAGAAAAAGCTTTTTCGGTAAGTTCCATCAACCAACTGCGAACAACTGAGCCGTGGTTGAAAACGCGCGCAACTTGCTCTAAGTCAAGGTTATACTTTGATTGCTCCATCACTTCAAAACCTTCCGCAATGGCTTGCATCATACCGTACTCAATGCCATTGTGAACCATTTTGACAAAGTGGCCACTTCCTGGGCCACCTGCATGAAGCCAACCGTTGGGAAGTGAAATATCGTTAAAAACAGAGGCGCAATAGTTGAAAACTTCATCTTCACCGCCAATCATGGTACAAGCACCGTTCAAAGCACCGTCCACACCGCCGCTTGTACCGCAGTCCAAATAATCAATCCCTTTGGCTTTAAGGTATTTATATCGACGAACTGAGTCGTTGAAGTTGGAATTGCCGCCGTCAATAATGATATCACTGGCTGATAAAAACGGTATCAATGTCTCGATGCAGTCATCAACAGGCTTTCCCGCAGGAACCATCAGCCATATTACCTTTCTGCCATTGAGCTGCTGACAAAGTTCTTCCAAACTGAAAGCAGGAGAAATGCCTTCAAGAAGAATATTTTTGACGTTTTCGGTTGCTACATCGTACGCAACTACTTCATAACCGTGACGATGCAGGTTTAGGGCCAAGTTGTACCCCATTTTGCCAAGACCAACAAATCCAATTTGCATTAAAGATGACGTTTTATAAATGGATAGATGAGTGGGAAAAGGCAAAAATAGGACTATAGTTACTCAATCCCCACTCATCAGTATTTAAAATTATTTATCCCACCAAACTTTTGTGTCTAAATCGTCAGCTCCTTGGCGAGTAATTGCCTCTCTCACGTGAACTGTGTTGGCTGAAATTTCCGAGTTAGGATAGGTCAGTCGTTTGATAAAATCCCCTTTAATTCCCTTTCCAGGAAAAGGGTTAGGCGTAAGTTTAGGAAAACCGCTCCGACGGAAGTTGGCAAATGCTTCTGGGCCGTTTAAGAACGAAGCCACCCAATATTGGGTATTGATTTGTTCTAAAGCAGTGGCTGCCACATACGGATTTGCTTTCAAATAAGTGTCAATATCTGCCGCTGCTACTGCTGAGTTTGCGTCAAACAGTGCCATTTGTTCCATGTGCAGGCGAACACCACGGTTGTAGTACGTTTCGGCGCTGGTACCCGTTACCCAGTTTCTTTGCGCTGCTTCGGCCAACAAAAGCTGCGTTTGAGCTGCTGTTACTAAAAACGTCGGCGCGGTCATTTTGACCATGCGAGTACGGTCAACTTGCGTAAAATCGTAGAAACTAGCCAATTTGTTTTTTGCTACTTCGGCCGAAATGGTGTTGTTGTCAAATCCTAATGGCATTCCAATTTGGACGGCGGGGTCGGTTGAAGCGCGCGAAGCTACTTGTTCTGGCCCAGATTTAGCCCCCACATAGCGTACAGCAATGGACTTGAGGCGTGGGTCGTTGGTTTTTTTGAGGTAATCCACAAACGGTGCCGCAAGGTAAATGTTGGCTGCTTCTGTGGCATTCAACATGTTGCCAATCCCATTTACGTAGTTAGCGTCATGCTTAATAATCGCATTATCAGCGTTTGATTCCATCACCCCGCCTTGCAATGCCTTGGCAACCACTTGCTGGGCTTGGGCTGCGTCCACTTTACTTAAACGCATACCTGCACGAAGTAGGAGCGAATTGCCATACTTTTTCCAAAGAGCAATATTTCCCGCATAAAGTACATCAGCAGCTTCAATGGCCTTAGTAGCATCTAGGGCAGCGGTAGCTTCTGTCAATTCCTTGATAATACCTGCATAAACAGCTTGCTGAGTGTCATATTTTGGTAAAAATATTTGATTTGTATAACCCTTTTCCGCATCGGTGTAAGGAATATCACCGTATGAATCGGTTAAAATCATGTACGCATTGGCTTGGATGATGCGAGCCATGTTGTACAAATTACTGCGAGACGCCACCGCTTGCGTTTGATTGATAACATCTTGGGAGTTACGAATCACGTTGCGGTAGTATTTCTGCCAATTTTGAACAGTATTGTCGCGGCTATCTTGGTTGAAGTTAGCCCCCGTTAATACCCCTGAGTTGGGTGAAATCATTTGCTGGACAATGCCCGTTTCGTAGATAACTGAACCCGTCGTAAAGGCTGAGTTGACGGTCGCATTGTTCAAAATAAACACTGGATTGACCGAAAGGGCGGCGGTTTTGTTGATATTCAGTTCATCAAAACCTTGGTCGCAACTTACCATGCCGACAACAGTCGCTGCCCAAAGTGGGAGTAAAAGGGCCGATTTTTTTAATATACGTTTCATTGTTTGTTTCTTTTTTGAGTGTCCCCGAAAGCTTGGTTATAAGCCCCCTTCGGGGGTTTGGGGGTTAAAACTTCGCATTAAGGTTAAAACCAATACTACGCGTTGTTGGCAAACCAGTTGATTCCATTCCGACGAGGTTGTCTGACGAATAACCAAATGAGTCTGGATCAATGTTGTCAACCCACTTTTTAATCAGGAATACGTTGTTGGCAACTGCACTAAGCTTTAGGTTTTTAACTGGGAAGTTTCTCGGCAAAAAGCGGGTAAAGTCGTAACCAGCTGTGATTTGGCGAACTTTCCAGAAGCCACCATCGTAGATAACTGGTTCGATAAGTGCCAGCGAGCGTACGACTGACCAATAATCTTGAACAGGTGCTTTTACTGTATTTGTCTCCCCTTTGGCGTTTACACCCACTCCCAATACACCACCTTCGCGGCCTACAAGGGTCATTTTGTGCAATCCGTGACGTACTGCGTTGAAGTTGGTACCTGAAAGCATCGTGTTCCCAAGTTTGAAATCAACCAAGAACGATAGGTTAATGCCCTTGTAATTGAAGGAGTTGTTGATACCACCATTCCATTTTGGTAAAGCAGAGCCGTACGAAATAAGGTCGTCTGTGCGAAGCGGGATACCGTTGCCACCAAACATCATTTGTCCGCTGGCATCGCGCTTAAACCCGAAGCCATAAATCTGACCCATTTCTTGACCAACCACTTGACGAAGCTCGCCGTTGAACACGTGGGTACCTACGGTGATACGTTCGCCTGGCGTGTTGGTCAAAAGGCTTAATACTTTGGTTTTGTTATACGAACCATTCAGGGTCAAATCCCATTGGAAATTAGGCGTTTTGACAGGAACAAGATTCAATAACATTTCAAAACCACGGTTTTGGCTTTTTCCGCTGTTGATAAGGGTCGTAATAAAGCCTGAGGCATCCGAAATTTGTGCCGACACAATTTGATCATTGGTGATTTTGTTATAAATCGCCGCATCCAACGAAACGCGGCTGTCAAACAATTTGAGCTCTAACCCAAGTTCGGTTTCTGCCGTACGCATAGGACGGAGGTTGGCGTTGGGAAGGGTCGTTGTTCCTGAAGAACCGCCCACAGGCTGCCCGCCGAAGAGGTTGGCATTGATACCGTAAAACAAGTTGTTTGAGTAAGGGGATACGTCGGTATCGCTTCCCACTTCAGCATAAGCAGCGCGGAGTTTTCCAAAGGTGAGCCAAGTAGGAACACTGTTGAATGCTTGTGAAAATACAAAACTTCCTGAAACTGAAGGATATAAAATGCTGCGGTTGGCGGGAGAAAGGGTTGAAAACCAGTCGTTACGCGCAGTAGCGTTGACAAACAAAACATTTTTATACGAAAATTCAGCTGAACCATAGACCGAGTTAACTGCCCGCTCCGAAAGCCCATAAATAGGGTCTTTTACCCGTCCGTTCATCACGGTATATAAACCTCTTACAACAAAGTCTTGGACAAGTACACTGTTTAAATCCGAACGGCGGTACATCTTGTTTCCACCCACGTTGAAATCAAACCCAAAATCACCAAACTTTTGGGTACCAGAAATCAAGATGTCCGTGTTAATTTCTCTAAACCGTCTTGACTCTTGGGTATATGTACCATTCACAAAACCAGCTGGTGCGGCAGCAATAGAAGCTTGGCCTGTTGGGAAGTTGTTGTAATCCTGATCGCGTGACCAATAATCTTGTCCTACACGACCTTGGACAAACAACCATGGAAGCAGGTTGTATTTTACCGAAATGTTGCCAAAAATACGGTCGCGGACAATGTTCTGAAATTGTTCAGAAAGGGTAAAGTAAGGGTTGGTACGGTTTTGGAAACGTGAATAAATGTATTCATTTCCTGCTGCGTTGAATTTCTTCGCTTCCAACAAATCCAAAGGCATGGAGTTGGCTAAGTTGTAGATGGCAGTTGGAATAGAGTTATCTTGGTTCGCAATGTTCGGTGGGTTTTTGTTGTACTCGTGCGAATAGTTGATGTTTCCTGAAAAACTCAATTTTTTCGATAAATCGTAAGAATACCCAAGGTTAATAGTTTTGCGGTTAAAACTATTATTGGGTACAATTCCTTTGCTGTCCATGTTGGCAAACGAAAGGTTAAAACCACCTTTATCACTGGCCGATGACAGGCTGACGGTGTTGGTGAAGTTTGAACCGTTGCGGAAAAACTTACGAATGCGGTTATAAACAGGCTCGTACGGAACGGTTACGTTGTCAAACAATACCTGCGTCATACCTGGTTGGAATTTTTCCCCAAACGACCACTGACCCGAGGTTGGGTTGGGAGTCGTTGGGCGAACGCCGTTTTCACCTTGGCCGTATTCGTACTGATAATCCGTAAAATCAAGCGGCGTTTCGTTGGTATAGTTACTGTTAAAACTCACGCCAATACCTTTGCCATTTCCTTTTGTTTTGGTTGTAATCATAAGTACCCCGTCTTTTGCCCGTGAACCGTACAAAGCAGCCGCAGTAGCACCTTTGAGGACAGTCATACTTTCGATGTCATCGGGGTTAATGGATGATAAACCATCGCCACCATCTGAGGTATTTCCCCCGCCTCTTACGCCAATCGAGTTGTCGGCGGCAGCATTTCCAGGGTTTGTACCAAAGTTAGTGTTATCGATTGGGATACCATTGACGACAATGAGGGGGTTATTTTGCCCAGAAATTGAAGATTGACCACGGATACGAATCTTAGATGTTCCCGCGGGTCCTGTACCTAGTCCCGAAATATTTACCCCCGCAATTTTACCTTGCAATGAATTTATAAAATTGGGTGTACGGTTTTCAGTAAGCGCGTCGGCGTTGATAGTTGCTGTTGCATAACCAAGTTTTTTCGCTTCTTTTTTGATACCCAAGGCTGTCACTACGACTTCGTTGAGGGCCTCGGCACTTTCTGATAGCGAAATGTCAATGCGAGTTTGGTTTCCTACCGAAATTTCCTTTGAACCATAACCAATAAAGCTAAATACAAGGGTTGCATTATTGGGAACAGAAAGGTTGTAATTTCCGCTGCCGTCGGTAGATGTTCCTGTGGTACTTCCTTTTACTACAACTGAAACTCCTGCGAGGGGAGATTTGTCAGCGGAATTAGTCACCGTTCCGCTAATTCGATTTTGGGCCCAAAGTGTGGTTGTGAGTGCCAGAAAAGTCATCATTACTAAAATGACTTTGGGCAAGAGTAGAAATTTTCTCATCTTCATGTTAAATTGTTGGTAAGTTAAAAGGGTATGTTGAACAGTACTGATAGGATAAAGAACTGAGTGCAAAAAAATAGGAGAGTAGTACAAAAAACTTCTACGAATGGACGATGTAGGATTTTGTAATATTTTGATGATTTATTTAAAAAATTTAATAAATAGGTTTTCTGTCAATGAATAAAACCACACTGACCCACCTTCCTTCTTCCGAGTTTCCCCACATCAGGGAATTGGTTCGTGTTAAAAATCAGACAGTTAAGCTGAATGATTGGCCCGTGCAAGTGAGAGGTGGAATCTATATTTTGTGTGTCTTAGAAGGAAAATATGAGTGGATAATTGAACACCAGCGTTACGTTTTATACCCCAATGACGTGGTCGTTTTATGCCCTTGGCAGCAGCTTGGGAGTCCCACAAATACCTTAGAAATTGGAAGTTTTGTTTGGCTAAAACTAGAACCAACCATTTTTGAGCCTACAAAAGAGCTACAATTAGGCAGTTGGTCGGCGATTCACGAGAACGAACAAAGGCTAATGGGGCGGCTCATGGGTACGCACGCCCCGATGGTGCTGAACCAGCTAAAACAGGTCAATGAGCTGATTACAAAAATTGAGCAGGAGCTAAAACAGCTAGAGTTTGCCTACCAAACCCGCGTCAATCAACTGCTGGATGAGCTATTAGTAACGATTGTACGGCAGCAAAGCCAACAACAAAACCAACGGCGCGATTTTTCGCAGGCATTTGAACAGCTCGAAAAAATGCTTCGACAAAGCTTGGATCACCCCTGGACGGTGGAAGAAATGGCGACAGTGGTTGGGCTGGGAAGCACGGCTTTTACCGAAAAAGTAAAGGCGTATTCTGGCTTTTCTCCGCTCAACTATTTGATAAATATTCGTATTGCAGAGGCAATGCGCCAACTCCGCCAAACCGATAAAAGCCTGACCGATATTGCCCTCGATACTGGCTTTTATTCATCCCAACACTTTTCTACGACTTTTAAGAAACTAACAGGCTATACCCCTGGGCATTATCGAAAGCGCCAAACGGGGGACAACTAATTTTATTTATTTATATCATAAATCTATATGGAGTGTGTCATAACCATTGATATTGGTACTACAAAAGTCAAAGCATCAGCATTTGATTTTTCAAATAATTTGATTGGGGCGCGGCAAGGGTCGTACCCAACGTTTCATCCGCAGCCTGATTATAGCGAGCAAGATCCCGAACAAATATTTTTGACTGTTTTGTACGCGTTAAAAGGACTAATTAACGACGAACTTTCTAAAAAATATCGACCAGTGGCCTTGGTTTTTAGTGCTTCGATGCACAGTGTGTTGCCCATCGACAAACACGGCGTACCGCTTCGTAACGCAGTTATTTGGGCTGATAACCGTGGTCGTGATGAAGCAACCACCCTTAAAAATTCTGAGCTAGGGGCGAAATTATACGAACAAACAGGCACACCGATTCACCCCATGTCGCCTTTGGTCAAAATTCGATGGTTTGGGACAAACTCCCCAACGGCTTGGTTTGAAAAAGTCTTTAAGTTTATTTCTATCAAAGAGTACATTGTTTATCAACTGACGGGGCAACTGGTTGTTGATCATAGTTTGGCGTCTTCCACAGGCTTATTTAATATTCATCATTTGTCTTGGGAAACATCGGCGCTTGATTATATAGGAATAAAAACTCAGCAGCTGTCAGAACCGGTAGCCATTGATTTTGACGAACTTAAACTTAAAAAAGAATACCTGCGGCTTTTCCGCTTACCCAATACCCTCAAAGTAATTGCGGGAGCGAGCGACGGCTGTTTGGCAACGCTTGGGGCAGGTGTAGTAACGGAAGGAGACGCTACCATAACCATTGGGTCGAGTGGTGCTGTGCGGGTAGCGGCTAAACAGGTGTTGGTGGACGAAAAACAGCGTTTTTTTAACTATATCCTCACCGAAGGAACCTACATTTCGGGCGGGCCGACCAACAACGGCGGTGTGGTTTTTGAATGGTTTGTGCAGCAATTTGGTACTTCTGGACTCCATTTTGACATGGACTATGCTGTGCAGCAATTGTTGATGGAAGCCGAACGCGTTCCAGCAGGAGCGGGGGGGCTTTTATTTTTGCCCTATTTGTTAGGCGAACGTGCTCCGTTGTGGAATGCCAATGCCCGAGGCGCTTACATGGGAGTGAATATTACGCACGAACGTCGGCATTTTATTCGGGCAACCGTCGAAGGTATTGTGTATGAGGTATATAGCATTGGTAAATTGCTGCAACAATACCGCTCGATTGAAAATCTGTACATCAACGGGGCTTATGCTACGCTGCCGTTGTTTGCCCAAATTCTGTCGGATGTATTTGGGAAAACGGTCTATATCAACGACAAACACGATAGCGCAAGTGCAGGTGCAGCGCTGCTGGCTTTGACAAAACTTGGGAAATATGAAAACTTAGTGGCTGCTGCTCAAACCATCAAATCGGTAGAGACGTATTCGGCCAATGATAAAAACCACCATCGTTATGGGCAGTTTTCTGAAATTTTTGACCGATTGAGCCATAAATTAGCCGATGATTTTGACGCATTGGTGGCTTTGCAAGGGTAATGATGAGTTGGCATGATTTATGATAGATACTGTTGAGTGTTTATAACTAATCATGTCAACCTCAACGACCCATGAAAAAATTAATCATCTCATTTTTGATTGTAATCGCGACCATCATTGCCGTTTGGGGGCAAGATTCGGCCTCGGTTTTGCCAAAAGCTGAGTGGCGCGTGTCAACCAATGGCAAAATTGAACGCCTGGTCAATGAAAATTGGGAAGCGGCTTCGATTCCTACTTCGCAAACATTTTCCTCTTTGTACCTGCTTTCGGCGGATTTTGGCTGGGCTGTGGGCAAAAACTCCACGATATTGCGCTGGGATGGCGAACAGTGGAGCGAAGTATTGGTTTTTGCCAACGAAGATTTGAACTCGGTATTTTTGTTGAGTCGTGAAGAAGGCTGGGCTGTCGGCAACAAAGGCACCATACTTCGCTGGAACGGTATAAGTTGGGAAGAAGAAGTGTCGCCAATTACCGAAAATTTAGTCCGAGTAGAGGCAATTCCGACGGGAGGAGTCCAGATTTTTGCCGAAAATGGAGCAGTCCTCCATCGTTTTGGGAAAAATTGGCAAGTACAACCCGCCGCCCCTCTGAGTTCAGTAAAATTGTCGGCTTCAGCCAAGCACGATGAATAAGGCGTTATTTTAAGAAATTCTTAGCTTCTTTGAGCGTGCCTTTGTATTCTGCCAAATCACTTACGATTTTGTAGTACTCGGTAGCTTTTCTTTTATCTCCTGCCCGAATGGCAATTCGTGCCAAACCTGCATAGGCAAAGGCTTGGTACTCTTTGGTATATTCTTCGTCGCGTGGCTGACGAATAGCCGTCAAGTACAAGCGTTGAGCAGCTTGGTCGTTGCGTGATTGTTTTTCGAGGTACATTCCCTCTAATGTGTGAGAAACGAGTGAAAAGAAAGGCTCGTTTCGTTTTTTTAGCTTTTCAATAAAAGGTTCAGCCTCTTCGTATTTTCCCAAAAGCAACAACGCTTCGGTGTGTTTCATCAAAAAAATAGGGTTATTGGGGTATTTTTCTACGAGATTCCCCAAGTAGCTACTGGCTTTGTCGTAACGTTGCTCGTGTTTAAGGTAAATACGGGCCAAATAGAAGGAAGATTCGGTGCGTGTAAACATCCCTTTTTTTGACGCAATGTCCATTTGTCGGAGTCCTTCCTCGCGGTTTCCGTCTTTGAAAAACAACACAACGGGTTTTACGATTGGATGGTCTTCGGGGTAGCGGATAATATAGTAATTATAGAGGCCAGAGGAAAAGTAAAACTCAGGATTGTGATTCATGTATTTGAATCCTGCCATGACATAATCGTAGGCTTTTTTTGCTTCACTGGCAGCCTTCATTTTCTCGTCATTGTAGTTGTGAATCAACGCAACGTAGCCATGGCCAGCCATTGAGAAAAACGCAGCTTCGGGACGTGTTTTTTCATTTTTTTCTAACACTTTTGCTTTGGCAATACACTCCTCAAGGAGTTTTGCATACTGCCCACTCATGGCCTTGTTGTCTTTTACGGGTAAGTATTGCCACTGCATTTGCATGGCTTTGAGCATGGCATTCACGGGGTGATTAGGGTATTTGGCCCGTATTTGACGAGCAACGGGTTCTACCGCCGCAAATTCATAATTGTAAATATGGTCGATGGCTTCCAGTACCAATTCTTGCGTAGGCGTATCGTATAAAATTTGTGCGCGGGCAGGAAGTGGAGGAAAAGATAATGCGATGAATAAAAAAACAATCAATTGAGTCACTACTAAGAACATTCGTTTCATGGAGCTGTACCTGCGAAATAGATAGAAAATGCTATTTTTGGGCGTTGGGTTAGAAACCTTTCGCTTTGGTTCTAACGTTAGACAACCAACAAAGAGTTTATTAACTTCTGTTTTTTTGATAGATAATTATTTTCAATGATTCACTACGACCATTTTACCCTTGACAACGGGCTCAAAGTATTTGTCCACGAAGACCACACAACTGCTTTGGCCGCTGTAAATATTCTCTACAATGTGGGTTCTCGCGATGAAGAGGAAAAACGTACTGGTTTTGCCCACTTGTTTGAACATTTAATGTTTGGGGGGTCGAAAAATATTCCATCCTACGACGAACCTCTTCAAACGGTAGGCGGCGAAAACAACGCGTTTACCTCTGCCGATATTACCAATTACTACATCACCCTACCCGCTGTCAATCTCGAAACCGCTTTCTGGTTGGAATCTGACCGAATGATGAGTTTATCTTTTGATCCAAAAGTACTCGAAATTCAACAAAAAGTGGTGGTAGAAGAATTTAAACAGCGCTATTTGAACCAACCTTACGGGGATGTATGGCTAAAGCTTCGGCCGTTGGCGTATCAAGTGCATCCGTATCGTTGGGCCACGATTGGCAAAGAAATTAGCCACATCGAAGAGGCGACGATGGACGATGTCAAAGCGTTTTTTTACAAATATTATTTGCCAAACAATGCCATCATGGTCGTAGCAGGGGATGTCACGGTTCCACAAGTGAAAGCATTGACCGAAAAATGGTTCGGGTCTATTCCTGCGGGTGAGCAATACGTACGCAATTTACCTTTGGAACCCGTTCAAACGGCTCCTAGATTTTTGGAAACTGAAGCAAAAGTGCCCCTAAATGCGCTGTATAAAACGTACCACATTCCTGGGCGTTTTGAGGACGACTTTTACACGGCAGATTTATTAAGTGATATTTTAGGAAGAGGAAAATCGGCGCGTTTGTACCAAAAATTACTGAAAGAAAGACAGTTGTTTTCAAATATCAACGCCTATAATACTTCTTCCATTGACCCAGGTTTATTAGTAATTCAAGGAAATCTCAATGCGGGAGTAACCTTGGACGAGGCCAATGCCGCCGTGGAGGAAGTTTTGCAGGAGTTGGTGGAGATTGCGTTGGATGAAAAAGAATTGGCAAAAGTGAAAAACCAAGCGGAGTCAACGTTGGCGTTTTCGGAAGTTGAATTACTCAACCGTGCCATGAATTTGGCCTATGCTGCCAACGCTGGGAATCCTGATTTGGTCAATCAAGAAGCGGCTAAAATTCAGGCAGTAACGGCCAAAGACATTCAAGAAATGGCTCAGAAAGTGCTGTCTAAAAACAATTGTTCAACGATGTATTACCGCGCAGTAAACTAAAAAAACGTATGAAATATAGAATTGGACAAGGCTACGACGTGCATCAATTGGAAGAAGGACGTGATTTTTGGTTGGGTGGTATTAAAATTCCCCACACCCACGGAGCCAAAGGGCACTCCGATGCCGACGTCGTTTGTCATGTGCTCTGCGATGCCCTGCTTGGAGCCGCCAATATGCGCAACATTGGGTACCATTTCTCGGATAAAGATCCCCAATGGAAAGGCGTTGATAGCAAGCTGTTGTTGGCGAAAGTCATGGAAATGATTCGTGAAAAAGGCTACGAAGTTGGCAATGTTGACGTGACCGTTGTACTTCAAGAACCCAAACTTAATCCGCACATTCCGACGATGAAAGAATGCCTTTCGAAGGTCATGGCCATTGATATTGAGGATATTTCCATCAAAGCCACTACTTCTGAGCATTTGGGTTTTGTTGGGAAAAAAGAAGGCATCGCCGCCCATTGTGTTGCGTTGATTTATAGTTAGAAATTTTTGATAAATATGAATACGACAATTCAAAGTTTGGCACTTGAGTTTAAAGAAAAACTTGGAGAACGTTACGGTAAACGATTTGCAAAGCTGATTCTTTATGGTTCTTATGCTAGAGGTGATTTTCACGAAGAATCTGATGTCGATTTCTTAGTTGTTTTAAATGATGAAAAGATACAGGGTGGAATTGAAATATTTTATACTGGAGATTTACTCAATACTTTGTCCTTGAAGTATGATAAACTTATATCAATTCTACCTGTTAGTTTTCGACGATTGCAAGAAGCAAACTCAATGTTTTATAAAAATGTAAGACAAGAAGGGATTGAAATATGACTGAGGATGTTGATGAAACTGTAGCACATGCTATGTTTGAAGAAGCAAAAGTTTTTGTAACGCAAATTGAAAGTTATCTAAATTCCTTGACACAAAAATAATGATGAAAATACACTTCACCTTTCTGTATTTATTGGGCTCACTTACTGCTGTGGCTCAGACCAACGGAGGACAAATTGAGCAGCCTCTGGGCTTTGAAGAATACGACCCCGTCTCGACGCTGAAAGTATCGGAACATAAGCTTACCCGTTCTAAATACCCTTTTATCGATATTCACAACCACCAATACAGCATGTCAAACCAAGATTTGTCAAAATTGGTGGCTGAGATGGATGCGTTGAATATGGGTGTGATGGTGAATTTGAGCGGGCGTGGATGGTCGCAGCAGTGGGAAGAAGGGACAACGACCATAAAAGGTATGCTTGACAACGTAAAAAAGAACTACCCCAAGCGTTTTATGGTGTTCACCAACCCCGAGCTGAAAGGTGTAGGCTCGCCTGGCTACGGTGAGAGGGCCGCTAAACAAGTGGAGGAAGATGTGAAAGCGGGAGCGGTAGGGATGAAAGTATATAAAAGTTTGGGTTTCAGTGGAATAAAAGATACCGATGGAAAACGCGTTGCGGTAAGTGACCCACGTTTAGACCCTATTTGGGCAAAGTGCGGTGAACTTGGTATCCCCGTCATTATTCACACGGCCGACCCTAAATCGTTTTGGGATCCCCTCGACCGTTACAACGAACGTTGGTTAGAGCTTAAAACACACGCAGGACGCAAGCGTGGTAATAACGACCCCGTTCCGTTTGATTCTTTGATGAAGGAACAACACGCGGTTTTTGCGCGTCACCCCAAAACTAAGTTCATCAACGCTCACATGGGTTGGTATCCTAATGATTTGCGAAAATTAGATAGTTTGATGACCCGTTTTCCCAATATGTACGTAGAGATTGGCGCTGTTATCGCCGAATTGGGACGTCAACCCCGCGCGGCCAAGCAGTTTTTTGTGAAATGGCAAGATAAAATCCTTTTTGGAAAAGACAGCTGGGTGCCATCTGAGTACGCTACGTATTTTCGAGTGTTAGAAACGGAAGATGAATACTTTCCCTACCATAAAAAATACCATGCCTTCTGGCGCATGTACGGGATGGGTTTGCCTGACGAAGTGCTGAAAAAGGTGTATTACAAAAATGCTATCAAACTCATTCCTGCCATTGACAAATCGCAGTTCCCTGAGTAGAAAAAACAGGTCAGACCAACGGTCAGACCGCATAAAAATTAAAGAATCAGGTCAGACTTTGTCTAACAAATAAGGTAAAACCAGGTCTGACCTGGTAAAACGTATCGGGTTGTGAGCAACCCTCTGCACTTCAATTCGACACTCTGCACTCAAAAATTCGACACTCAAACATGTCTCAAACCCTTGCCTCCGTCCAGACTTTACTCCAAACTCGGGGATATATTGCGGATGAATACGTCGCAATGTCGGTCTATTTGGCCATGAAACTCCGTAAACCGTTACTCATTGAAGGGCCAGCGGGGGTCGGCAAAACGGAGATTGCCAAAGTGATGGCGCAGGCACTGGAAACGGAACTGATTCGTTTGCAGTGCTATGAAGGATTAGATGCAAATCATGCCATTTATGAGTGGAATTACCAACATCAATTGTTGTATTTGAAAATGGGGGAGCAGTCCACCGTCCACAGTCCGCTGACCACCGAATCTATTGAGCAAACTATTTTTAGTGAAAAATTTTTGTTGAAACGTCCCTTGCTAAAGGCGCTTACGCAGCCGAAAGCACCTGTGCTTTTGATTGATGAAGTAGATCGGGCAGACGAAGAATTTGAAAGTTTTTTGCTTGAAATGTTGTCGGATTGGCAAATTACCATTCCTGAAATTGGTACCATCAAGGCGACGCATATTCCCCACGTGATTTTGACAGGAAACCGTACCCGTGAACTTTCGGAGGCACTTCGGCGTCGGTGTTTGTATCTGTGGATTGATTATCCGCCGTTTGAAAAAGAACTGGCCATTGTCAAATCGAAAGTGGAGCAAATTGACGCAACGCTCGCACGTCAGATTACGGCATTTATGCAAGAGCTTCGGCAGCAGCGACTTAACAAAGTGCCAGGCATTGCCGAAACCCTTGATTGGGCCGAAGCATTGGCGGGGATGCACATCCAACACCTCGAAAAATCGTTGGTGGAGTCCACCCTAGGCGTCGTGCTAAAAGATTGGCAAGATATTCGTCAGACGCAGTTAAGCTTATCGGAGCTTTTCGAGAAAGTAGGAATCAAGTCGAAGTGGGAGGACGCTTAGGTGTTGTTTAACCCGATAAAATCGCCCATTTTTGTGCGTAAAAATTGCAAGCATTATGCAACTTTCAGCCCAAAATATCCAGCAAATTCAGCAGTACTTTAAAACACAGCCTGTGTTGAAAGCGTACTTGTTTGGCTCTTACGTGAGGGGAGAGGCCAATGAAGAAAGCGATGTTGATTTATTGGTTGAATTAGATTACTCTCAACGGATTGGACTTCATTTTGTCCAAATGATTTTTGATTTGGAAGACTTGCTGAAGAAGAAAGTGGATTTGATACCAGCTGACAGTGTTTCAAAATACATTAAACCTTACATTGAAGCAGAAAAGGAAATGATATATGAAAGATAAACTGGGCGACCAAGCACGGGTTCAACATATCTATGATGCCATTTTGGAAATAGAATTATATACTCGGGATATCGAAGTAGATGAATTCTTAAACAATTCAATGATGCGTTTTGCCTGCATCAAGCAAATTGAAATCATAGGAGAAGCAAGTAATCACATTTCGGAAGAACTGCAAGAACGTTTTGGGGATATTGAGTGGCGAAAAATTGTTGGACTTCGTAATATTTTGGTACATGAATATTTTGGGGTAATTAGTCGTGTTGTTTGGGGAATTATTAAGAGCGACATTCCCGACTTGAAAACTAAAATTGAAAACATACTGAATCAATTATAAAAAATGCAAAAGAAAATCGTTCGCGTAGGCGATATTGAGTGCGGAACCGACGAGTTGTTCTTGATTTCGGGGCCATGTGTCATTGAAGACGAGAAAATTATGATGACCGTGGCTGAACGTTTGAAAGAAATTTCGGAACGTTTGGGAATCAAAATCATTTACAAGTCTTCGTTTATGAAAGACAACCGCAGTAGCCTAGACTACTACATGGGGCCAGGATTGGAAGAAGGAATGCGTATTTTGGCAAAAGTGAAGGAGCAATTTGGTTTCACGCTTTTGACCGACGTACACTACCCTGAACAATGTGCTCCCGTGGCCGAAGTGGTTGATGTACTTCAGATCCCCGCGTATTTGTGTATGCAAACTACCCTCGTGGTGGCCGCTGCCAAAACGGGTAAAGTGGTGAATTTGAAGCATGGTCAGTTCTTGGCGCCTGAGAACATGAAGCACCCAGTGAAAAAAATTGAAGACAGTGGCAATGACCAAATTATCTTGACGGAACGTGGCTATACGTTTGGTTACAACGATTTGATTGTGGACCCACGTAGTTTTTACCACATGAACAAAACGGGTTATCCTGTAGTGTTTGACGTGACCCACGCCATTCGTAAATATGGTATTCCGTCGAAAGACAGCAAAGGAGGAGCGCGTGAGTATTTGCCCGTATTGGCACGTGCTGGCGTGGCCGCAGGGGTAGATGGTCTTTTTGTAGAAGCGCATACGTGCCCGTCGGAGGCCCTTTGTGATGCCGCTAGTCAGCTGGATATTAACTACTTAGAGGAATTTTTGAAGCCGTTGATTGAATTGCACAACGTAGAAGTAAAATACCGTGCTTCGGCCCAAGAATTGGCTTAGTCGTTATTAAACCTATGAGGTTTTATCAAAAAATTTGTCAAAAACCTCATAGGTTTCAGTGTAAAATTACTCTGCTTTGATGCTGTCCATCGGGATAGTTTGGTTTCTATCCCACAACGCCGTGACATTCACAATTTTCCATTTCCCGTCTTGTTTTTCCATAATACGGGTTTCGGTACTGTGAATAAAATGCTTCATTTTCTTGTCGGCATTGTACTGATGCCAAATTAAATAAGCAACATTGTCGCCGAAAAACTTCACAATCATTCCTTTACGAATTACTTTCGGGTTATTACTACCGCCTTGTCCTACTTTGTTGTCTTCAATATACCGTCCAATTTTATCGTCCACCTCATTCCAGCCGATTTTTGGGTCGAATGCACCGCTTGCATCACTCCAAACTTGAAAAGCATAATTGGCTTGAATGAAATTTTCTTTCCAACAATTGTAGTCACCGTTAAAAAAACAGTTCGTTTCGTTTTCAATCGTTTGCATAATCGCTTTTTTCTCTTTTTCCTCGTCTAGGTTTGAAGCAGCCTTGCTATCGGCAGTTTGACATGAAGAAAAAGCACACAAAAACAGAAGGAGAGCGTACATGACAGTTTTCATAATTTTGGAAGAGTTTAGATGAAAGAAAATGAATTTACCTTCGCTTCTAACAGGGTGTGTACGAAAACTTTACCGTCAATTGATAGGTTGAACTTCTGTTTATTTATTCGTTTTTCCTAATAAAATACAATATATTTTTGAAATAGTTATTTTTTAGAAAAGACTCACTCGTTCTGAGGCTCTTTCGGAGGCCAAACGAAGCTGAAATTGCTTGGGTGTTTCGCCCACTTCTTTCTTAAACAACCGAACGAAATAAGAGTAATCTTCATAGCCTAGATAATCGGCAACGGCATTCACTGAAGTGTCGCTGTGGACCAGCATTCGTTTGGCTTCGATGATGATACGGGTCAAAATCAACTTCCCCGTACTTTGATTGAGGCTTTGCTGACAAATCCTAGTTAGGTGGCGGGTGGTCATGTTCATGGCGTCCGCGTATTCCTTGGGAAGTTTTAAAGTTCTGAAATTTTCTTCAATCAATTTTTCCAATTTTTTGATTTGAACGTAATTGTGAGAGTAATAATCGCTTACAGGGCGATTGTCAGTATAAACCCGCGCCAATTCGATATAAAGCACATCTATCAGTGAAATAAGTTTTTGGGATTTAAACGGACGTTCGTGCTGCGATTCTTCATAAATCCATTCAAAAATTGAAGAGAGAAGGGGCTGTTCTACCGATGAAAGATAGACAACAGGATAGTTGGTTTGCAGGTAAAAAAAAGGAAAATCGCTTATTTTTCGGGTTAAAAAAGCATTGTTATAAAACTCTTCGGTATGAAAAACGACAAACCCGTCGGCATCATCTGACAAATTCCAACAATGCACTTGACCAGGAGTTAGTAAAAACAAACTACCAGGTTGTACGGGGTAGGTTTGGAAATCAATTTCGTGCGTGCCTTCGCCAGATGTAAAAAAAACAGTTATGTACGTGCTATGTTTATGAGGGTGGTTGACAAATTGGTGGGTAGCTAGGTGTTTTTTTAGGTTATTGACATACAACACCTTGGAGAGGTCTGCTTCGGTAAACTCTGTGATGCCATAAATAGGAATATCTTTCATGTTTATTTCAATGATGTCTGTATTGTCCTATTTTTTGCTACAAAAGTAAACCAAATCTTTCTGTCCTTGACCGTATTTTTGTATTTCAAAAAACAAATACAACCATGTCACTCATTCACGTCGTTCAAAATAAGTGCCCAAAATGCCACCAAGGTCAGGTTTTTTCAACCAATAACTTACTTACCTTTCGCCCTGCAACGATGAAAGAAAGTTGTGCGCATTGCGGGCATAACTTCAGCAAAGAACCTGGGTTTTATTGGGGTGCTATGTACGTTAGTTATGCCCTTGCTACCTTCGAAATGGCCATCGTTTATGCCATTTGCATCCTGATATTTAAGTTTGATGCCTTGGCCATTTCCAACCTAATCGCGAGTATCGTTGTCGTTTTGGGATTGTTTCCGTTCAATTTCAGAATGGCGCGGTTACTCTGGCTTTATTTGTTTTCGGGTGTTGTGGAATAAAAGGGCTATTGATTGGCGTATTTATCCCATTTTTCCAGCACTGTCGTAAAATCTTCTGGCAGTTCGGACTCAAACTGTAACCATTGTTTGGTACGAGGATGTACAAAGCCCAGCGATTTGGCGTGAAGTGCCTGCCGAGGCATAATTTGCAGACAATTGTCCACAAAAGCTCGGTAGCTTCCGCTCGTTGTTCCGCGCAAGATTTTATCGCCACCATAAACAGGATCACCGAAAAGCGGATGGCCCAAAAATTGAAAATGTGCCCTAATTTGGTGCGTTCGCCCCGTTTCTAGTTTACATTTGATAAGTGATACATATTTATAGGTAGCAAGTACTTCGTAGTGGGTAACGGCGTGCTTGCCCTGGCTTCCATCGGTATAAACGGCCATTACTTTTCGGTCGCGGGCACTTCGGCCGATGTGCCCTACAATTGTCCCTTTTTCTTCTTTAGGAATCCCCCAAATGATGGCGTAATACGTACGCTCAGTGGTGTGTTCAAAAAACTGCCGGGCCACGTGGGCCATCGCATATTCGGTTTTGGCAATGACCAACAGCCCCGACGTGTCTTTGTCGATTCGGTGAATCAGGCCAGGGCGCGCCTCTCCGTTTCGCCCCGTAGGCAAATTTTCAAAATGATATAAAAGTGCATTGACCACGGTGCCGTTCCAGTTGCCATACGCAGGGTGTACGACCATCCCTGCGGGTTTGTTGAGCACCAGTACTTCGGGATCTTCGTAGGTGATTGAGAGCGGAATATTCTCAGCCAAAATCTCCGTAACCCTCGGCGGATGTGGCATCGCAACCGTTATAATATCAAACGGTTTTACTTTATAGCTTGACTTTACAGGTTTATCATTAACTTTGACCGATTCAGTCTCAATCGCATTTTGAAGCTTAGTCCGTGTGACTCCCGAAAGATGATGTTTGAGGTAGTGGTCGATTCGCATCAGGGTCTGACCTTTGTCGGCCACAATGCGGTGATGTTCGTAATATTCTTCTTCCTCGTCTTCGTTGGGGGGGAGCTGATTTTCTGACATTGAATTTTTTGTTATTTTTCGCAATAAATTCCCAAGGCTCACGTTTCTTGGGCGGTAACTACTCTAACTAATTAACAAACATTATGGACTACAATCAAGGACAAAAGAATGACCGCAAAAGCCTGCTCCTTGCTGCACTAGCGATTTTAGCGCTACTCAACGTGGTGTTAATTTATTTTTTCTACAAAGAACGGGAAAAGAATAAAGAACAAGAAACGGTGATTGCGGCAAAAACGGAAGAAGTCGTGGCTACCAAAATGAAACTTGACTCAATTTCGGCTCAACTAGACCTGAAAATCGCTGAAATACAGCAATTAGGAGGACAAGTGGATTCATTGATTACGTTGAAACAACAACTTGACCGCGATCGGGCTGCGTTGAAAAATTCAGCAACGGCAGCGTCGGTAGATGTGTCAAAATACAAACAAAAAATTGCCAACTACGAAGCAATTTTGGCCCAGAAAGACCAAGACATTGCAAAGTTGAAAGAAGAATTGGGTATTGTAACCGCTCAAAATCAGGAACTTTCAAGCAAAGTTTCGGGACTTGAGGGCGAAAAAGCAAACTTACAGCGTACGTTTGAAGATTCGGTGGGTAATTTGAGTACCAAAAACAAAGAACTTTCTGACAAAGTAACGATTGCGTCTGCGTTGAAAGCCGAAAAAATTGAAGTAAATGCAGTTTCTTCAAAAGGCAAAGAGCGCGACGGTGGAAGCTACCGTGCCAAACGCATCGACAAATTGAAAGTGGATTTTGATTTGGCGGGTAATCCAATTGCGAAAAACGGAAACCGTGACGTTTATTTAAGAATCCTTGATCCTGAAGGAGCAGTAATGGCAGACATGGCGACGGGTTCGGGTACGTTTTTGTACAGTGGCCGCGAGACTGTATATACCGCAAAACAATCCCTTAACTACAGCAATGACGGTTCACAAGGGTCGATCATTTACTCAAGAGCAGGTGTTCCGTTGAAAAAAGGCGAACACACGATTGAGTTGTATTGTGAAGGTTTTCGCATCGGTACTACGACTTTCAAAGTCAAATAAGCTGGAAGTTTCGCAAGAAATTTTAACTTTGCACTAAATTTTAAACTTTTTTCACCAAATTTTTGTAGAAAATTCAACTATTCGTTAGTTTTCGCATCAAACACAAGATTACCATAATTTAATTATTGAATGGCTCAACAACAACGCAGACCTTTTCGCCCAGTAAGACAAGAAGAACCGTACCGTATTAATGAACGTATCCGTGTACCACAAGTGCGGATGGTTGGAGAAAATGTTCCACAAGGAATTTTTGACATCCAACAAGCACTTAAAATGGCGGAGGAACAAAACTTAGACTTGGTAGAAATTTCGCCTAATGCTGTTCCACCTGTTTGTAAGGTCATTGATTATTCAAAATTCAAGTACGAGCAAAAGAAAAAGCAAAAGGAAATCAAAGCCAATGCTCAGAAAGTAGTGATTAAAGAAATTCGCTTTAGTCCAACGACTGATGATCATGATTACGATTTTAAATTGAAACATGCCCTTAACTTCCTCAAAGAAGGAGCAAAAGTAAAAGCGTATGTGCAATTCTCTGGTCGTGAGATTGTATTCAAAGACCAAGGATATAAACTCCTTGAGCGCTTTGCCAAGGCATTGGAAGAGGTGGGGAAAGTAGAACTTGAACCAAAATTGGAAGGTAAACGCATGAGTATGATTTTGACGCCCAAGGCGTTGAAAAAGTAGTTGTGTATCATCTATAACTTTAAAAAGCGTGAGCCCATTTCGGTCTCACGCTTTTTTTATAACGAATAAAAAATGGCTTCGTACAGCACACTTCATCAATGGGCTCGTAAGGCTTACTGGTTATGTCTTGCCTTGACTGCTCTGGGTACTGCAATGGCCCAACCCAATGCTCAAAAACTCGCTACCCTAGATTCTTCTTTGACCTTACTCCACCAACGTGGCATGTTGAATGGGACATTTTTGGTGGCCAAAGAAGGGAAAACGGTGTATAAAAAAGCGTTTGGAACGGTAGCAGCCAATGCTACTCAATCCTTAACAACTGCCTCCGCTTTCAATCTAGCTTCGGTGTCAAAGCAGTTTACGAGCATGATTGTTATGATGCTCAAAGAAGAAGGGAAGCTCCAATACGATGATAAGCTCAAACAACACCTGCCCGATTTTCCCTACGATACCATCACGATTCGGCATTTGTTGAATCACACCCACGGGTTGCCCGAGTACTTCGATTTGGCAACGCAGTACAACACTACTCTTGATACCTTAACAAATGAAGGGGTTTTAAAATTGCTCAAAAACCACCGCCCACCGTTGCGGTTTCAACCCAATTCTCAATTTTCGTACTGTAATACAGGGTATATTTTGTTGGCGTGTCTAATCGAAAAATTGACAGCTGAGCCTATTCAGCGCTATCTTGAACGGAAAATTGTGCAACCCTTGGGATTGAAAAATACCTACATCTATACCCTCACCATGCCCAAATCGCCCGAAAATAGGGTCTATGGCTCCAAACGAGTAAATGGGAAATATGTGCCCAATGATTTGATACGTTTAGACGGAGTTTGGGGCGATGGAAATGTGTATTCTTCTGTCGAAGATTTGTTGATTTGGGAACAGGCATTGTTGACCGAAAAACTGATTAAAAAAGCGACACTGCAAGATGCTTTTAAGCCTGCCAAACTCAACGATGGCTCGTTTTCGTGGTATGGCTTTGGGTGGGGATTAGATAAAGAAGGAATGAAAGTTTCGCATACGGGAGGTTGGGTTGGCTTTCAAACGATTATTGAACGGCACCTAGCGCAGAAATGGACGTTTATTGCCCTCACGAGCTCGGAAGACGGAACGGCGATTCGGGTAGCGCAACAGATTTTAGAAGGAAAAATTGCCAAACTCCCTACTACTGAACTCATTACCAACGCTAAAATCGTGGATGGAACGGGTATTGCCTCTTATGCGGGCGCCGTTCGTATCAAAAATAACCTTATTTGGGAAGTTGGTGATTTGCAGCCTTATGGGGGAGAGAAAGTGACCAATGCCAACGGATGGGTGTTAGCCCCTGGGTTTATTGATGCCCACAGCCATCATTTTGGCGGACTAGAAAACCGCCCTGATGCCGAAGCCCTAGTAAGTCAGGGAATTACGACCATAGTGATTGGGCAAGATGGAAGTAGCTATCCAATAGACACCCTCCAAAAGCGAATGAAGCAACAGCCCGTGGCAGTCAACGTGGCGACCTACACAGGGCACTCGACCCTACGTGCCAAAGCGATGGGGGCAAAAAGCTTGTTCCGAACCGCAAAAACGGACGAAATTGAGAAAATGAAGCGCGAACTCAACGCCGAGATGGAAAAAGGTTCGTTGGGGTTGGCAACGGGTTTGGAATATGAATCTGCCTTTTTTTCCAACCGTGATGAGGTGCTGCAATTGGCCAAAGTCGCAGCCAAAGCAGGCGGAAGATACATAAGCCACATTCGCAGCGAAGACATTGGGTTTGACGAAGCCTTGGACGAAATCATTGAGATTGGACGGCAAACCAAGATGCCCGTCCAGGTTTCTCACATTAAAATAGCCAAACGCGATCAGTGGGGGCGTTCGCGGGAAGTGTTGGGGACCTTGCAAAAAGCGCGAGCGCAAGGAATCAACATTACTGCCGATTGTTATCCCTACGATTTTTGGAATTCAACTTTGCGGGTGTTGTTTCCAAAACGGGATTATACCAACGCTGAAAGTGCCGAATTTGCCGTTAACCAATTATTTGACCCCTCGGGTTCGGTATTGGTGAGGTATGCCCCCAACGCTGCGTACGTGGGGAAAACCATCTCAGAAATTGCTGCTATCCGAAAAGAAACAACGTCCAAAACGCTCATGGGGCTGATTGCCGAAGCGGCCGATTTTGACGAAAAAAAACCTGATTTTAAGGGAAGTACCGAAACCATCATGGGAAAATCCATGAGTGAAGAAGACGTCGCCAATTTTTTGGCGTGGCCTTTTACGACTATTTGTTCGGATGGAGGTTGGGGTGGGCACCCTCGCGGGTACGGGGCGTTTACTCGGGTGTTGGGAAACTATGTTCGTGAAAAACAACTCATGCCCCTAGAAACGGCGATTCAGAAAATGACTTCCTTGACGGCAGAAAACCTAGGCATTCGGCAAAGAGGACTCATTCAGCCCGCTTTTTATGCCGACTTGGTATTGTTTGACCCCAATCGAGTCAATGGCAATGCGTCCATTCAAAACCCAACGGCCTTGTCTTCGGGCATCGAACGGGTTTGGGTCAATGGCGAAGAAGTATATCACGCCCAAAAATCGACAGGGAAGCGGTCGGGGGTGTTTATTGGGAGGTGAGTCCAAACTAATTTTTCGTTGGTTGTTTTTTGAATTCAAAAAAAAGCTAAATTTGTAACCAATATATAATGTTTTATAATTTGGTTATGGATGAATTTTTGACACTCTCTGAAACAGCTGAATTGCTTGGAAAAAATAAAGAAACCCTAAGACGTTGGGATAGAGAAGGAAAATTGTCAGCCGTAAGAGAGCCTATGAGCAACTATCGTGTTTACAGAAAAACGGAAGTTTTAGAGTTATTCTCTGATTTTGTCCATTTGGATACCCGTGAGACGGTTTCTAATTATGTTTCCCCTCAAAGAGACTATAAAGTTTTGGAGTTATTTGCAGGCGCTGGTGGGTTGGCCGTTGGAATGGAACAGGCTGGCCTTAAATGCGTAGCCTTGAATGAAATAGACAAATTTGCTTGTGCAACCTTACGCAATAATCGCCCCAATTGGAGAGTGCTGGAAGGAGATATTAAGAATTTTGATTTTTCAGAATTTAATGGACAAGTAGATGTTGTTACGGGTGGTTTCCCGTGCCAAGCATTTAGTTATGCGGGGAAAAAATTAGGCTTAGCCGATGCCAGGGGAACGCTATTTTACGAGTTTGCCCGTGTTGTCAAAGAAACTAACCCACTTATTTGCATTGGCGAAAATGTGAGAGGATTGTTGAGTCATGATAATGGGAAGACTTTGCAAGGAATGATTTCTATTTTGGATGAGATTGGTTATAAAGTTGTTCCTGTTCAAGTTTTAAAAGCCATTCATTATAAAGTCCCACAAAAAAGAGAACGGTTGATTTTAGTTGGTGTAAGAAAAGATATTGATACTGAATATCTGTATCCAAAACCATACAAAAAAATATATAATCTAAAGGATGCTTTGAAGCAAGGCGAGCTGTTTGATTGTGATGTTCCAACATCAAATGGTGCAAAATATCCAATGAGTAAAAAGGCTGTTTTAGATTTAGTACCACAAAAAGGTTATTGGCGTGATTTACCGCTTGAAATTCAAAAAGAATTTATGGGAGGTAGCTTCTATTTAGGTGGCGGTAAAACAGGAATAGCAAGAAGAATTGGCTGGGATGAACCCTGTCTAACACTTACTTGTAGTCCTGCTCAAAAACAAACG
This sequence comes from Runella sp. R5_40, assembly GCF_057652295.1. Classification (NCBI taxonomy): domain Bacteria; kingdom Pseudomonadati; phylum Bacteroidota; class Cytophagia; order Cytophagales; family Spirosomataceae; genus Runella; species Runella sp. R5_40. The sequence continues at coordinate 39,455 of NZ_JBYFCH010000015.1, read as the reverse complement.
GAACGTTGTCATCCCGAAGAAACAAGGCCATTTACTGTGCGTGAATACGCTCGTATTCAAACCTTTCCAGATGATTGGGGATTTGCTGGTTCCTTAGCGCAACAGTATAAACAAATTGGAAATGCAGTGCCCGTAAATTTGGGTCGTGAAGTTGGGTATTCTATTGTTAAGTTTTTAAACGAATATCATAACTCATTAAATCCCCAGTAATAACTGTAGTTTTCAAACGTGATTTGGTCAAGAATCGAACGTTTTGACTCGTCAATTTCAGATTTTATTTCATCTAATGCTGAATTCTCAACAATGATATTGTCCGCATTTATAGCGTTGAGGTAGTCTTTTATTGCTAATGGCAATGCTTTGTACAATTGCAAAAGGGCATTAGGTTGTCCAGACAAAAGGGCGTAAAATTGGTCACCAGAAATTTTAAATACGCGACTATGGCTATATTCTTTGCCATTAATTTCGCCTTTCCAGTGTTCATTAAAGCTTCCTTTTGATAAAATTTGAACCCAGTAACATTTGGCTTTTTTGTAGTCGTCTGCGTATCGAGCTAATTTTTGGAATAACGCCTCAGACGAACTACTATTCATCGTATTATGCTTGTTTTTGATGTCAGCAAATAGCGTATTATCTGTTGCTTTAATATCAAACCCACTTAAATTGCCAATTTCGTAGCCATTGATTCCACCTAAAATTTGCTCATGGAAAGTGCCAATAGAATTGTTAATAGATTTGTCTATTTGCCTTAGAATTTCAGATTGAATTAAATCTTCTTGGTTGATACCATTAAACTGAGCGTCAAAAGTCAGTTTAATGGTATCAACTTTGTTACTGTAAAAACTCTTCTTACTGATGTTATTTTTTGCTTTTAAGTAAGAACTATGCAAATTTTGGATGCACTTGAGCAAATGCTCGTCAGAAATAAAGTCAACGTATTGGTGAGCCATATCGGTAGTTTGAAAAACTAAGCCACCAAGTTACAGTTTTTGAGAGAAATTGTCAAAATTTTGTGATTTTTGGGGTGACCTTTAACAGACTGAAATTAGCAACCTAAAAAATGAGAGTATTGTGATTTGAAAAACTTTTTGAGCTTTGTTATTTTAGTAGTATTTAGGCAATACCCGGGTGGTAGTGAGTGGGCAAGGCGAGGTAGTGCAACGAAATGATTATTATGCTTTTGGATTAGCTATTGATGCCGTAGATAGAACTGTAAATAAATACACCTACAACGGCAATGAGTTACAACCAGAGACAGGTTTGCTGGATTATGGTGCAAGGCAGTATAATGGAGCAGTGGGAAGATGGTTTGGAATTGACCCTCTGGCAGAGAAGTATTTAGCATGGTCTCCATATCATTATACTTACAACAACCCCGTAAATAATATTGACCCCGATGGGCGAAGCATTTGGACAAAAGCCGCCAAAGCAGTTTTCAAAGTAAGCAAAGTAGTAGCCAAAGAGGGAGTAACAAGCCTCAAAAAAGGAGCTTCTGGGCAGACGCTTTTAGTGATATTGTAGATAATGCCAATACCCTCACAGACAAAAATGCAAGTGGTTGGGAGAAGGTAGGAGCAGGATTAAGCTTACTATCAGAGGCATTGCCTGTAAGTGCGGGAGATGTGAAAGATGTCTATAAAGGTGGGAAGAAATTGCTGGGCGTGGCCGATGATGCAGGAGAGGGGGCAAAAACATATAATCGAGTAAAACCAAGAAAATCTACACTTGAAAAAGTAAAAGAAAATCAGCCAAGAAATGAAAAAGGTGAAATGATAGCCCCAAATACAAAAGAACCATTAAAAGACGGTGAAATTGATTTGGGGCATAGGTAATGAATGGAGATCCAGAAAACAAATGCACGAGGAACAAGGGAGAACAAGGAAAGAAGTGATAGAAGCTGAAAACAACCCCAATTTGTACCAGTTAGAGGATAGAAAGGCAAACAGAAGTCATAAATATGAGAAAAAACAATGATAAAAAAGACTTTTAAAATTCAACCAGAATATATTAAAAAACTAGTTTCTGGTATGGGTAGTTGTATTGCTTCTGACAAAGTCACTGTCGAAGGATATGAAATTGGTTATATGTACAGAGAAACGCCCGACTTTGATACTGATAGCGGCTGGCGTTTTTTTTCAGGAACTGAAAATGAAGAATATATCAACAATCCAGAAAATTTGATGATATATGATGTAAACACTATTGCTAATTACGATCCCTATATCATACCATACTTGAATTTAAATGTTGGAACGGAGTTGGAGAGAAAAGTAAATAATTCTTTTGAAGTTATTTAAGCCATTACTAAAACTGTTGTGCATAGCATAACAAACGTTGTGCGTTGGCTTCCAACGGAAGACTGCGTACTAAACATAAGTAAAGTATTTGTGACATGGTAAGCGCCTAAAAACCCACCAGTTCGTCGTAGTGTTCTAAAAAACAAAAACCAGAACCGTTGTTCGTTATCTTCAAGACTACGCACTAAACATAAACGGAGTGTCTGTGACACGGTGAGTGCCTAAAATGTACCCTAAAGCGAGTCAAAAACCATAATTATATACACGTGCGAGGGTCAGTATATCTTTCAAAGTGCTACCGTAGGGGAGTACCAGTACTATGTGACTGACCACTTAGGCAATACCCGGGTGGTAGTGAGTGGGCAAGGCGAGGTAGTGCAACGAAATGATTATTACGCTTTTGGATTAGCTATTGATGCCGTAGATAGAACTGTAAATAAATACACCTACAACGGCAAAGAGTTACAACCAGAGACAGGTTTGCTGGATTATGGTGCAAGGCAGTATGATGGAGCAGTGGGAAGATGGTTTAGTATTGACCCGCTGGCTGATGAACCAGTACAATTAGATAAAAGCCCTTACGCTTACGGCTGGAACAATCCCATCAAATATACTGACCCAGACGGACAATGTCCAGATTGCCCAGAAAATGATCGTACATCACATGGGCAGTTACAAAGAGCTTTTTTAGGTCACGAAAACGATATTGGCAACTCTCTGATTGACTTAGGGAAAAAAATTCTGAGTTATACAGATTTTAATGATGCAACAGTCATAGCCACCAATATAACCAGAGGTGGCAATGCTATTAACTTAGATGGAACATCAGCGTCTACTTTTGATAAAGTTAGTGCGCATTTGGGGGCTGCTTTACCTGTAGTGAGTGGTAGTGCTGTCAAGAAAGGGGTAGAGTTTGTAGGTGAAAGAGCATTTGGCGCTTGGAAAGCACTTACTGGTAAGTACGAGCAGGCACACCATATTATTCAAGATGCCGCTGTTAGGAATATACCTGGCTATAAATATCGGGATGCTCCTAATGTACATTTGAAAGGTAAAGCAAATGTTATAGGCACGGAGCATAATATTGCTACTCAAACCCAAAATAAAACAATAGGTGGTGGAACTTATGGGGCAGAGAGAAGAATAGCATATCGAGCTTTAAGAAACGCAGGGGTATCAAGAAATGATGCTAAAATATTTGTTAGAGAAGCGGACAAATATTTCATGGGAAAGCTAAATATGACCCTTTCAACACCTACAAATTATCCAAAAACTAGAGTAAAACGATAATAGTTAATAAAATGGACTCTTCTTTCTTTTCATTCGCAAACATTTCATACTGTCTCGTAAAATGCTTAATCGGTCAAAATTACAATGAATTAAATGATTATAGCTTTGACAAACAAGGTATTACGAAAGAAATAATTTCTGTGATTGAATCATATCCAGATCAGCTGATATTGGCTGATAAAGAATATTTTTTTAATTACGAATTAGTAGAAATAGAGTTTCCAAAAAAAACATTTCTATCCGAGTACTTTATTTCCTTTTATCTTCCTGTTGAGAATGGTGAGAGCGAATTGAGAATTACTATAAGAGTTTCCATTGATAAAAATAAAAATATTTGGTTTTCTATTTGGGAGGTTAAATAGAAAAGTCTCTAACCTTGAGTTTTTATCACAGCATTCTAAAAATAAAACATCAAAAAGTTTTGCGTCGTCTTAAAGACTACGCACTAAACATAAGCAAAGTGCCTGTGATACGTGCCTAAATAGTGCCTCAAAGCGAGGCTAAAGCAGCCCAGTTCAAAAAAACTCAAGAATAGTCTTAACCGCTCAATCGCGCTGTAGCGCAGTATAAAAACAAGCGTGCAATACAAGCCATAAGCTTTATTATCTATGCGTTTCCTATTGGTTAACAATGTGAAATACAAATAGATAACATTCTATTTTATGCTCTCGAATGTTCTTTAGGGGATATTATTAGTGCCGAAATGAGAGAAGATAAACTTTTTGTAAAGGGTCTGAAGAATCAGGTAATCGTACGCTTGGGGAGGTTTGTTGCATAGCTTCTTGAACAGATGCTTAAATTCTGTCCTAAGGTATGCAACAAAGCCTTGCTTCACCTACTAAACCTTCTTAAGCTGAGCAATCGTCTCGATAGGGTCTTGGGCGTTGAACACGAAGCTGCCAGCTACCAAGGCCCGAGCACCTGCGTGGTAGAGGAGTGGGGCGTTTTCTTGGTTCACTCCACCGTCGATTTCAATAACCGCCTGACTTCCTTGCTTCTCAATCAGGGCAGCGGCTTGGCGAACGCGTTCGTACGTGCGCTCGATGAACTTTTGCCCACCAAAACCTGGATTGACGGACATAATTAGTACCAAATCCAAATCGGCAATGACGTCTTCGAGAACGCTTACGGGCGTATGGGGGTTAAGGGCAACCCCTGCTTTGGCTCCTAAGTCCTTGATTTGTTGAATAGTACGGTGAAGATGCGGGCAAGCTTCGTAATGAACTGTCAAGACCTCGGCTCCTGCTTCACGAAAGGCGGCAAGGTAGCGCTCAGGTTGCACAATCATTAAATGAACATCCAGCGGTTTTTGAGCGTGTTTCTTAATGGCAGCCGTGACGGGAAGTCCAAATGAAATGTTGGGCACAAACACACCGTCCATGATGTCAACGTGAATCCAATCGGCTTCGCTTGCATTTAGCATTTCAACATCACGTTGGAGATTAGCAAAGTCGGCGGCCAAAACCGAAGGAGCAATAAGGGGAGAAGTCATGAAAAAAGAAATCTTGATTTTGGCCGCAAAGTTCGCCTTTTTTTTACGAAATCTGGCTCATTTCCCAGCCCAAAATTGCCTTTTTTCGGGTAATACCCCAGCGATAGCCCCCAATTCCCCCGACTTTTTGCAAAACCCGATGGCAAGGAATCAGATAAGCAATGCGGTTACTTCCAATGGCAGTTCCTACGGCTCTGTGGGCAGAAGGTTGACCGATTCGTTGGGCAATTTGCTCATAACTAGCTAGTTGTCCTTTTGGGATGGATAACAAGGCTTCCCAAACTTTGATTTGAAAATTGGTGCCGCGCAATAAAACTGTAATGGGCTGTGCCGCGTCATGGGAAACATCAAAAATCTGATTGACCGTAGATTGCGTGATTTCGGGCGTGTGAATCCAGGTGGCATTTATCCATTCCTGCTGGAGCGAACGGGTGAGCGGTTCAGCTTCATCTTCCTCCAAAAATCGCAATTCCATTACCCCCCGAGCCGTAACTGCAATAAAACAAGCCCCGAAAGGCGTTTCATGGATGCCGAAGTGGATGGTAAGCCCTTCACCTTTGTTTTTAAATTCTGCGGGAGTCATGGCTTCGTAGGTCACAAACAAATCGTGCAAGCGACTGGTGCTCGATAAGCCTGCTTCAAGGGTGGTATCAAGTAAATTGGCCGACTGGGCGAGGCGTTCTTTGGCAAATTCTTTGGTTAAAAAACGCAAAAATCGCTGTGGACTTGTCCCCGCCCAACGGCTAAAAAGTCGGTTAAAGTGAAACTCCGATAACGCAACGTGGTCGGCAATTTCTGCCAACGACGGCTGTTGCTGAAAATTAGCTTCAATAAAACGAATTGCTTTTTCAATTCGTTGGTAATCAATGTGTTGTTGTTCGCTGATAGTGTCCATTTCTGGGGAGATTTCTTTCAGCAAAAATAGGCAGAAATCAGCAGTACATTCAATCCGAATCTTGCTCAATTGGCCTCATTGGTCGGTTGAGTCACTTAGCTCGTAGCGCACGTAAGGCGCGGACGTATCAGCAACCATTTGGCTTTTTTTCTGGAACTTGTTTTTACTTCGGAGGGTAGGTTGTTTGTAATTAGTGGGCTGACTTTTAACGGATTTAACCGAAAAAGTAATCCCGCCTACCTGTTTTTTACTCATTTGAATCTGTTTCTGTTCTTTGTACGACAAGTGCGGCGAAAAAACAAAAGGTACTTTGTCCACCTTAATGGTGGTTTTAGGGTTGTTTTGGGGCGAAGGATAATTATTGCGGTCTTCTTTGTTGTGTTGTGCGTTACTGAGATGGGAGTTTAGAACCCACAACAAACACATAACCGCCATGCTTCGACATGGAGTTAAGGTACGCTTCATGATGGTACTTGTTCTGATTGGAATACACTACTTAAAGTACCAAAGATAAGCGGAATTACCTGTTTTACTCAAAAAAAGTACTTAATTTTTGTTTGCGTGCCATGCGCATAATAGATTCAGAGTTATTGTAGTGCGCTACCTCTTCCAGCGGAACCCAGACCAAGTTTTTGGATTCATTGTTGATTTTCAAGGGTATAGATTTATTGGCACGCAGTATGAAACGTATGTCGTAGTGAAAATGGGCAGGATCTTTGGCATTCGCAGGGATTAGGTGAACATCCACATCATAGATTGAATGAGACACGACTTCAACCGACCCTAAGCCCGTTTCTTCTTGTGCTTCCTTCATCGCTACCTGTAAGATATCCCATTCGCCGTCGGCATGGCCACCAGGTTGAAACCAGCGGTCGAGTTTTCGATGGTGCATCAGCAGGACAAACTGCCCTGTTTCGTCCACCACCCAAGCAGAACCTGTGATGTGACCAATCTGGAGTGAGCGCTCAAAACACGCAGGATTTTGTTTCACAAATTCAATGGTTTCGAGCCACATGCGTTGTTCTTCGGTGTCGGCGGGTTGGTACGCTTGGAGGAGTTGAAGAAGTGGAGTACGGTTCATACGTTTGTTTAAATTGCACAATATTCAGGGACGAAGGTATGGAATCTATCACATTCTTTTCCGTATCTTCGCCTCGAAAATTTCCCAAATTTATTTAATAAAATACCTAAAAAGATGAAAAAATCGTTGGTAATCACTGCTTTAACTTTTGTTAGCGGTATGGCTATGTCCCAAATCCGTACCCCACAACCTAGTCCAGCAGCGACAGTGATGCAAACTGTAGGAGTCACTGACATTACGGTAAAATATTCTCGCCCAGCCGTAAAAGGCCGTGAGGTGTTTGGTAAACTTGTTCCTTATGGACAGTTTTGGCGCACAGGTGCCAACCAAGCAACTGCCATTGAGTTTTCGACGGATATTATGTTGGATGGTAAAACGGTTCCAGCGGGTAAGTACTTCCTTTACAGCATTCCAAATGCGGATGCGTGGACGGTAATTATCAATAAATCAGCAGCTACTGCGCCCGAACAATACAAACAAGCAGACGACGTGGCCCGTATATCGGTGAAGCCTGAGCAAGCTGCCATGACGGAATCGTTTGAAATAAGTTTCTCAAACATTACGGATTCAACGGCTAATTTGGACATCAAATGGGACAAAGTGAAAGTAAGCCCATTGTTGGCAATTCCTACGACTAAAATTGTGGAAACAGCCATTGATAAAGCAGCGGAAGCAAGTGCTAACAACATGAACGCGGGTGCAACGTATTTGTTGGGCAAAGGAAGCAACCTCCAAAAAGCCCTTTCGATGGTCAACCAAGCGGTTGCTTACAAAGAGACTTTCCGTAACGTTTGGACGAAAGCCCAGATTTTGGCTAAGTTAGGTAACTTTGCTGAAGCAGCACCGTTGGCGAAAAAAGCGTTGGATTTGGGTCAGTCGAGCAACGATACTTCTTTCCCATTCTTTAAAGATGCCATCGAAAAAGGCGCCGCTGAGTTTGCCTCAAAAATTCCAGTGCCTGTATTGCCTACTAAGAAGAAAAAGTAAAAATTTTCTCTGTGCCTCGCGTCTGACTATCGTCTGACGCGAGGTAAACGTCAGACGATAGTCAGACGAGAGACACACGTCAGACGATAGTCAGACGGGAAGCCTAATTTGCCATTTACCAAAAAAGCCTCGTCTTCACGGGGCTTTTTTGGTGAGCTATAATTTTAAAAAACAGGCGAAATTAATTCCGACGGGCTATTTCGTCACGAATTTTAGCGGCTTTTTCGTATTCTTCGTTGTTGAGAGATTGTTCCAACACTTTGTGGAGCTCTTCCAAACTCATGTTTTTGATTTGGTCAGTCCATGAACGTGGCTTTGACGACTGTACAATTTCTTCGATGGGTTCGTCGGCATCAGTTTGTGCGCCAGAGGTTATACCTGCTTCCGACAAAATGGTTTCGTACGTATAAATTGGTACATTGAAACGAAGTGCAATGGCTATGGCATCAGAAGGGCGCGCATCAATGACCGTATCACGAATGCCATCAGTGCATTGCAAACGTGCGAAGAAGATACCTTCTTTTAAATCCGAAATAATAATTTCACTGACTGAATAATTGAATGCCTTTGCAAACGACTTGAACAAGTCGTGGGTCATGGGACGATTGGGCTGGATTTTTTCTATTTCTATCGCAATGGCTTGCGCTTCAAACATCCCAATAATAATCGGTAAACGACGGTTCCCGTATTCTTCTCCCAACACCAAAGCAAACGAACCAGTTTGGGATTGGCTTGGGGAAAGCCCCAAAATTTCAAGTTTTATTTTTTCCACTATGATAAATGCTAAAGCACGGCTTTTTTTAGGACACAAAAATAATAAACCTGCGGGGATTTGAAAAGGCTTTCTTTTCTCCCGCAGGTTTGTAACAGTGGAACTTTCAACGAAGTTTCAAATTAGTAAAAGACAAGAGGCAAATTAGCAAAGAGCAAGGGGCAAACTTGCAAAGGGCAAGAAACAAATTAGCAAAGGGCAAAAAGCAAATTAGCAAGGGGCAAACTTGCCTCTTGCCTACTTGCCCTTTGCCTTTTATTTACTCTCTTTCACCGCTTTGGTCAAGCGAGGTAAAATGTCAAATACATCACCTACGATACCATAGTCGGCGGCTTTGAAAAATGGCGCTTCGGGGTCTTTGTTGATAGCCACAATCACTTTGGAAGAGTTGACGCCCGCAAGGTGTTGAATGGCTCCCGAAATCCCGCACGCAATGTACAAATTAGGAGCCACTTTGATACCTGTTTGACCAATGTGCTCGTGGTGAGGACGCCAGTCAAGGTCAGAAACTGGTTTTGAACAACCCGTAGCTGCACCAAGTGACTGTGCCAAGTCGAGAAGCGGTTGCCAATGCTCAGGGCCTTTCATTCCACGTCCACCCGACACCACAATGTCGGCTTCGGTCAACGACAACTCGCCGCTGGCTTTTTCTTGGCTTATTACTTTTGCCACAAAATCGCCACCACCAAGGGCAGGAGAGAAGCCAACAACCTCGGCACTTCCGCTGCCAGCAATGGCCTCAATGGCATTTTTCTTAATTCCCAAGATTTTGATTGCTCCTTTTACCGAGACTGTCGCAAAGGCTTTTCCCGTATAAATACTGCGTTTTACTTTAAAACCGTCGGTCAAATCGGGCAGCTCAGTGACGCCTGATACAATGCTTGCGCCTAATTTAGCGGCGGCACGTGCCCCCATCGAATCACACAAACCTGATTTTGGTAAAATAACAACCTCAGCTCCTTCTTGCTGCACTGCGGCGGCCAATACCGAGGCGTAAGCCATGGCATTTTCAGTGGCTAATTCTGACGCGTTGGCGTGCAAAACTTTGCTGGCTCCGTACGCACCTGCGGAGGCTAATTCTGACGCTTCGGCATTGCCAATGGCCAATACAGTGGCGGTTGTTCCTTTTACTTTGGCAATTTCTGCCCCGTAAGCAACGGCTTCCAAAGATGTTTTTTTGATACTACCGTTGTCGAGTTCTACAAATATTAAAATTGACATGATTTCTAAGTTTTTTGCGTTTGAAAATTGACAGTTTTTACAACACCTTCGCTTCTGTTTTGAGCAATGAAATGAGGGTTTCCGCTTGGTCGGCAGGAATCATCTTACAAGCACCTTTAGGGGCTGGCAAGGTGTATTTGTCCAAGGTCGCAAGCTCGTCAACGGCCACTGGTTCAACCACTTTTAAGGGCTTCGTACGAGCAGTCATAATTCCACGCATGTTAGGGATTTTCCATTCAGCGATAGGCTCTTGGCAACCGAGTACCAACGGAAGCGGCGCTTCCAAGTTTTCTTTACCTCCTTCAATTTCACGGGCAAACTTGGCGGTAGAACCTTCAATATCAAGTTTCATTACAGGAGAAAACGACGGAATTCCAAGCATTTCGCCCACCAAACTGTGAACAACTCCACTGTTAAAATCAATGGATTCGCGTCCCATCAAAATCAAGTCATAGCTGCCATCTTTGGCGATGGCTGCAATTTGGGCAGCGGTAAAGTACGAGTCTTGCGGGTCGCAATTGACACGAATGGCATCGTCGGCACCAATGGCCAATGCTTTACGGATTTGAGGGTCACTTTCGGCTTCGCCTACGTTCAAAACAGTGATGGTTCCTCCCAGCTTTTCTTTCAATTCAACGGCTCTGGCAAGGGCGTAGTCATCGTATGGGCCGATGATGTACTGCACGCCTGCTTTGTTAAATTTAGTGTCATTGTCGGTAAAACTGATTTTGGCCGTTGTATCAGGTACGTTGGTAATGCAAACTAAAATTTTCATGTGCTTCGTCGGGATTATTTGAAATATAACTTTAAGGAGATTTATTTTGTTGGTGCAAATATATAAAGCACAAGGTTTAAAAATAGTATGCTTGCATAATAATTTTTTATGGACAATAACCGACTCGAATTACTGCTTCAATTTTACGAAGAAGATTCTCAAGACCCTTTTAATGCGTATGCGTTGGCGATGGAGTATCTAAACAAAGACACGGCAAAGGCCAAAGTCTATTTTGATACTTTGCTGGACGAGCATCCTTCGTATTTACCAACGTATTACCATGCTGCGGCGTTGTATGCGGCCCTCGAAAACCTCGAACGGGCCGAGGCATTGTACCAAAAAGGGATGCAATTGGCTCTCCAACAACAAAATACCAAAACACTCCAAGAGCTACAACGCGCACACCGCCAATTTTTGGATGAACAGGAAGATTGGTAAAGCCCAGCAACCTGGGGAGTGAACCCCTTAAAGTTTGTTAAACTCTGCCACTTTGTCAGTTTTGTCGTCTATAATTTGTACCTTTGTGGTTCAATTTTTTTTTAACGAATTATTGGAATGATTACCTCAACATTAAAAATATTGTCGGAAAGCGATAAAGAGGCGTGCGAAGTCGTGAAAGTGAGTGAAGAAGAATTGGCGGCAGGAAAAAAACGGCTGTTTATCGAAAGCTATGGCTGTCAGATGAATTTTTCGGACAGCGAAATCGTCGCCGCAGTCATGCGTAATGCCGATTTTGCCACTACTTCTTCGGAAGACATGGCCGATGTCGTTTTCTTAAATACTTGTTCAATCCGTGATAACGCCGAGCAGAAAGTTAGAAACCGATTGAAACACCTCAACACGTTGAAGAAAAAACGCCCAGGTATGATTGTGGGTGTGTTGGGATGTATGGCAGAACGCCTAAAAACCAAGCTCTTAGAAGAAGAGAAAATTGTTGACATCGTGGCAGGCCCCGATTCTTACCGCGATTTACCACGGTTGGTAGAAGAGGCAGAAACGGGCCAAAAAGCAGTAAACGTATTTCTTTCTCGCGAAGAAACGTATGCCGATATATCACCTATTCGCCTCAATTCCAACGGAATCACGGCTTATATCAGTATCATGCGTGGTTGCGATAACATGTGTAGCTTCTGCGTAGTACCTTATACCCGTGGACGTGAGCGTAGCCGCGATCCCTTTAGCGTAGTTCGTGAAGCACAACAACTCTTTGATGAAGGCTACCGTGAAGTAACGCTTTTGGGGCAAAATGTGGATTCATATAAGTGGAAAGGGACAGAAGAAACTGCCGAAAACAATGATTTACCTACGATGGTGAATTTTGCACAGCTGTTGGAAATGGTCGCGACCATTAGCCCAGATTTGCGCGTACGTTTTAGTACTTCACACCCTAAAGACATTACCGATGACGTACTTTGGACAATGAAAAAGTACGAAAATATCTGTAAATACATCCACTTGCCAGCGCAAAGCGGAAACAGCCGTGTGCTGAAAATTATGAACCGTACGTACGACCGTGACTGGTATATCCAAAAAATTGACCGTATTCGTGAGATTTTAGGGGTAGATTGTGGTATTTCAACGGACATGATTACGGGCTTTTGTTCGGAAACGGAAGAAGAACACCAAGATACGTTGACACTGATGGAGTACGTAAAGTACGATTATGCGTACATGTTTGCTTACTCAGAACGCCCAGGAACTCCAGCTGCCAAAAAACTCAAAGATGACATTGCGGAGGACGTAAAAAAACGCCGTTTGCAAGAAGTGATTGCGGTACAATTGCAGCACTCAAGCGAGCGCAATCAATTGGCTGTAGGTAAGATACACAAAGTGTTGGTTGAAGGGCCATCAAAGCGCTCGGATGATTTCTTGTGTGGCCGAAATGACCAAAATAAAGTGGTAGTATTCCCGAAAGAAAATTTCAAAAAAGGAGACTACGTACAAGTGCTAGTAACAGAATGTTCGTCGGCTACTTTGATTGGAAAAGTAGTGGAAATGGAAACGATTTAAGCTTTTATTGCCATGATTTCTGAATTACATATTGAAAATTTCCGAAGTATAGAAAACGCAACCTTAGATTTAGGGCGCATTACGGTATTGACTGGAAGCAATAATAGTGGGAAATCAAGTTTAATGTATGGCTTAGCGTGTTTAAAGTATTTAGCATTTAATCCAAACCGACCTTTAGATGCCATTTTTAATCTTCCCAATATTATTAATATGGGCGGGTTTGAGGATGTGATTTATTACTTGAATAATAACGACACTATAGCTATCGGTATTAAATTGAAAAATTTTAATACCGATATTTATAACAAGATAGTGCTTGGTAAATACGAAGTTAATGCAGAGTTGGAGATTCGACAACCGTTTGAAGCTTCTGAAAGATTGACTTTTTCTTTGCCTTTCATTTTAAATAAATGGGTTGAGTTTAGTACCTTCCCAAAGTTTGTAGGAGTAGTACAGTATAATGGTTTTACTTTAAAAGAATTATTAGTTTCTCATAATGAAGAAACGAACCGTCCTTTTAAAGAAATTCAAGAATCGTTAGACTTATTAAATAATTTCAGTAGTAATTTTGAACTTGTTTCTGTACGGAGAGGTTTCTCAAAACCATCATTTGGGATGGTGCCTTTACAAATAGATACTGTTACAGAAGATGAAATCGCTACTAAAATTGCTTTAGATAAAGATTTGTCAAGCAGGATTTCATATTATCTTGAAGAAATATCTGGTAAGACATTTAGTGTTCATGTGATTCCCAATACGGCAGTTTTTTACTTGCAAACTCGAGATATAAAAACAGGTTTGGTCAATAATTTAGTCAATGAAGGGACTGGAACAAACCAATTAGTGACGATTTTGTCGAAGGTATTACAACCCAATAAGAAATTTATTTGTATTGATGAACCCGAAATACATCTGCATCCCAGTATGATTGAAAAGCTGGTGGAGGCCTTGGTGGAAATCGCTTATGAAGAAGATAAACAATTTTTACTTTCTACCCATAGCGAACATTTTGTTACATGTTTGTTGTCGGAGGTCGTAAAAAAGAAATTGCAGCCCGATGATTTGAAAGTTTATTATTTGACAAAAAACGATAGAAGTACGCACATTGAGCACCAAAAAGTTTATGCAGATGGGCAGTTGGAAGGAGGACTCAAAAATTTTTATGAGTCTGAGTTGAAAAATTTGGAAACCTTTTTCAAAATAGCCTAATGTATTTGGTTGTAAATGAATGGCTTCCTGAGTATTTTTTGCGGAAAGCATCTGGTGGAGAAAAAAAACAACTTGAGCAGTTTTTAAATAGGTTTTTACAGCGCGGAGATGTACTATATGTTCAGACTGGAAGTCCATTTGAAGCCAAGATTTATAAATTTGCTAAGGACAATCAACAGTTTCCTACTTATCAATACTTTAAACAATTTATTGGCGCAGTTTTGAGAAATAATAAGAGGTGTGTTTTGGTAGAAAAAAATAAATCTATTCCTGATGAAATAGACAAACGACTAAACGAGTTGGGTACAAATTATAATAGCGACCGATATTTGTTTGAAACAGCTTGGCAAATCCCAGATAATGAGCCTAAAATTATCATCACTTCTGATTTGAAACTTAAAAGACAAATGGAAGGAAATGGCTATTTTGATGTATTGATGCTGGCTGATTTTTTGAAAAGTTACTAAGTTTAATGATGACAAACCCTGAAATTCAATCCATTAAAAACCGTTTTGGCATTATCGGGAATGCACCTGCCCTCAACTACGCCCTTAACGTAGCGATGCAGGTAGCCGCCACCGATTTGACAGTGCTCATAACGGGAGAAAGTGGAAGTGGGAAAGAGTCGTTTTCTAAGATTATTCACAATCTTAGTTCACGTAAACATGGCCCATTTATTGCCATCAACTGCGGCGCAATTCCCGAGGGAACCATTGATTCTGAGTTGTTTGGCCACGTGAAAGGTTCGTTTACGGGAGCTATCGAAGACCGTAAAGGATATTTTGAGATTACCAACGGTGGTACAATTTTCTTGGATGAAATTGCCGAAATGCCCGTAGGGACCCAAGCACGTTTATTGCGGGTATTAGAAAACAAGGAATTTATCCGTGTAGGGTCATCGGCAGTGCAAAAAACCGATGTTCGTGTGGTTGCGGCAACAAACGTAAATTTGATTGATGCAGTGCAGCGTGGTAAGTTTCGGGAAGATTTGTATTATCGACTCAATACGGTGCCGATTGCCGTGCCACCCCTTCGTGAACGGGGAAGCGACATAGATTTATTGTTTCGAAAATTTACCTCAGATTTTGCAGAAAGGTACCGAATCGCACCCGTGACGCTTACGAACGAAGGGAAAGAAATGCTGATTAGTTATAATTTCCCAGGGAATATTCGTCAGTTAAAAAACATTGCCGAGCAAATCCAAATCTTAGAAGCGGAAAATAAAGTACCAATTACACCGCAAGTTTTGGTAAAATACTTACCTAATTACGCATCAACGACGCGCTCGATGACGTTTTTAGGAGCAGGAGGTAACAATGCCGCAGCGGGAGAGTCATTTAATGAGCGAGAATTGTTGTACAAAATTTTGTTTGACATGCGGCGCGATATGAATGACCTCAAGAAGCTGGTATTGAAGTTGTTGAGCGGCGATGCCCACCACGGAGAGATTTTGCGCGAACATGGTAGTCTATTTAGTAGTATAGAAGCCGACACGCAGCCTTTATCAGAAACTACGAAACTGTTGCCAAGCGGAACAGCCCTCAACGCATCCGCAACGCAGCATTCATCTGGGGCAATGTCGAATAATACCCCCAGTATTATTCAGATTTCCCCTTACGATAGCATTGAGAATGAGGTAGTGGATATTTCTCACGAAACAGCAGAGGATGAGTCGCTCTCCTTGGAGCACAAAGAGAAAGAGATGATTGTGAAGGCTTTACAACGCAGCGCTGGCAAACGAAAATACGCAGCTCAAGCCCTCGGGATTTCAGAACGAACATTGTATCGTAAGATAAAACAGTATGATATTGAAGAAGATTAGTTTTCGGTTTCCTGTTTCGGGTTTCCTGTTTCGGGTTTTGAGTTTGGGGTTTCCTGTTTTTGGATTTCGGGCTTTAACTCTAAACCCTAAACCTCAAACTGTAAACCATCAACCCCCAACTTCAAACCGTAAACTCCAAACCGTAAACCTGATATTCCTAACGACTCTTTGTATATCGTTGTCAGGCTGTTATTCTTTTAGAGGAACGACGCTTTCGCCCGATATTAAAAGTGTGACGATTACAAACTTTACGATGGGAACCGCAGGGGGGCCAGCCAACATGGCGTTGCAGTTTAATGAAAAAATGAAGGAGTATTATCAGCGTAATACCAGTTTGGCGCTATTGCCGCTAAACGGCGATTTGCAGTTGGAGGGTTCTATTACTGCCTATGAAGTTACTCCTGCGGCACCCACTGCCAATGACCAAGC
The DNA here is from genome assembly GCF_057652295.1 of Runella sp. R5_40. NCBI lineage: Bacteria > Pseudomonadati > Bacteroidota > Cytophagia > Cytophagales > Spirosomataceae > Runella > Runella sp. R5_40. The sequence continues at coordinate 23,175 of NZ_JBYFCH010000015.1, read as the reverse complement.
GGCTCTAAACCGACTTTCTATTACGATTCAGGTAAAGTTTACCAATAATAAAGATGAAGAGAAGAACTTCGATCAAAGTTTTTCATTCTTCAAAGATTTTCCTCAAAGTCAGACACTAAGCCAAGTAGAGAGCCGACTTGTACCCCAAATTTTGGATCAAATTGTCCAAGATATTTTTAATAAGTCGGCAGGAGATTGGTAGGTTTTGTATAAAACGACCCCATATATGAGTAATCGTTACGTAAAAGAATCATTTTCGTACTGGACGTCGCATCCAGACGATATTACGGAGGCTGACATTCCTCACCTCAAGGAGGCGTCCGATTTGTACCCTTATTGTCAAACATTACGGGTATTGATTGCCAAAGCAACTGCACTTCATCAGCCAGAAGTGGCGGAAGTTCCCATTCAGAAAGCCGCAGCGTATTCAATAAGTCGAAATACGTTGCGAAAATTAATCCAAAACGAATTTCAATGGTCGCCCAATCTCAAGAGTAAAAAATTTGAAAATGTATTGTGGCCAGCTGATTATCAGAAGAAGGAAGTGGAATCATTGGCAAAACCCCGATGGAATTTGCCAGAATTACCAAAAATTAGCCTTTTTGACGAACCATTAGATTCATTACAGCAGAAAACATTGATGCCAGAATTGCCACCTATTGACGACACGACATTGCGCGAGAACGTATTGCAGAATGATTTAGAACAGATTGAGAGTTCAACAGCCGAAGAAAATGTAAAGTTACATCGAGAACTTGAACGCCAAATTCAGATGGACATCATTGATAGCTTCATCGAAAATGAAGCCCGAATTGGTCCCATCCGCGCTAATCTGAACGACGTAGTTAATGTTGAACCTGAAGACCTTGCCAAAAAGCGAAACTCTACCGTCAGAAGAGAGGTAGTAAGCGAAGGGATGGCGCGAATCATGGTGCGGCAAGGAAAAATTGAACGGGCCATTGAAATATACGAGCAACTGATGTTGAAAAAACCAGAAAAAAAGGCGTACTTTGCCGAAAAGATAAAAGACTTAACCACGGAGTAGCAAGTGAAAGGTCAATCTTGAACTAGAAAACTCATAACTGAAAACAAAAAAATGTTTACCGTATTTATCGTTGTAATTGCTATTATCGCTGTATTGTTGGTTTTAATCGTATTGGTTCAAAACTCAAAAGGAGGCGGTTTAGCAGGAGAATTTGGAGGAAGTGGTGCGAGCCAAATGTTTGGTGTAAAACGTACGACTGACCTTTTGGAACAAATCACTTGGGGATTGGCAGGTGCGATGGCGATTTTAGCGTTGGTTTCGCATTTGTTCATCGGTGAGCCTCAAGCGGCAGGTGGAATCAACAGCGTAAACGTAGAGAAAGCGAACCAACGTTCGTTGCCTGCGGCTCCCGCGCCTACAACGCCTGCTCCAGCAACTACACCAGCTCCTGCACAACAACCAGCGCAGAAATAAGTCAGTGCTGTTGCTTCCAACGGAAGCCCAAAAGCCACGAAGAAATCAATTCTTCGTGGCTTTTTTTTGTGTTATCGTGGAGTGTGTTGGAATTTTCAGGTTGGGAAGCAGTCCATGATTGTCAGTGAATTAGCGGGTTAGGTTTTCAGTTCCCAATTGACTTCCGCCACCCATTGCCCAGCGGCCCTTGGCTTTATTTCCGATAATCAGGTATTCGACGGTCCCAAAAGCTTGACCAAATCCGTAGCCAATTACGAGCATATCGCCACTCATAAATCCGACCCCGTTGTACGTTTGGCCCGCTATCGTCCACTGGGCTTGAAAAGTATCGCCCGTTTTTTGCATCATCAGTTTGCCTTGATAGGGACTGCCGTCGGCATTTTTCCCTTCTACATCGTATTGCCCGTTTTTGCCAACGATGATTTCTGTGCCCGTTTTTCCGTTGAGTTTCGAGGTAGTCCATACTCCTTGGAGCCGTTGTTGGGCTGGGCTTGTTTGGTAAACGACAATTCCGTAGGCGGAATTTATCCCATACCCAACAAACAATTTTCCGTTGACAAGTAAGCCGATTCCGCTGTAATTTCCTGCGGAAGTTTTCCAGTCAACGTCGTATGTGTTTCCTATTTTTGAAATGGACAACGCTCCTTCGTAGGGCTTACCGTTGGGTAGTTGAGCTTTTTCGATTTTCCAAGCCCCTTCTTGGGCTGAAGCTGTGTAAGAAGTCGTCATGAGCAGGAGGAGAGAAAGTAGTAGATTTTTCATGAAAAGGGTGTTCGCCAGAGGGGTTTGTTGGTTTTAGTATCAAAGGAGATGGTGTAATATGCGTAGCTTGTGCCTAGTTCGAGGTGTATGTCTTTTTGAGCGCCCATTTCCACGTAGGCAGTGCCGTCTTTGTAAATCAAGGCACTAATGACGTGTTTGTCTAACTTCTCAAAGCGTTTGTTAAATAATACTTTTCCCGTATCTAGTTCAAGAACAGTGGTTTGCCACGTTTGTGAATCAATCCGCTTTAGGAAAGAAACGGTTCCGTTGGCAATGGTCGAAAGAGTGACAGTTGTTGGGAAACTCCATAAACGGGCTCCTGTTTGAGGCGAATATCGACTTAGCGTTTGGTGGCGCGTGTCTTGGATAAACCAGTAGTCGCCCACAATGATAAAATCATACGCATTGCGAGCGTCGGGCATTTTTTCTTTCCGAATGATTTTTCCAGTACTTGCCTCCATAATGACGTACTCCCATCGGTCTTTGGGGTTTTTGTCTAAGTCCGTTGAGCCTGTGTGTTGGGGTGGAACTACGTGCAAATACGCGCAAAAAAGACGGTCGTTTTCTAAAATAAGTGTACTTGAAGTAACGTAGGAGTGTTGAGCAGAATCGTAGGCTGACACTGTTTTTTCAACGGGGAAATCGGTATGCCAAACAACTTTTTGGGTAGCTTGGTCAATTAAGGCGATTCCTTGCTTTGACAAAAGTTGGCGATGTTTGTGTTCGTCGCGGGGTAGGTATAACCGATTTTTCAATAGAATGCTGTCGTGCCAAGAGCGTGTGGTGAGGTAGTTTTTCCAAACTGCTTTTGTGCTATCAATTGGAAGTTCAAAACCATAACGCTCATTTTCTTTGGGGGAACTTAGCCCACAGGCTGATATAAGCCAAGATAAAATCCCCATGAGTAGAAGCGAATTTGAATAAAAGTAAAAAGTACGATTCATGTCTATAAGGAGGTTATTGCCATGTCCAAATTTTAAGGTTTTTGGTGATTCCCACTACATTATCGTTCCAATCAGTACTATTGGAAACAGTAGCGATAATTCCAATTTTTCCCATGGGAGAACGGTAATTAGCAGTAGGTTTGTTAATGATTATTCGTTCATTGACACTGATGGTCAGGTGATTACCTTTTTTGCGAATTTTCAACCTTTGTTTCTGAATAGATTTAAACGTCAATTCTTCTTTGATGGACACCAGTTTTTCATAGTCTGATTTACCGTTGAGATAAGTACGGAGTATTTGCCCGCTAGTCGTAATTTGGTCACCTGACCATGATTCAAGCTCCCCAATCATGGTTTTTTTGGTTTGGGATTGGTAATTGAAGACGATTCCGAGGTCAATTTTGCCTCCCCCCAACTCGATGTCCATTTCCGCCACAAAGTTGTCAAATACTTGTTTTGTTAATCCCAAAACATAGCTACTCGATGACTTTTTGTAGGCAATAGTGCTAAAAACAAGTTGATTTTTTTCAATCTTCGTAGTGGCAGCTTTGGAGTCAATAAGGTTGTTAAATTGATGGTTTTCAAATGTTTCATTGATGGATAAATGTAAATCATTGTCAGTTTTTTGTTGATTAAAAGCATCTTTACGAATAGTTTGTTGGAGTTCTTGTTGATTTTCCTTTTTGTTTTTGATGGCTTGAAGACTGTCCAAATGGGCTTTCCTTTGAGCCTCAATCCGAGCTTTTAAAAGGGCTTCAACGTTTTTAGGTTGGTTGGCCCACTGAATAAAAAAGTAGCCAGCAATAATCAAAACCAAAAGGATGGAGAGTAAAATTTTGAGCATAGGATTTACGAATAAGCGCTGGTGTAGCTTTGGAGTGTTCCGAGGTATTTTTGGGGGAGGCAAATCTGGATACCGTCGATGGTACAACAAATAAAGGTTTGTAGAAAAAAACGCTTACTTTCCCAATGACGAATTTTTGTCCAAGGAAAAAGAAGTGGCGGATGCCCGAGCTGGAAAAATGGCATAATGTGCAGGTACATACCTTCTTGGGTAAAGGCGAGTCGAAGCAAGCCGTTATAATTGGAGAGACCAACCCGCCCTGTCACGTTGGCATAAAAACCCTCTTTTAAGGGTTGGGTAGCGAATTTTTTAGCTAGGTTTTGCCAACCACTGACGTGAGAAAAACCATAGACAACTGCCGACCACAGAATAGAAAATACGACCACAAAAGCAAGGGCGATGCCTGCAATAAATAATGCCATTTCCATGAGTTTAGCTGGCTATTCGGTGGGCGCGTTGAAAAAAAAGATATACTTGTTGAAACACTTTGCGTTTACGGCGCGCAATAGGTAAGCACAACCCATTTTGAAGATGTACTTCGTATTCAGGAAAATCACAGGAAGTAATCGAATCAAGATTGACCAAAAACGATTTATGAATGCGGGCGAAAGGGTAGGTTTTTAGTTCTTGGTTGTATTCTTTTAACGTTTTTGCCACTAAAAAACGCCGCCCGTCTTTTAGGTAGATGTTGCTGTAATTGACATCACTTTGGATATAAAGTATCTGATTGATTGGGATACTGACAAAGCGATTCATGTAGGGTAACGTGAGTTTGGGAATGGAAACTTTCCGCTGAGGAGGGGTTTTTACAAGCAGAGGCAAAGGCGGATGAGTGAGCGCGTTCATAACTTCAAGGGGTTTTGTTATTTTGATGATTCAAAAATAAATTGGACAAAATCCCCGAAAAACTACCGATGAATAACTGGCGGTATCTGTAAAAAGGTGGCGGGCTTGGATGTATTTTTGGTAATTTGCTACTTTGGGGATTGTTCAAAAGATTGATTGAAAAAACATGCGGCTTAAAGGCGGGCTTTTGTTGTACTTGCTAGGGTGGAGTATCCCGTCGCTGTTTGCGCAGGTGTTTCAAAATGCTTGGGTGGAAAATTTTGACAACCGAAACGGCCTTTCACAAAATACAGTTTGGAGCATCAACCAAGATAGTCGGGGTTTTCTTTGGGTAGGTACTGACGATGGGTTGCTACGGTACGACGGGTATCAGTTCAAACCCTATCGGGCGCAGATTGGCAAATCGGCGGGGGGGCTTCCCAGCAATAGTATTCGGCAGTTATTTCACAATGGCGACGAGCACCTTTGGGTAGGAACTCGGAATGGCATTGCCGAACTCAATATATTGACGGATTCTATACGTACGTTTTTGCCAAACATTAGAATACGAAAAATCCTGCCAGGTGCCCAAGGGAAGCTTTGGGTGTGTAGCAACAAAGGACTCTATTTCCTAGATACTAAAAGCAAACGTACCTACTGCAAAATCCCCAAGCTTAATATACTAAATGCCGCACAGCTTGATACCAACAGGCTATTGATTTCTACCAGCGAAAACTATTGGTTGTTGGACGTCAAAAAAAACAAGTACAAGGTAGTGTCTTTTGGGCTGGCTCCCGACAATGACATTCGTCCGATGCAAGTATATAACAACTTGATTTGGATAGGGGTCGAAAATGAAGGCGTTTGGACGTTTGATAGTCATTCCCTGAAATTGGTAAAAAAGTATTCTTTACGAGCCCTTTTGCCTGAGCTTATTACATTTCCAATTCGATCGATGACAATTGGCAAAAACGGGCGATGTTGGTTGAGCCTACAGTCGGGGTTGGTTTGTTTGGATACCAAAACCGAAAAAATGGATTTTTTGCCGTCTGATTTGACGTACCAGCGCCTCAACAGCCTCAAAGGATCGCCGCTCAACGACATTTTTGAAGATAATTCGGGCTTAGTGTGGGTGGGAAGTAATAATAGTGGGCTGAACAAAATAAATCTTCGATTGGGTAAATTTCGGACCATAAATCAAGATAATGGGCTGAATTACAACTTCATTTTGTCTTTTGCTGAATCGGGCGACCATCTGTTGGTGGGAACAGATGGAGAAGGAATCAACGTTTGGAATAAGAAGACAGGAATAGTGCGGGTGAGTAAACCAGAAACTGAAGGCCGAAGCCAGATCTTTGCAATGATTGAGGTCGAACCAAGCCTTTTTTGGGGGGCAACGAGCAATGGCTTGGTGCAGTTTGATGCTAAAAAAGGAAAGTTTACCGAACCTTCGCTTGCGTGCAAGGCAGCCTTCGATACGCTCCAATCAACCGCAATTCGGACGATTTACATGGATAGCCGAAAGCGGATTTGGATGGGGACGGCCAAAGGGTTATTTACGTTTGATTATCCGACAAAAGCGTATCGTTTTTGGGCCAATGCAAGCGGGTACGACGATTTGATAAACTCATTTAAAGAAGATTCAAAAGGGACAATTTGGATTGGGAGAGGGGCAGGGCTGCAAAAGTATTCGCCTATCAATGAGACGATTGAGCCTGTGCCACTGGTGATACCGTCCACCCATATTGAGGTGGGGGATGTAAGCAGTGTCAACCTAAGCAGTGATTCCGTTCTTTGGATTAGTAGTTATCGGGTAGGTTTTGGGAAATACAATCCGCTGTCTAAGCGATTTAAGCTATATACCACCGACGACGGCCTGCCCAACAGCATCGTGTATGGTTCGTTGGTGGATGACAATGGGCAAGTATGGATGAGTACCAATATGGGGTTAGCACGGTTTAATCCTAAAAATGAGACTTTTACGGCTTTTGATGTACACGACGGTATTCAAAATAATGAGTTTAATGGGGGAGCTTACCTTAAGTTAGCTTCTGGCGAGATGGCGTTTGGGGGAGTCAATGGCTTTACTATTTTTCAACCTACAGGGCTACAACGCCGTGGTAGTCCTTCGCCTGTGGCCATTACAGAGGTAAAAGTGATGAACCATTCGGTGAATGTTTTTGGAAAAGGGATGATTGAAACGAGCTATACAGAAAACTTTTTGTCGTTTGAATTTGCTGCGCTAGATTTTACTTCACCCCAAAAGAATCAGTACGCGTATCAATTGGAGGGGGTTGATAAAAATTGGATATACAGCGGAAGCCGTCATTTTGTGAGCTATTCGCAAATTCCTCCAGGAGACTATGTTTTTAAAATAAAAGCGAGTAATTCGGACGGAGTTTGGAACGAAACTCCACTGACGTTGAAAGTACGAGTGACCGCTCCTTTTTGGACAAAAGATTGGTTTCGTTTTTTGGCGATGATGGCGGGTGTTGGGGCGTTGGTAGTGTTTTTTACGGGAAGAATACGCCGTATTCAGGAGAGAGAAAAAGAAAAAGCGATGCTCAATCGCCAGATTGCAGCGTTGGAAATGAAGGCATTACGTGCTCAAATGAACCCGCATTTTATTTTTAATTGCCTCAATTCCATCAATAATTTTATTTTACACGACCAAAACCACCAAGCATCGAAGTACCTCACCAAGTTTTCTAAATTGATTCGGCAAATTTTGGACAATACCGATACGCCACTTCAGACCATCGAACGTATTGTAACCTTTATGAACCTTTATGTTGAGTTAGAACAAATGCGTTTTGGGAAAAATAAGTTTGATTTTGAAATCAAAGTAGATCCCCGCTTGGAGGCTCACGAAACCGTTTTTCCTACCATGATGATACAACCGCACGTTGAAAATGCCATATGGCACGGACTGATGCACCGTTCGGAACAAGGCAAAATTATACTCTCGTTTCAAAGAGAAACGTCAACGCTGGTGTCGTGTACCATTGAAGACAACGGAGTCGGGCGGGTAAAGTCAAAAGAAATAAGTAAACAATTGTCGCCCAGCCGAAAATCGAAAGGGACTCAAAACGTCCTCGAAAGCATCGAAACCTTTAACCGTCAGTACAATACCGAAGGGGCCAAAATCATCATCGACGATTTGTACGACCAAACGGGTGAGCCTTCAGGAACAAAAGTAAAAATAGTTTTGCCAGACATTGCCCAATTCAAATTATGTTAAAAGCGCTCATCGTTGACGACGAACTCATGGGGTGCCAAGCCCTTAAAAAACTCCTCGAACTGTATGCCCAAGACATTTACATTATGCAGTTTTGCCATTCGGCCGACGAAGGTGCCCGCGCGATTCAGGTGCTGAACCCTGATTTGGTTTTTTTGGACATTCAGATGCCTGGCAAAAGCGGATTTGACATGCTCGATGGCCTCGAACGGATTGATTTTGAGGTGATTTTTACCACAGGATTCGACCACTATGCCGTAAAAGCCTTTAAAATTGGGGCGGTCGATTATTTATTAAAACCGATTGATGGCGACGAACTTGAGGCCGCTATTCAACGGGCTTCTGAGCGTATAAAAACCAAAAAATCATCGGCTCAAAATGTAGAAGTACTGTTGCAAAACCTTCGAGGAGGACAGTCGGAGAGTATGCAAATGGCGCTTCCGACGCAAGAAGGGATTTTTTATGTACCGATTCGAGAAATTGTTCGCTGTGAATCAGATGCGAATTATACCATTTTTCATTTCATAGGCCGAAAAAAAATAATGGTGTCCAAAAACTTAAAAGAATACGAAGAATTGCTAAGCCCTTATGGCTTTGTACGGGTTCATAATCAGTACCTTATCAATTTGCGTCAAGTGAAAAAATACATCAAAGGGGAGGGGGGAACGGTGGTAATGAACGACGATGCTCAGATTGAAGTAGCCCGTCGTCGAAAAGAGGTATTTTTGGCCGAGTTGTCGAAATTGACCATTCGATAACCCGCTTTTTGTTGTGAAAACGCCAAATACGTCGTTGTTTTGTAGCCGAATCAACTAGCTAAAGACATGGACCAAGTTTCGTATTGGCTTCATTACACCATTTTAGAAAACAAACTCAGCGATTTATTTTGGTTTGTGGGCATATTGGGCTTAGGAATCATCCTTCGGCGCGGACTTTCGTTTACTGTGAGTCGTACGATTTACCGTTTTATCAAAAGTGAGGCTGGCAATATCCCCGTGGCCGAATTTGTGCGCCTTACTCGCCGTCCTTTTGAGGCTCTTATCACCCTTGTTATTTTATTTTTGGCCTTTCATCACCTCAAAGTTCCTTCCGAATGGAATTGGGCTTCGCCTGAAAAATTTGGCTGGCTGATGCTGTTGGAGCGGGTCTTTCAAACGATGTTGTCGGTGGCTGTTGGCTGGTTAGGAATTCGACTAATAAAATTTATTTCCTTGATATTCAAGCAGCAAGCTGCCGAAACGCCCTCTGCCTTAGATGATCAACTCGTCCCTTTCTTCAAAGACATTGCCATCGTTTTTTGGACCCTGACGTGTTTTTTTGTCATGCTTCACAAAGTGTATGAAGTAAACGTTTGGGCACTAATTACCAGCTTGGGAATTGGGGGAGTCGTGATTGCGTTGGCGGCCCGCGAAACGCTCGAAAACCTCATCGCCTCGATAACCATCATGCTCGAACGCCCTTTTTTGGTGGGGCAGTCGGTGGTATTGGATAAGATTTCGGGAGAGGTAGAACAAATTGGGTTTAGAAGCACGCGCGTTCGTTCGGACGATGGTAGTTTGATAACCGTGCCCAACCGTTTGATGGTGACGCAAGCCCTCGAAAATGTCTCACAACGAACCCACCGCCGCGCCAAGTACTACGTTCGATTGGCGTACGATACACCTTCGGAAACCATTGAAAAAATCATCGAAGAAATCCGTGAATACTTACTTTCGCAGTACATTACGGGGTCGAAAGAGCCCACAGTGCGGTTAGAGCTTTTGAGTGAAAGTTCGTTGGACGTAGTAGTAATTTACCACGTGGGCACGTCCGTTTGGAAGGAATTTATGCGCGTGCGGGAAGACGTAAATTTCAAAATACTAGAAATCGTCCGAACCCAAGGTGCCACATTTGCCTTGCCAAGTAGAGCGCTTTTTGTGCGTGGGGTGGAGAATATACCACAAGAATAACGATTTATTCAATCGACAGACGTTTAAGCAACTCCTCTTTATAGGTCGCACCGATAGGGAGGAGCTTTTTGTGGATTTCTACCTGATTTCCAACGATAGCCTCTAACCACTTTAATTGAATAATATACGATTTGTGAATTCTCATAAAATGAGAAGCTGGCAGCGTATTTTCAAGGTTTTTGATAGATTGAAGTGTGATAATCCGCTGTTTATCAATGGTATAAATGCTTACGTATTCTTTGAGACCTTCAATGTATAAAATGTCTTCGTACCGCACTTTAACCAATTTTCCTTCTGATTTAACAAAAAAATGGGTAGAAATAGGGGGAGTGGGTTCGGTAGGGAGTGAAGCTGACGGTTGACGATACTGAACATAATCGGTTGCTTTACTGACGGCTTGTACAAAACGCTCAAATGAAAAAGGTTTCAATAAATAATCAATGGCATTGAGCCGAAAACCCTCCACAGCGTGTTCTGAATAAGCGGTTGTAAAAATGATGGCGGGCTTTTGTTGTAGTGTTTGTACAAAATCCAACCCGTTGAGGTGAGGCATTTGAATGTCCAAAAATAATATATCAATTTGTTCGGTTTTGAGCCGATGAAACGCTTCTAACGCATTTTCACAACTCGCCAACAATGTCAGTTGGGGTACTTTTCGCACGTATTCTTCCAGTAAAAGGCGCGCCATGTATTCGTCGTCAACAATCAAGCAATTCATAAACGGAGAAAGGAAAAACAAGGTTAAAATTTGAGTTGTAAACTAATTGTAAAAAGGCTGTCATGTTGGATGGTATTCAACTGATGCCGTTCGGGATAAAGGAGAGAAAGTCGTTGTCGAACGTTCTGCAAACCAAGTCCACCAACTTTATCCTTGCTATCACTCGACCCTATGCTATTTTGAACTTCAAACTTTAGCATTTGAGGCTCTATTTTTAGGTAGATTTTTATCAATCCTTTTGGATGATTTAGGTTCCCGTGTTTAAAGGCATTTTCAATAAAATTGACAAACAACATCGGTTCAATCTGCAATTGGGGTGCCTGATTGATTACTTCAAACGTGACTTTAGGGCGGTCGGCGGGGTTAAGGACTTGTAATTCAACGTAATCTTGAAGGTACTCAATTTCTTTTTGAATACTCACTTTGGGGGCGTCACACTCGTACAACATGTATCGTAACATGCCCGAAAGTTTAAGAATCATCGGGGCGGCCAGGTCAGATTTAAGGTAAGCTAGTGAATAGACATTGTTGAGGGTGTTGAACAAAAAATGCGGATTCATTTGAGATTTTAAAAAACGCAGTTCGGAGTTTAATTGGGCGTTTCGAAGCTCATTTTCAAGTTGCATGGTTTTAATTCGGTCTTCTAAAAGCCTAAAAAGAGAGCTTAACACCCAAATGCTTAAAAAAGAAAAGGCAATGAAAATTAGGCGCAGTGGAAGAATTGTCGTGACGGTGGAGACAAGATAAGTCGGCAATAATTGCTCAATCCAAAAGCGAAGGACGGTTAGACCAAAAAAACTCAGAATCGAAATCGAAAAATAGTGAACGTATTTGCGGTTGAGGAAAAATTGGGGAATGAGCCAAAACCAGTTAAAATAAGCAAAGGCAGCGTGTAAAAGCAAGCCCAAAAATACGCGTGCTTGGGCTGACCAAAAGGGCATGATTTGACCGAATGTGTAGGATAATACCAATATGTAGGTCAACCAAAAGGCGACGTGCCAAATCCAGCGATATTTTTTAGTGAATAAAAACATGCCCGAAAATACGAAGGCAAGGGACTTTTATGGGGAATTTTCAACGAAAATGCTCAATTCTTCAACAAAAGTGGTAAAATACGTCATCTGCCTAGTTTAGGAATAGGCCGAAGGTATTTAAGCAAAAGAAGCCCAAAAGGATAATTTGATTGAAAAAAGGAGTGGGTTGGTTGAATTGTTTTCGGGAGCTCGACTGGCGCTCCCAATTTTGAGCCATCAAACAAAATCAATTTGTCTAACTAATCGAAGCGACGCTTCTAAATTTAAAAGCTCAAAACCATGAAACGCTTATCAATTGCAGCCCTTCTAGCAGCCACCTTATTCACTTCTTGTAACAAGATTGACTCAGTTACTGTACAACCCTCCGTTGATTTTTCCCAAATGGAGAAAGCCATGAAACAAAATACCCAGGTTCAAGCTTCACTTCAAAATGTCTCCAGATTGGTGAATGACATCATGGATAAAACAAAAGTGAATGGCCGTGCTGCCGACGGCGGAAATGTCCCTACCTGTGCCAATATCCAAACCGATACCAAAAATAAATCAATTACCGTGGATTTTGGAAACGGGTGTTCAGGAGCGTACGGTACTGTTAAAGGGGTAATTTCTATTTCTTATTCAGGGGCTTTTGGCCAAACGGGTACAACTATAACGGTCAAAATGACGAATTTGACAATGGGAGATGTCAGCATGAATGGTACCATCAGCCTCTCTGATTTTAAATTAAACCCAGCTAACACTCTTGAGTACAAAATCAACGTCAACTCGCTTAATGTCGTTACGCCCACGGGGAGTGTTACAACCTCAGTAGCTATGGCACAAACTTGGAAAAACTTCCTTACTCCCTCCACGAGCGATGACGAGCTATTAACTTCTCTAAATGGGAGCTTTAAGGCGGGAGACCTTGATTATGCCGTCGAAACTACAACCTCCATGGTATCAAAAGGTTCATGTGAAACCAATGTGCCCGTAAGCGGAGTCGTAAAACTAAGCGCCGCAGGTGTATCAGGTGTACTTGATTATGGTTCAGGTACTTGCGATACTGTTGGTATTCTCACTGTGGGTGGCCAATCTAAATCAATTGAGTTAAAATAATCATAGTTTGCTAATTCATCAGTCATGGAAACATTTCAAGAAGTCGATATTTTGAGTCGTTTGACACTTTCCTTTTTCTTTCAATTAGTTCGATATGTGTTGGTTGCAGGAGGAGCCTACTGGTTGTTTTATTACTTCAAACGCCACGATTGGTTCTATTTTAAAATCCAACAAAAATTCCCAAAATCCAAAGATGTCCGCCGTGAAATCGGTTATTCAATTTTGACAATGGTTATTTTTTCGGCGGTGGGTTTGGGTATCTATTCCCTTCGTAAACAGGGGCTTACTCAAATTTACACTGACATAGAAGACATTGGCTGGTTGTATTTTGGAGTAAGTGTTGTTTTAGCTATTTTTTGGCACGATACATATTTTTATTGGACTCATCGAATGATGCACCATCCTAAATTATTCCCTTTTTTCCACAAAGTGCATCATTTGTCGCACAATCCAACCCCGTGGGCAGCCTTTGCGTTTCATCCGTTAGAAGCCGCAGTTGAGGCAGGTGTTTTGATTTTTATGGTAATACTGATTCCCATGCACCCGCTAGCAATTTTCATCTTCTTGATTTTTATGGTAGTTATGAACGTACTGGGACATACTGGCTACGAAGTATTTTCACCCAATTTTATAAATACATGGTTTGGAAGTTGGCAAAATACACCCACACACCACAACATGCATCACCAACTTGGGAAAGGGAATTATGGGTTGTATTTCAATTTGTGGGATAAATGGATGGGAACGAATTTTAAGCAATACAAAAAGACGTTTGAGCTAAATGCCTCTAGGACAAAACCAGTTGAAGCCAAGCCGCTAAGTCCATCAGCCAAGCTACTCCCACATGAACAATAATGCCGCCCCAGATACTTCGCGTTTGTAGGGCCAACACACCAAGAATATAGCCTCCGAAAATTGAGCCGATGGTTTCTCCCAATGGTTTCCCAAAATGAAGAGAGGCATAACAGACGACCATTGGAATGATGACACCTCGACCTAAAAACCGAGCCATTCCAATGGTTAAAAATCCTCGAAAAAGCCACTCCGTAATGCAGAAATCAAAACCATAACACACCTCATAAAACAGGGTTGTTACCCAAGGAGCTACCCCAAAAAACTCGTCGGCATTTGAGCCTTTGTAGGAAGGGTATGAGCGCAAAAAATCAGGTTGAAACGAGGCCCAACTGATAAGGGGCACCATCAAAACAACCAAAAGCAAGTAGGGCTTTACAACAAACCATTGGGGACGTAGTCCGTAAAAGTAAGAAGGCTGCTGTTCAATGAAATTATAAAAGAGCAAAAAGGGAAGAACGACGGTTAAAACCGAAAAAAGGTTAGACAAACAATGGAACGCAAAGATGTAAATTTGTCCATCAAAAAGCGTCTTACTCCATTGGTTGTAGGCATAAAAGCCGCCGTCTAATCCCAGCACTCCCAAGATAAATAGACTATACAGCCAGAAAGTAGGCGTACGCAGTGCGGAGGTTTCTTTTTTACAAAGGGTATAAATAAAAACGCCTCCGTAATAAGCGAAGGCGTATAGTAAAAAATACCAGAAAATGCGAATCGAGTTGCCACGATAACTATCAATGATTCCCCGTTCTAAATTTATACGGTAATTGATGGCAATGATTACCACCAAAAAAACAGCTGTAAAGCCATACGTTTTAGCATCAAAATCGGCTTTTACGTGCTCTTTAAGGCTGTTCCAGATTTTTTTCATGACAAATTGCGGCCAGCTTCAACAGCATTGCGAACGCTTCCGTGGGCATCCAACAGCGCTTGCGCTTCTTCGGGGGTTATGTGCGGCAATTCCTCTCGTACCATTCGGATGGCGCGTTGAACGAGTTTAAAATTGGTCATTTGCATATCCACCATTTTGTTGCCCTGGACGCGTCCAAGTTGAATCATGACCGAAGTGGAAATCATATTGAGGGCTAATTTTTGGGCCGTTCCTGATTTCATGCGCGTACTACCAGTGACAAACTCGGGACCTACGACGATTTCGACGGGATATTCGGCCGCAGCGGCTACTTTTGACCCTACATTGCATACAATACACCCCGTCAGAATGCCTGCACTGCGGGCTTGATTGAGTCCACCAATCACATACGGTGTACGACCCGACGCCGCAATTCCAATCAATGAATCTAGTTCGTCAATGTCATAGGCTTGGAGGTCAATCCAGGCCTGATTGGGGTCATCTTCGGCATTTTCGACGGCTTTACGGATGGCACTGTCGCCGCCCGCCATGATACCAATGACCAAATCAAAAGGTACGCCGTATGTTGGGGGGCATTCTGAGGCATCTACCACACCTAAGCGACCACTCGTTCCTGCACCAATGTAAAAAAGGCGACCACCTTGTTTCATTCTAACGACGATTTGCTCAACCAATGCCTCTATTTGAGGAATGGCTTTTTCGACGGCGTAAGGAACTGTTTTGTCTTCGTTGTTGATGTTAGTGAGCAACTCCCGAACACTCATTTGGTCGAGGTTGTCATAATGTGAAGTAGATTCTGTCGTAGATAGCATGATTTTTAATGTCGAATGTCAAGTGCAAAGCGTCGAATAACACTTATTTTAAATGTGCTAACACTGTGATTCCACCTGTTGTTTTTTCTTCAAGATTTACTTTAATATCAGCATCTAGTGGTAAGTAAATATCGACGCGTGAGCCAAACTTTATAAATCCCATTTCGGACCCTTGGCTTACCTGTTGACCTTCTTTTACGTACCAAACAATGCGTTTAGCTAAGGCACCCGCAATCTGACGAAAAAGCACTTCAGCTCCGTTTGGTGCTTTTATGACCGTAGTTGTGCGTTCGTTTTCTGTACTAGATTTGGGATGCCACGCCACCAAGTATTTGCCTGGGTGATATTTGAAATAGTTAACCACACCAGCAATGGGGTTCCAGTTGATATGGACATTGATGGGGGACATGAAAATAGAAACTTGCCGACGTGGGCCTTTAAAGTATTCTGTTTCAACCACTTCTTCAATGACGACCACTTTGCCATCGCAAGGGGCAATTACGTGATTGGGGTGAATGGGCGTAATCCGCGTTGGTTTACGGAAAAATTGAACAATAATAAAAAAGAAGACGAGTGATACCACAAGCCAAGTGGTTGTTAGCCATTCGATTTCGCCTATAAAGTAGCGCAAGAGCCAATTGGTAATTAATACAAATGCGCCTGCTAAACCAATACTAGCGAAACCTTCTTTATGAATTGTCATACGTACGGGGTTTTTAGATAAACGTTGCAAAAGTAGGCAAACCGCTTCAATTTTTCTATCTTTACTTTATCATCAAAGCGACAATTGTATGACTGCCTCGGTTGATATGCCTCAAAAACGGAAGCGAAAAGTGCCCGATTATTTGATTTACGAAACCCTCAACGGAAAACCTCTTTATTACAAAGGTTACAAGGATGTGATTCGTAAAAAGAAAAAACCAGAAGAAATTATGGGAAGTAGTTCGTTGCAAGCAGCTATTGTTTCACTAATTCATGTGTATCTGTCGGTTCATCTTTCGGACGACTACCTAGTCGTTACCAACGAAGCTGGTTTGCATATTGATGTAGGAGATAACCTTGCAAACGACATTGCTGTCTATTGGCAAGATGATATAGGTACGCTGAATGATAATTATTTTTCAACTTCCCCTCATGTGGTTATTGAAGTGGATATCAAAGCTGACATGGCCGACTATGCCACTGATGAGGAGTATATTATTGAAAAAACGCAAAAAATGTTGGATTTTGGAACGCAAAAAGTTGTTTGGGTATTGACCAAAAACCAAAAAATTGTGGTGGCCGAAAAGTTAAATCCAACTTGGTTAATAACAAATTGGCAGCAAGACATCGTCATTGATGAAAACTGTATCCTGAACTTGAACGAATTGGTTAAGAAAAAGCGATTGACAGCATTTTTGAGCAAATAGATAATGAAAAGGGCAAGTGACGATTGCTAACTTGCCCTATCTTAATTCTCTAATAACCCCCACGGTACTTATAGGTACTTGCTACTTTGTCGATAGCAACAATATAAGCCGCAAGTCGCATGTTTACTTGGTATTTCTGCGAAGTAGCATACACATTTTCAAAGGCATCTTTCATGATGCGATCCGAACGGCGGTTGATGCGTTCGAGGTTCCATTTGTAACCAATACGGTTTTGAACCCACTCAAAATAAGAAACCGTCACACCACCAGCATTGGCTAAAATATCGGGAACAACCATAATCCCCTTTTCATTGATGATGTCATCGGCACTGGCAGAAGTGGGCCCATTGGCACCCTCCACAATCATTTTAGCTTGAATATACGCGGCATTGTCGTGGGTAATAACATCTTCTTTGGCCGCTGGTACCAATACATCTACTTGAAGCGAAAGGAGCTCTTCGTTAGTGATTTTGTCAGCCTCTTTATAACCCTCCATAATGCCACCATTGGCAGCGCGGTACTTCATCGCATCTTCAATGTCGATGCCTCGGGCATTGAAATACCCACCCGAAATATCACTGATGGCTTGGACTGTGACGCCGCGTTCGTGCATGAGCGAGGCTGCATACATCCCTACGTTTCCAAACCCTTGAACGGCGGCCGTTGCTCGGTAGGGATTGATGCGCATTTTTTCCATGGCAGCAAGCGCCGAAACCGTTACACCACGGCCTGTCGCTTCGGTACGGCCAAGTGAACCACCCAATACGAGCGGTTTGCCCGTTACCACACCGTGAACGGTCATACCCATGGCTTTGGAGTATTCATCCATCAGCCATGCCATTTCGCGGGGGCCTGTCCCCATGTCGGGGGCGGGAATGTCTTTGTCGGGGCCAAAAACATCGAGCATCGACAAGGTGTAAGCGCGCATGAGGCGTTCGATTTCACCTGCGGACATCGTACGAGGGTTGCAAGCAATCCCTCCTTTTGCCCCACCGTACGGAATATCTACTACGGCACATTTCCAGGTCATCCATGCGGCAAGGGCACGCACTTCGTCAATGTTGACGGCCATATCAAATCGAATCCCTCCTTTGGCGGGGCCAAGGATGGTAGAGTGAATGACGCGATAACCTTCAAAGACTTTGATTTGCCCATTGTCCATCGTAACGGGAAGACCGACTACGACCTGTTTGCGGGGGACTTTGAGAATGTGGTACATTTCATCGCTAATACCAAGGAGTTCGGCCGCTTTGTCAAAACGCGACATCATCGACTCCAATGGATTCTCCTTATCTTTGATAGGAGCAGGCTCAATGTAAGTCATAACTTTAAAGAAATCTGATTATTTGGAATGTTCGTTTGATGATAAAATCTCTGGACACAAAAAGCGTCTGAGCTTCTTGGCGCAAACTTACTATTATTATAACCAAAAACACAAAAGGATAGTTTTTTCTTGATATAATACAATAAATGACTTTAAAAGGAAATGCAAGTCTTTGCCAAAAGGTTAAAATAGTCTATAGGTTCTTGGGGTTTTATCCAAATATTACTTGGTATTTGTTGGAAAACATAAAATCGACAAATAATAAGTTTTTATTAAACGGTCGTAAAAATGGTTTGACAGAACCGAATAAAACGTATTTTTGCGGCTTAATTGACTTCCGCCATTAAGTTGTACCCCAAACCAAGGAGTTTTATTATGTCAGCACAGGAAGAAAAAAAACGTTACTCTGAAGAGGAGTTGAAGGAGTTCGAAGAAATCATCAACACAAAACTTGAAGTTGCGCGTAAAGAATTGGCGTACATTAAGGACACATTAAGTCGCAAAAATGACAGTGGTACCGACAATACTGGTGCAGCGACCAAATTGATGGAAGATGTGGACACAAGCGAGCGGGAGCAAATGAGCCAATCGGCTGGGCGTTTGCAAAAATTTATTACGCAGCTTGAAAACGCGCTTATTCGCATCAAAAACGGTACGTACGGCATTTGTATTGATACTGGAAAGTTGATTCCAAAGGAGCGACTACGCGCAGTGCCACATACGCAACAAACGATTGAAGCAAAACTTCGTCGCGTATAATCGACGCACGAAACGTGGGAATACGCTGAGGCGACAAAGCCATTTTTCTTGCCAAAAAGCAAGAACGTGGTTTTGTCGCCCCTTTTTTTACTTATACACTGCGGGGCGCTTCTGCATTTTCGCCTGAAACGCCTCCATTAAATCATCAGAAAGTAACATAGCAGCATTCCAGGTTGCCATGTACTCTAGGCCATCGGCTACTGAGTGGTCGCGGGTGTGGTTGAGGATGGCTTTGGTCCCTCTGATTGATAAGGGAGACTTGCTCGCGATTTGTTGAGCTACTTTCAACACCTCCGTGTACATTTCCTCGGCACTTGCAAAAGTACGATTGACTAACCCGATGCGCTCTGCTTCCAAACCCGTTACATTTCGTCCCGTATAAGCCATTTCGCGGGCAATACCAGGGGGAATAATTTTAGGGAGCCGTTGGAGTGTTCCCAAATCTGCCACCATTCCCATGTCAATTTCTTTGATGGTAAAGTAGGCGTCGTCGGTGCAGTAGCGCATATCGCAAGCACTTATAATATCCACTCCACCACCAATGCAGCCTCCTTTGATGGCCGCAATGACGGGCTTACTGCACTGCTCAATGGCGTTGATGGGAGCTTGTAGGGCCAGAATTTTTTTGCGAAGTTGTTCTCTTTTTCTGCCTTCGCAAGGTTGCGAAAATTGGGCTACGTTCATCAATAGCTCCAGGTCGATTCCTGCGCAAAAATGCTTGCCGTGCCCACTTAATATAATTACCCGAACGTCGTTGTTATCATCCAATTCTTCAAAAAGAACCTTCATCTCATCCCACGCCTTTTGATTTAGGGCGTTGGCACGTTCTGGGCGATTAAAATACACCCAGGCAATTGAATCCTCAATACGAAGGTCGAATGTTTCTAAGGTTGTCATGAGTCCGAAAGGGTTTATTAAAACAAAATCAATGGTATGCTTGCATACTATATTACAAACCTACGCAACTAATTTTTGATTCAAAAAGATTTAGAGTAAAATTGTGGAGTTAAAACCCACTTACTACTTCTGATGAATTTTGAAACCTTAGTCATTAATAGTACGCAGTACCACGACGCCAATGCCAGTGCGGTGGTTCCGCCTATTTATTTGTCAACGACCTTTGAGCGTGAGCCCGATAGCAGTATTCCTCACGGACATATCTATACCCGAGCCAGTAACCCCAACCGAAATTCACTGGAAAAAGCCTATGCGGTATTGGAAGGTGGGGAAGTCGGGATGGCTTTTGCGTCGGGGCAGGCGGCTACGGCTACCATTTTTCAGTGTCTTTCTCCCAACGACCACGTCATTGTTCCTGACGATGCTTACTACGGAACCCCCGCTTTGTTGCAAGAAATAATGTCCGTTTGGGGGTTAAAATACACAAAGGTGGATATGAGCGATTTAGCAGCGATTGAGGCGGCTTTTTTGCCAAATACCAAATTAGTATGGATAGAAAGCCCGTCGAACCCCCAACTCAAAATTACTGACATTGCGGAGGTGGCTACTTTGGCTCGCCAAAAAGGCGCCTATACAGTTTGTGACAATACGTGGGCAACCCCTGTTTTACAACGCCCACTTGATTTGGGGTGTGATGTGTCGATGCACTCTGCCACCAAGTACTTTGGGGGGCACAGCGATTTATTGAGCGGGGCGTTAATATTTAAAGAAAATGGTCCGTTGGCTGAAAAAGCACGAATGATACAAGCATTGGGAGGGGCTGTGCCTTCGCCATTTGATTGTTGGTTGGTTTTGCGGGGGCTTAAAACGTTGCCTTTGCGGGTTCGTCAACAAACTTCGAATGCCGCACAGTTGGCAGAATTTCTGAGTACGCATCCTGCCTTAGAAGCCGTTCATTATCCTTTTTTACCGAGCCATAGTGGGGTAGAGGTAGCCAAAAAACAAATGAGTGCGGGGGGAGCGATGATGTCGATTCAAGTGAAAGGGGGAGAGGCGGCGGCTTTGGCCTTGAAAAGCAAAGTAAAAGTGTTTATTAGAGCCACGAGTTTGGGAGGAGTAGAAAGTTTGATTGAACATCGCGCGACGGCGGAGGGAGTTCATTCGGTGAGTCCTAAAAACCTGCTTAGAATTTCGGTAGGGCTAGAGCATATTGATGATTTAATTGCGGATTTAAAGCAGGCATTAGAATAATTTTAACAAATTGATAATCAGCAAAAAGGGCGTTTTTACGCGCTGTTGCGCTTTTTTTTTAGATTTTTTCTTAGAAAAAACTTGACAAAGCTGTGTAATAATTCTACTTTTGCAATCCCAAACGACGAGTAAGGGAAAACAAAGAGAGATGGCAGAGTGGTCGAATGCGGCGGTCTTGAAAACCGTTGACTGTAACAGGTCCGGGGGTTCGAATCCCTCTCTCTCTGCTGAAAGGCTGCAAATCAGTGATTTGCAGCCTTTTTTGTTTTTATTAAAAACAGTGAAAAATATCAAATGTCTAAGGAGGGAATCTTCCAATGTTGAAAGTATTAAAATCATTGGTGGGGGCTTACAGGCCTCCAAATCGCTAGGTATACTGCTGTTTATTATTGAATGTTCTATTCAATGCAGGCAGAATGTTTTTTGCTTTTTTTTTGCGCACTGCTATTCTTTTTTCGCTCCTTTAAAAACGCACTGAAAGCGGTATCGTCAGCTTTAGCTACTGCGCTATTAATCATTACGTCAGATTGATTGAGTTTTTGAAAATTAGGACTGCTTTTCATTGGGAAAATATCGTTTAAAGAGTTGATATGATTGAGGAGTATCAATGAACATTTGGCTGCCTCGACCAAACTGTTTCGCTCCTAAAGTTTCTTGGTAGTGTTCAATCAATTGGGTTTTAGAAAAAACAAAAGATACAATACCGTCATAGTTGTATTCAAATGCTACTTTACAAGCATAGGCGACCAAATTTCCCGCTACTCCTTCATAGACTTTATTTTTTCCTTTGTTGAACTTTGCACTTTCTAGCAAGTGCATAAAGATATGGTCGTTTTTGTCTTCTATGCTCAACAGCCCATGAATAACTTTCGGGTTTTCGTGAGTTACCAACTTGAAAACGCTTCGGCTATTGTATTTAGTTTCTGCTTTCCGGTTAAAAACCCAATCAGATGCCTTAATCTCTGATGAAGACACAGGCAACACGTCAGTCAAAAAGCGTTCTCCCGTAATAGCATTTTCGATAGAGCGCGTTAGCTTATCAATCTGTTCACTAATTTTTGTCATGTGAGGGATGATATTCTTTGGCGAGCGGTGGAGTCCATGGCCAGCTCATTGTATTGTTATGAACAAATAAGTAAGCGTGAACGCCACTTATTCCCCCGTGTTTTAAAAAATGGGCTATTAATCTATGATTACCGTCGATAGCAACTAAGGGACTTGTTTCAAGATTAGGGCTTATAAATACAGGAGCATATTGGGCGTTAGCACTAAGGTCTATATTCTCATCTAATAAATCATTAATAGTTGTTTGACAGAGAGTTTGATCGTTTTTAGGGAAATTTTGCCTGGTAACTGATTTAAATATATCTCTTTATGAAGAATAATTTGGTAACAGAGCGCTTCATTTTCAGGGCAACGGGTGATTAATTCATCGTTGTTGATTCCAATCTTACCCCTGACTCCCTCGATTGTCGTTTCAAATTTCCTAATTACTTGATAATCAATATCAATAACTTTCATTTTTATATTTTGAAAAATTTGATTTTGTCAAATTTACATAAACCAGGTGAGGACTGCAATGATTTTATTATATCTTAAGTAATGTTTTTTAACCTTGATTGGAGTAAAATAGCGGCTATTGTTTCTGTTAAATATGGGAGAAGAAGAGTGTTTTTTGATTTTAAAGAATAAACAATTTGGTAGTCAAAGTTGATGTGTTTTTGATGCGTAAGCTTCTATGTTGCCGATTTACAGGCTTATTTGTTTAAGAAACTCTATTCTCTTAAAAATTCTTAAACAAAAGCTTGACAAAGCTGAATAATAGTTCTACTTTTGCAATCCCAAACGACGAGTAAGAGAAAACAAAGAGAGATGGCAGAGTGGTCGAATGCGGCGGTCTTGAAAACCGTTGACTGTAACAGGTCCGGGGGTTCGAATCCCTCTCTCTCTGCTGAAAGGCTGCAAATCACTGATTTGCAGCCTTTTTTGCTTCTATGCTCCTAAATTTACTCCACATTTCAATTACTGCAACCCGTATTTTTAGTCTCTATTTTGGGATCAAGTTCAAAATTTGTGGAGAGCGTTGTATTTTTTTAGGTTTGTGTTTTAATCAAACCTGTCTGTTTTGGAAA
>NZ_JBYFCH010000014.1:0-164495 GCF_057652295.1 Runella sp. R5_40 | reverse complement strand
AGGTTAGAATAAAATCAGGTAAGAGATACTCTACTAAAGGTAGGAAACTTTCCAAAACAGACAGGTTTGATTAAAACACAAACCTAAAAAAATACAACGCTCTCCACAAATTTTGAACTTGATCCGTTTTAAACCCTCAATATCAGATAAAAAGCAATAAAAAAGCCCCTCAAAACAGCTGTCTTGAGGGGCCTTTTGTGGTCACGTAGGGATTCGAACCCCAAACCTTCTGATCCGTAGTCAGATGCTCTATCCAATTGAGCTACGCAACCGTGTTATTTTTTTTACTTATTTCCCGTTGTTTTGGGAATGCAAAGGTAGGGGTATTTCACCCCTTTGTCAAGCCTTTTTTTGATTTTTTTTGAAAATATTTTTTGTCGAACCTGCGTTTTGGAGCTAAACACGCTGCTTTTCAGAAAGATAAGTGTTGAAAAAAAATAAAAAATTTTTACTTTTTTTCAACAAAACCTTCGCCCGCTGCCGCCATCGCTCGCAATTTGGGGGTGGGGCGAAAGCGCTCCCCGTAAGTTTTGGCAAGACGGTCGCATTCGGATACGAAGGTGGAAATGCCCACGTAGTCAACAAAAGACAGCGTGCCGCCCGCGTAAGGAGGGAAACCCCAGCCGAGAATCGAGCCCAAATCGGCGTCAAGGCGCGTTCGTATCACTCCCTCCTCAAAGCACCGCACCGTTTCTAACGCTTGACGGTACAACAAACGCGTTTTTACTTCTTCCAACGTAGGCTGTTGGGTCCTGACGGGAAATAATTCCGCCAAACCTTCCCATAAGTGTTTTTGGCCACCTTCGGGGTATTCGTAAAACCCTGCTTTAGCTTTTTTACCCAAGCGCCCCATTTCAGTAAATTGTTTCCCAATTTGGTAGCTAGTGTCGGTTTCGGCCAGTACGCCGTCTTTTACGGCTTGTCCCGCGATTTTATATACCAAATCAAGTGCCACTTCGTCCGAGACTGCCAACGGCCCTACGGGCATTCCTGCCAGTTTTCCTGCGTTTTCAATGAGCACAGGGTTTACGCCGTCTTTAAGGAGCTCTATTCCTTCGGAAGTGTAAGTGCCAAAACAGCGCGACGTATAAAAGCCCCGCGAGTCGTTGACAACAATCGGCGTTTTTTTGATTTTACGGGTGTAATCTATTGCTACTGCCAAGGCGTAGTCAGAAGTTTCTTTGCCGACAATCAATTCCACCAACATCATTTTATCGACGGGAGAAAAGAAGTGAATGCCAATGAAATTGGCAGGTTTCGCTGAGGCTTTGGCAAGGCCCGTGATGGGCAAGGTGGATGTATTGGAGGCAAATACGCCGTTGTTGACTAATTGGGGCTCGGCTTCTTGGGTAACGGTGGCTTTTAGCTCGCGGTTTTCAAAGACGGCTTCGATGATTAGCTCACTACCCGCCAAATCATCGGCGTTGGCTGTCGGTTTGATTAAGTCCAATACGCCTTCGGCTTTCAATGCGTCGAATTTGCCGCGTTCTACGGCTTTTTTTAACAAACTACGCGCGTAGTCCTTGCCTTTTTCAGCCGCTTCTTGGCTGACGTCTTTTAAAATGACTTCGATGCCCGCCAGCGCACTGACGTAGGCAATGCCCGCACCCATCATGCCCGCCCCCAAAACACCCAATTTTTTTACCTCCGTCTTGGCGATGTCTTTGGGGCGGCTTGCGCCTTTGTTGGCTTCGTTTAAGCCCAAGAACATGGTACGAATCAGGTTGCCTGCTTCTTTGGAGGTAGCAACTTTGACAAAATGACGGGCTTCAATGGCAATACCTCGGTCGATGTTGACCAACAATCCTTCGTAAACGCACGACATGATGTGTTGGGTCGAAGGGTAATTTCCTTTCGATTTGTCCATCATCATCGCCGTTCCTACCGTAAAGGTTTGCATTCCGACGGGGCTTAGAACGGCTCCATTGGGGACTTTGTAGTTGTCTTTGGCCTGAATTTTGCCCGTTTTTTTATTGATTTCGTCCCAAGGTTTTAGCGGTTTGGGATTGGCTGCAATCCACGAAAAAGCCTTTTCGAGCATTTCTTCGCGGGTTTCGGCGACAGCATCGACAATCCCCATACCTAAGGCATCTTTAGGGGAGAGTTCTTTGCCTTCCAAAATCAATGGTAGAGCGGCCTGCATTCCAATCATCCGCGGCAATCGTTGCGTACCACCCGCCCCAGGTAGGAGTCCAACTTTTACTTCGGGAAGCCCCAGTTTGGTTTTGGGGTTGTTGAGGGCGACTCGGTAATGGCAAGCCAGACATATTTCTAAGCCACCGCCCAGCGCTGTGCCATTGATGGCCGCGACAACGGGTTTGCCGTTGGTTTCGATGCGTCGAAAAAGCTCGTTAAGTCCTGCGGAGATTTTGAGCATTTCGGCGGGGTCGCCTCCTTGATTGCGCAAAATCATTTTTAGGTCAGCTCCAGCCACAAACTCGGGCTTGGAGGATGTAATGACGATTCCTTTTACGTCAGCGTTAGAGAAGGCTTTTTCGAGCGCTTCTCCAAAAGCAGGAACAGAGTCGTCGTTGAGGACGTTCATGGGCGAGCTTGTCATGTTCCACACAATCATCGCTACCCCGTCTTTTACTGAATAATCAATGGCCATTGGTTGTTGATTGATAAGTGAGTATCTGATTTTTACATAAACTTGAAATTGTATGCCAAAGATACAATTGGGGAGGCAAAAATTTGAAGCTGGTAGGCGGTATAGGCTGTTCCTTGGGTTTTCAAAAATACCGAGTACTGGTTTTTGCGACCGTAGAGGTTATAAACGGTGAAAATCCAGCTGCCAATCCAACGTTTGTCTTTGAGCGATGGGTTGTTGATTTGCCACGAAAAATCAAGTCGGTGGTAGTCTTTGATACGGCCTTGGTTGCGTTCGGCATAGTAGGGGTAGGCTTTCCCTTGGAAACTCACAAAGCCGTTGGGGATGGTGTAGGGGCGGCCTGTCCCGTAGGTGAATGTCAACGAAAGGCTGTGGTATTTGTTCTCACTGAAATTGAGCGACATGTTCACGTTGTGAGGACGGTCGAAGTTGGCAGGATACCATTTGCCATCGTTGATACGCTCGGTGAAGCGAGGGCCTTCGTCCACCAAATTAAATACCCTTGAATACGTGTAATTGACCCAACCCGTCATTTCGCCTTTTTTCTTGGTGAGCATTAATTCTAAGCCGTACGATTTGCTACGTCCCTGCAATACTTGGGTTTCGATGTAGTTTTGCAACAAAAAATCGGCACCTGGTTTGAAGTCTAGCACGTTTTGGGTGGCGCGGTAGTAGGCTTCTAGCGAAAACTCATAGATGTTATTTTTAAGGTTTTTGAAATAACCAACTGTCCACAACTGACTCACTTGCGGCCGAATGTGGGCATCACTCATTTTCCAACGAGAGGTGGGAAGGGGAGTGGTGGTATTGGAAACCACTTGTAAATACTGACGCATGAGGTTGTACCCGAATTTGACCGACGACAGTTCGTCGATGGTATAACGCAGCCCCACACGTGGCTCAAAACCTCCGTAGGTTTGGAGGGGTTTGCCGCTTCCGTAATAAGTAGAGTCGATGATGCTGGCTTCGGATTTGGGGCTACCGTCGGCGTACGAACGTACAGCGGCGGGGCCTAAGGCCATAAAATACGAATAACGCAGTCCTACCGAAACGGTTGTTTTGCGGTTTATTGAGATTTCATCTTCTGCGTGTAGTGCCAATTCCAGCCCATATTCGTTGGGAACGCGCAAAGGGTTAACCCGGTCGTTGGCGCCAGGGTTAAGCGTGCCAGGTTGTAACTGATAATGGGTCATGTTTGCCCCAAATTCTATTTTATGGGCTTTGTTGGGGGTATAGTTAAAGTTCGTTTTGGCCTGTCGCTGAAGGATTTCGGAGCCAATCGTTACTTTATTATCGCTGTTGAGTTCGGGCAAAAGGATGGTGGGGCGATATTGGCTAAAAACGGCTGTGGTTTGCACGTTGAGACGGTCGTGGAAGGCATGAAACCAGCGAGCGGTAAAGTTGAGGGTGTTGTAATCGTATTGGGTAGAAACGGAGTTGATGTTATTGATACCGCCAAGAAGGTCGGTTTGGAAGAAATCGGTGCTGTAATAATTGGATAATGAAAAGGTGTTTTTGTCATTGATTCTCCAAAAGAGTTTGGCGGCGGCATCTCCAAAACTCGCCCGAATGTTTTTTAATTTTTGAGGCCCCCACTGAAACGCAAAATCGTTGAATGCCCCGCGACCCGTTATCAATATCCCCACTTTTTCTTTGACCAACGGGATTTCAGCGGTCAAACGGTTGGCGACGAAACTAATGCCGCCTTGGAGTTTAAATTTGTCCAAGGATGGGTTGGCCATCGAAATATCGAGTACCGAAGCAGCTCGCCCGCCAAACCGAGCAGGGGCAGTACCTTTGTACAGTTCCATGCTAGAAACGGCATCGGGCGGAAAAACAGAAAACAAACCAAACAAGTGAGTTGGGTTAAAAATAGGGGCATCGTCAAGTAAAATTAGGTTTTGGTCAACGGCACCACCACGGATATTGACCCCGTTGGAGGCTTCCCCTACGGAAGTGACCCCAGGGAGCATTTGCAAACTTCGTAGCACATCGACTTCTCCCAAAATGGCAGGGAGGCGTCTGATGGTTTTAATGTTCAACTGCGTTACTCCCAGCAAAGGCCGAGCTACATTTTCGTCCACGGCTTGGGTAGAAATAACAACTTCTTCGAGCTCTTTTGCCACGTTGAGAAGTTTGACGTCTAAGTGGATGTTTTGGTCAAGTGTGAGTTTTAGGCGGTGCGGACGGTATCCTAATCGGCTGATGACGACGGTGTAGTCGGCTTTACTGAGCATGATGGTGAAAGTGCCCGTAGAATCGGTATAAAGCCCAGATTTGTCAAAATTTAGGCGGATGGCGGCATTGCTGATAAGTTCGCCCGTTAGCGAATCACGAACGATGCCACTCAGTTCAAACGGTCGGGTGGGTGGGTGCTTGACGCGTTGTTGGGCCCATATATACCCCGTACCCGCCATTAGCCAGAGAAAAAGAAGTAGCCTTATTTTCATTCCAATTGTAGTGTTTTCTCAGGTGTTAAAATAAAATGGGGTATTTGCTTTCTCACTTTTACAAAAGCCATCCTGCGGGACGAATGGGCGTTCGGGTAGCACTTTGCACACAGGGCGCTAAAGGAGGGCGAGACTCAAACAAAGGAGGCATGGGAGGGGTGTCGGGTTCAAGTGAAGGTTCTCGCCCAAGCATGAGGTACTTGTAGGCGTTAGAATAAGGGCGTTTATCAATAAAATGACGGGATTTTGCCACCCCTGCCGTCCCGAAATAGCCAACTACTTCTTCGGTGCTGTCATCTATGTTTCTAACGTTACCGATAATGGCAGAGGGTGGTGTATCGGTCAGATTACCCGTGTTTTGAGCTTGGTCGCGCAGGAGTTTGTAATATTCGTAGGCATTAGGAGAAATGGATAGTTGCTGGATTTCGACCAGCGCTGCCCGATTGGCAAATCCACCTCCCATTACATAGAACGGAATTTTGGCAACTTGCTGGGCCTGAACTTGGCGACCATTGGAATAAATATCTGAAAAGACGGTAATTTCATTGCTGTAAAAAATCTCCCAACAAGGGGCATCACATCGGTAATCGTATATCGTCCGACTGTTACGCTCAGGAATACACACGAACGTTTTTGAGTCGAGTTTTCCGCCTTCGCAAGTGGCACATAAGCCTTGCTCCTCGTAGTCTGTCCAGCGCCACAAATAGAAGTTGCGCTCATTGGCGGGGTCTTTAAAATCAACGTAAACATCTAACGAAGAAAAAGCAACTCGTTTTCCTGTGCGGTCTAGGATGCCATCACGGTTGTATTTATGGTAGATTTTATCAATTTCAGGGGAAGCCCTCAACTGTTCTTTTTCTGACTCATATACTTTTCCTGTGGGGGTTCGGAAATGTAATTGGTAGGTTTGACCGACTTGGCCATTAAAAGTAGCGGGTGCCATATACACGCCACTTTCGTATTCGGCTAGTTTTACAACTGAACCGTCGCCTACCCTGACTTCGACCTCACAATTTCGCAGCGGTACAGAGTAATAGGTGGCATTTTCAGAACGAGCTGTTTTCAGGGTGACAGTCAGACCGTATCCGTTGGTTACGAATCCATCTACGGTGATGACCTCCGAATTGAAACGATAGTTTACATCATAGACTTCAACGCACGAAACCCACAGCAAACAGAGAATAATAAAGGTGATGGCTCTTTGTAAAAACATCCCGAAATGTAACAATTTAGGACGAGTTTTCTGAGGAATATCTTATTCAGTCTTTTTATTTTACTACAATGTGCAGACTAATCACGCTATTTTATAGATGAATGGATGAGATAAGTCCCACTTTTTTCGTTGGGAAATAGCGGTTTCATTGTGTAAATTACCCCCAAATTCTAAAACCATTTTCGATGAAAAACCTCATTCCCAGCACCCTAGTGGTGTGTTTGGCTTTGGGAGCGTGCAAAACCACTCCCGAGCAAACAAAAGTCCTCACCCAAGCCGAATATCCTGCCGCTCCCGTTGCCGCCAAAAAGCCCCAAACTTTCACCAACCACGGCTATCAGCGTGTGGACGATTATTATTGGTTAAAGGATAAAACCAACCCTGAAACCATTGCTTACCTGAAAGCTGAAAATGCCTATGCTGATACGGTGATGGCTTCGACCAAAGCGCTTCAAAAAACGCTTTTTGACGAAATGAAAGGCAGAATCAAAGAGGAAGACCAGTCGGTGCCGTCGTTCGATAATGGGTATTATTACTATTCTCGCGTTGGGAAAGGTCAACAATACAGCGTTCATTGCCGCAAAAAAGGCAGCCTTGACGCTGCTGAGGAAGTCATTTTTGACGAAAACAAAATGGCCGAAGGAAAAGGAGCTTTCATCATGGGAGGCTACGAAGTAAGCGATAACAACAACATCGCGGCTTATGTCAGCAACACCACAGGGTCTTATGCTGAGTTTGAGCTACGTTTTCGGGATTTGCAAACGGGTAAAGAGCTACCTGACGTTATCAGTCGCATGGGCGGTAGCCTTGCGTGGGCGGCCGATAACCAAACGGTGTTTTATTCGGTGCCAAATGCTGCCCTTCGTTCGCACAAAATTTATAAACATATAGTCGGAAGCAACGCCAAAGACGAACTTGTATATGAAGAAAAAGACGAGCTATTTAACTGCTACGTAGGTCGTTCAAAAACCAAACGTATCATTGCGATTCAGTCGGGAAGTTTCACCAGCAGCGATACCCGAATCCTGCCCGCTGACCAGCCCAATGGAAAGTTTACGCTGTTTTTGCCGCGTCAAAAAGACGTTGAATACAACATCACCGATCACCCCGCGCATTACTATGTGTCGTGGAAAGACCCGCAAAACAAAAACCAAAAAATATACGAATTGCCCAAAGAAGGCTACGAAAACCGCAGTACGTGGAAGGAGATTGTTGCACATGACCCCAAAGCAAAAATCGAAGGGATAGATATTTTTGAAAAGTATATGATTATCACCAAACGAATCAATGGGTTGCTAGAGATGCAGGTGAGGGAACTGACAACGGGGAATAGCAAAACGATTTCGTTTCCCGAACCTGTCTATACCGCCTATCCGATGGGTACGCCTGATTTTACTTCGACGAAATTCCGTTACGCTTATACTTCGCTCAACCGCCCCACTACGACCTACGACTACGACATGGTGACCAACAGCAGCACAAAGCTCAAAGAACGTGAAGTGCCGAGCGGGTTTAATCCCGACGACTATGAGGTAAAGCGCCTTTGGGCAACGGCCAAAGACGGTGTTAAAGTCCCGATGGCTGTTGTACATAAAAAAGGAATCACGCTCGACGGTACCAATCCGAGTCTTTTGTATTCGTATGGGTCGTACGGGTATTCGTCGGATGCGGGTTTTAATGCCAATATCTTTAGCTTGGTCAACCGTGGATTTGTCTATGTCATTGCGCAAATTCGTGGCGGGTCTGATTTGGGCGAACAGTGGTACGAAGACGGGAAATTGCAGAAGAAAATGAACACCTTTACCGATTTTATTGCCTGTGCCGAGCATCTTGTGAACGAAAAATATACGTCTCCAGAAAAATTGGCCATCAACGGTGGAAGTGCGGGGGGCTTGTTGGTAGGAGCCGTGACCAACCTACGCCCTGATTTGTTTAAAGTAGTGGTGGCGGAAGTGCCTTTTGTCGATGTGATAAATACCATGCTCGACCCTAATCTTCCGCTGACAACCCAAGAATACGAACAATGGGGCAATCCGAACATCAAAGCTGACTACGATTATATCATGACGTACTCACCTTACGATAACCTCAAAAAAGGAAATTATCCCAATATTTTGGCCACGGGTGGTTTAAATGATTCGCAGGTTGGTTTTCACGAACCTGCCAAATGGGTCGCCAAAATACGGACGCTCAAAACTGACCAGAATGTAGTCCTTCTCAAAACCAACATGGACTCAGGTCACGGCGGTTCGACGGGGCGTTTTGATTACCTCAAAGACGAAGCCTTCAACTACGCCTTTATCCTTAGCCGATTGGGAATAGGGAAGTAAACAAGTTTTTTAACATCACACCACTAAGTAATCTTTAATAAAATGATAGACTTACTAATTCCTTTGGTTTCGCTCATTGCGCTTGAGGTTATTCTTGGCATTGATAACATTATTTTTATATCCATTTTGGCAGATAAATTGCCAGAGAATCAAAGAAATAAGCTCAGATTTTGGGGGATATCTTTGGCCATGGTAATGCGTCTTTGTTTGTTGGCTTTTATTTCCTGGATTTTAAAATTAGACCAAACATTATTCACCCTGCTAGATATTCCTTTTTCAGGGAAAGGTCTGATTTTGATTGGGGGAGGTTTGTTTCTACTTTATAAAAGTACCAAAGAGATTTACCACAAAACAGAAGCTAATGAAAGTGATAGGGCTACAACTGCTAAAAAAAGTACATTTAATCAGCTACTTGCGGAGGTTATCGTATTGGATTTGGTGTTTTCTATCGACTCTATTATTACGGCCGTTGGGATGGTTCAAGAACTTTGGGTGATGTACACAGCGGTCATTGTTACGGTGGTAATTATGCTAGTTGCTTCAAAACCAATTAGTGAATTTATCCGAAAGCACCCTTCTTTCAAGATATTGGCACTCTGCTTTTTAATGATGATTGGAGTGGCATTGTTAGCCGAAGGATTTCATTTTACAATACCCAAGGGCTATATTTATTTCTCGATGGCATTTGCCTTTTTGGTGGATATAATTCAGATGAAAACTATCAAACCACAGAAGGATTAAATCAACATAGAATAAACACATAGCACACAAATGACTGTCTATGTTGACTATGTGTTTATTCTACTATTTTCTATGTGTTTTAAAAAGAATGTTACCATATCCTGCATTTGTTCGGATACTCCACGGTGGAATAATCAAACTTGGAAAGTTTAAAAGTTTTTAGTCAATACAATATTCAATTGACGATTTTCTTTGGCCGCTTTTTCGTCCATTTTACGACCGACAACTACCCCCAAACCCAGCCCAATGGGTAAGCCAACTCCCAATAAACCCATGTTTTTGGTAGCAGCCCCTATCACTACTCCAATAGGTAGGCCAATAGCCGCCATACCCATACTCATCCAAATCGTTTGGTAGTAGTTTTTAGGGACAATTTTTACCTCTTTTGCCAAAAGGGTGACAATAGTTGATTGCTTCATTTTAATGAATTTCCCAAAGTCGGTTCCCGAGCCAGCAAACGAGTTGATTTCTACAACGTGAGCATTGATGCGGTCGATGAGTTGAGAAGGAATTTCTTTCTTTCTTAACTCAATTAGTAAAGTATCAAATTGGTTGTAAGTAGCTTCTAATTTAGGCGTATTTCCAATCTCAATTTGTGTTGATAAATGCTTGATTTCCATGAGAATGTTATTCTAGGGTTATTAACTAATGGCGTTCGTTAAATGCTGTTTTCTGTTGTTTCATGGACGTTTGCCATCCAGCTGGAAAAATAGCCTGATTGTTTTCGGTCATAGCTTCCATCTTTTGTTGAATGGAAGCTTGAATTGCTTTAGGAAGTGAATAAAACGCTTTGTCCACTTGGGTTTCTCGTTCAAAATCAAGGACTCCATTTTGATGTCGAATGGCGTATTTTTGGTCTTTGTAATAAATGATAAATTTGATTCTTCCGTCGTCGTATCCATTAGCCCCTTTCGTTCCATAGACAATGATTGGGTCAGGTATTCCATCTTTATCTACATCATTAAAACTGCAATATTTCGTCCAAAACCAGATGTTACTTTCTTGTTTTTCTTTGGCAAGAACAAAATCATTGATTTCCCAAACTTTGACCAAAGAAGCTTTTTCTACTTTTAAATTAATTGCTTTAATTTTGGTATGAAGGGTGTCTTTTCCGTTTGCAATTTTATCAATGTTTTCAGTCAGTAAGCAATAATATTGTCCAGTTTTGTCGGAGTATTTGTACGCGCGATAAATAGGAAAGTTGATCCCAAAGTTTTTTTGAACACTACTCGGGAATAGCGTGCTAATTTGCTGGTTAGTAAGTATTTCTATTTGAGAAAAAAGGGGAGTATAGGAGGTTGTTGCAAGCAATAAAAGTAGTAGAAATCGCATAAATAGGTTATTAATGGAGTAAATGTTGGCCAATACCTGAGATAGTTGAGGTATTGGCCAAATTTTTAAAAGTTACTGTCCAATCACAATTTCTTTTTCCTGATAGCCTCCCCGCGTCGAAAGCAGCTTAACTTTTGCTTTAACGCTTCCCGTTTGGTTGAGTTTTACACGAAAAACGCCTTCTTTCGTCTCGTTAGGAGCCGTATAGCCCGCAAAAATGGTTTTATCAAACAAGGTTGGTTGTGTAATCACCACTTTTGCTTCTTCAAATCCTTTCAGTAGGTTTTTGTCGATGTCAAGGGTTAGGCGGTCTTCTTGAACGATTTTAACGCGTTTGGCTTGCTCAAGGGCAACGGGAAGTTTACCTGTATTGCTCCATTTAACTCGAATTTCGTATTCTTTGTTTGGAAGAGCTTTCACCGAAACATCTTTAAACTCCACTTGCGGAAGCTCTAAAGCCATCCCTAAGTTGAAAAGGGATTGTTTTGAAATCCAGGTTTCCAAGTTCCAGGCGGGGCCGTTTTGGGCAAAAAACTTGGGGTGAAAACCGCCAAGTTCGACTTCTCCCAAAACGGGGTGCGTAAATTTTGTCCAAGGTTTAAAGCCGTTCTTCTTGTTGGCTTCATCGTCCCACATGAGGCCGTCATATTCGTCGTATTGGCCATCTTTGTCGTAATCTTTCATGGCGCCACCGTTCCAAAGCTCATCACCGTACCAGATGGAACCGTAATAAAAATACCCAAAATCAGGGCCGTGGCCAAAGAGAGGTTGGGGTTTTGAAGGGTCACCCGTCACGCGGTCGGTTTTGCTGCGAGTGGCATAGGTGTAATAGACATCGCCCGCCCACGGATAGTTGGTGTGCGAAAGCCCAAGGCTATCCATGTGTTTGTAAATAGCCAAGTCAGCAGGAAACATACTTTCTTCGCTTTTCGACGTTGACGGTGGGCGCAGGTGCATGGGCACACGCGTATCCATCGAATTGACCACCGAAATATTGGGGTGTTGAAGCAACCACAATACCGTCGAACGCGTTTCAATCTCGCTCAACGGATAATCACCCGCTCCACCTTGGGTATAGCCCCTGCCCGTGAGGTCGCCACCTTGGTCGGGGCGCCAGTTTTCGGGGTAGTTGCGGTGGTTGTCGAGTCCACCTATTCCGTCTTCGTTGTATTTGCCATCGCCGTCGTTATCAATGCCTTCGGTATAAACCAGCCATTCTCCTTTTCCTTCTTGAACGCGTTTCATCAAGCGCGGGTCGCGGGGGTCTAGGATAAAGTCTGCCTTTTCTTTTTCAGCTTTGGTAACGGCTTTTTTACGAATTTGGTAAATCACGCCGTCGCCGTCGAGGTCTTCTTCGGGATCTTCGTCGAGCAAACCATCACGGTCATCGTCTTTGGGATGCACGGTACTACGATTTCGCTGGGCCGAAAACAAATACATGGTTGAGCCATCAGGATTATTTTCGGGGCGTAAATAAATGGTTTTTGTATCAATCAGCTTGGTAATGGCGGCGTCTTTGCCGTAGTTGTCGAGCAGGTGTTTGGTGAGCCATAAAATCGCTTCGCTACTGGTGACTTCACCACTGTGGCGGCCTGCTTCAAAGTAAGCGGCAGGTTTGTCGGTATGCTTGCCCATTTTTTTGTTGGTGAGGGTCATTTGAAGAATAGGACGACCTTCGTAGCTTTTCGCAACTTCGTATAAATCAACGAGATTGGGGTATTGCTCGGCCCATTTACGGTACCAGTGATACATCACATCGGGGGAGTGATAGACATCAAATGCAAGTTTGTCGGTGGGGGTGTACTGGACGTCTTTGAAATAATGTTTTTTGAAAAAACTTACCCCATGACGTTCTCCTTTGACGGTGTAGAATTTGTTAGCGGTGTCTTGTTCGGGCCATTTTGGTTCGGGGTAATAGGGTTTTTGAGCCCAAATACTGACAGAAATCAGTACGAGCGAAAGAGTAGAAAGGGTTTTCATTGGAATTTAGAGAGTGTTGTTGAATGGGCAAATTAGCTATTTTTGGCCAAAAATTAGTAGATATTACGTTTAACCTAACCAATAAAAATGAACCTAAAGAAAGTGGTGTCGCTGTTGTTAGCGATTTTGTTTACCTATTTTGTGGTCGTACAGTACAACGACCCCGACCCTGAGCTGTGGATGCCGATTTATGGGATTGCCGTCGCGGCTAGTTTGAGTATATTTTTTGGGAAAGCCCCCAACCGCTACGTATTTTTTATTTTGGCGGGAGCTTATTTTTTAGCGGCTTTTCAGCAGTGGCCACCTAAGTACGAAGGGGTATTTTGGGGAGAAATGGCCATGCGTTCCATCAACATCGAACTCGCCCGTGAGTCGTTGGGCTTGGCCATCAGTGCTTTAGGAATGGTTATTTTGGGCTTTTTACGGAATTAAGTTTCACCTCCCCGAAAGTCCGTTATACCTTCCCGAAGGTTTTGAACCTTCGGGAAGGTACTATCTTACTTGATTTTTACCTTAGTGGCTCCGTAGCCAAACTTCTCTTTTTGAGCGTCTTCGTAAAACTTTACGTTTTTGTGCTTGCTCATTCGGCGGTGGAGTTCTGTACGCAAAACTCCGTTTCCAACGCCGTGAATAAACGTAATTTCGTCCATTCCGCTGGCGATGGCTTTTTCGAGCTGTTGCTCAAATGTCTTCAATTGAATTGCAATCATTTCGTTGTTATTCAACGCCAAAAAATCACGCGTCAGTTTTTCGATGTGCAAATCAACGACCGAAGAAGGACGCTCAATGGGCAGAGAAACAGCAGGTTCTGGTTCGTTTTTCTCCATCATTTTTTCTTTCAACACCTGCGCATTGAGCGGCTGGTCTAGCTTTTCGTCGGCGTCGAGCTGAAATAGGTACGCGTCCTTTTCAAGGATGGGTGCTTTGCGTTTGTTTTTAAAGAAAGTGTTGGCCCTAAACTTAATACGCTTCGTAAGCGGAGCCCTTTCGGGCGAAAACCCAACGGTGAAATAGAGGCAATGAAACACAAACGTGCCCCAGTCTTCAAAATCTTTGATCAGTAATTCGTGGACTTTAAGGGCGCTTTTGGCCTTGAGATACCCTCCCGAAATACCTCTTTGGTGGCGTTCGGTGGGAGTAGCGAGCGAATAAGGTAAATCCCAATCGGTATTGTTGACGAGATGAAGAACGATTTCGCGGTCGTTGAGCGGAACAAACGCCATAAAAATTCCCTTTTCAGCACGGATACCCGTGGGGCGGCTATCAGTAGCTTTATCTGGCGTGGGTTGGGGTTTTACCGTACGAAAAGCCTGTGCTTCAACGGCTGAAACGACGGCCAATTCACGCTTTAAAACGGGCAAACGAAACCCGTCTTCGATTTCGATTTCGATGACGTTGTTGGGTAAAATTCGGGTAACGATACCCTCTTCTTTGGAGTGGATTAATCGGACTTTATCGCCTATGTTCATTGTGATAGTGTTCGTTGTTTTATTGTTTTTTAAAGCTTCATGACTCCTTTAGTCGTATTCTTCCTTCATTTTCATACAAAACGACTTCGTCCTCCAATAGTTCCCGCAGCGTTGCGATGGCGGCTTGTTCGTTTTTTAATCCAAAGGCTGCTACTAATTGCTGGGGAGTAAGCGGACTTAGCGACAAAAGTCGGAGCATTTCGGCCCGAATGGGGGCATGTTCGGCGGGAGATGCGGCTTTTTTCTTTTTGGCTAAACAATTATCGCAAATGCCACAATCGGCGTCGCTTGGTTCACCAAAATAGTTTTGGAGTAATTGGGTTCGACAACGATTTTGTTGTTTTACATAATTGATTACGGCCGCAATTCGTTGCAAATCAGTTTGATGTTTTTCTTCAATCGCCAGGGCATTGATGGGCATTTGGAAGGCATCGAAGCGGGGAGTGGCAAAGCCAAATTGGGGCTTAACTCGCTGTTTGTCATAGACAATCATGCCAAGGTCATGAAGCCCTTGCAGAAGTTTGACCACATCGGCTTCCATTGTGTAATGTTTTTGCCCAATGGCAGTTTCCGAAATGGGGACAAACTGGCTAAATAGCTCACCCCCGTACATACGCAGCAACAGTTTGATAAAACTATCGTATTGAGGGTACTTGAGTTGGAGTTCGTACAGTGAGCGGTTATCGACCGTAATATGAACTTTAGAAACGCTATTGTAGGCTTCGCTAAGTTGCACAAAACCTTCTTCCTCAAGGAGTTTTATGGCAAAGTGGGTTTCAGAGAGGGGCAACCCAAACGTGCCTGTAAAGTCTTGTAAGTCAAAATCAAAGGTTTCAAATTCGCCCCCTCCCACGGGGACTTTATAATAATTGGAAAGCGCCTGATACACACGACGGAGCAGGTCGATAGGTGGATATTTTTGGTCAACATTTCGGGCTAATTCGTCCAAATCACGCTGAGAATACAAGGCCACAGCGTAGGCACGCTGCCCATCTCGCCCTGCTCGTCCCGCTTCTTGGTAATAGGCTTCGAGGGTGTCGGGCAAATCAATGTGAATCACCGAACGAACATCGGGCTTGTCGATACCCATACCAAAAGCATTGGTAGCGACCATCACCCGCGAACGGTTGCGAATCCAAGCTTCTTGCTTTTCGCTGCGTTGTTTATTGGGAATACCCGCATGGTAAAAATCAGCCCGAATGCCGTTTCGATTAAGCCAATCGGCAACCTCTTTGGTACGACGACGATTACGAACATAAATGATAGAACTTCCCTGTACGTTTTGTAAAATGCGGAGCAGTCGAGCGTCTTTGTTTTCTTCAAAAAACGCGGAATACGACAAATTGGCTCGCGCAAAGGTTGATTGGAAAACGGCGGGTTCGCGCATTTCCAATTTTTCACAAATGTCTTTCTTTACGGGGTCAGTGGCGGAAGCGGTCAGGGCAATCAGGGGAACCGTAGGAATCAACTGACGAAAAGCCGCAATTTGTAAATAGGCTGGGCGAAAATCATATCCCCATTGCGAAATACAGTGTGCTTCGTCGATGGCCAAAAGCGAAATTTTCATTTGCTTGACCCGCGTCAAAAAAATATCGGTTCGGAGGCGTTCGGGCGAAACGTACAAGAATTTGGTTGTTCCGTGAATGCAGTTATCAAGCACAATGTCGATTTCGTGCCAATTCATTCCCGAATAAATGGCTGCTGCCATGATACGCCGCCGCTTGAGTTGCTCCACTTGGTCTTTCATGAGGGCAATCAATGGCGTAACGACAATACAAACACCCTCTTTCGCCAACGCAGGGACTTGAAAACACACCGACTTTCCCCCGCCCGTTGGGAGTAACGCGAGCGTGTCTCGCCCCGACATAATACTTTGTATAATATCTTCTTGTAGCGGACGAAACGAATCGTAATTCCAGTACTGTTTTAAAATGTCATGAATCATACTTCCCTAACTCCAATCGAAACGCAAAGGTAACAGTTGGGGTGGAAAAACGTGAGGTCTTAATTGCAAGCGTTGCCAATGGAAGCTTTAAATACATTACTAACAGCCGAAAACCCAGGTAAAAGTATTATTGACTGAGTAGCTTTGTATTCGACAGTTGCGTTGGAGATTTTGTTGTTAGCAGAAATTTTACCCGCGGAAATAAGGTAATTCCCCGAGGTATAATTGTCGGTTACGTTGATATTTGCAGGTGGACTCTGAACAGTAATAGTAGCTGTATCAATATCAAAATCAGTTGTTTGTACCGAATTGTTGGGGTCTGTAACAGAAACAAGCCGATAGGTAGTAGTTGAACTGATGGGGGAGGATGCCACGTTGAATGGTACCCCACTGAAAACGTTGGTTGCAGTTCGATTGGTTACACCATCGTTATAAACGACTGTGTAAGGACCACTACCCGCAGCACCTAGAAAAGTTAGCTGTCCGTTTCCTGCTCCACAAAATGGGCCATTGGCATATAAACTTCCCTTAGTAGTAGAGGTTTGCTGAAGGATTGATACCGTACTAAAAGTAGCTGCAACAATGTCAGTTTTGCCGTCCATGTTTAAATCCCCAATGGCAACAGCATAGGGTTGTTGTTCCACCGTTACATCCGTTTTAGGGGCGAAACTGATGGTGCCAGGAGTACAGAGATTTCGTAAAATAGATATGGAATATGAGCCTTGGTTTGCCGAAACTAACTCAGGTTTACCATCGCCATCTATATCTCCGATGGAAACAGAATAAGGGCTAAACCCTGTGGTGAAATCAATTTTAGGGGCGAAGTTGATAGTGCCAATTGTTGATGTATTTTTTAATACTGAAACAGTATAACCACCTCCATTTGAAACAGCTAGGTCTTTCAGCCCATCCCCGTCTAAATCCTCCATTGCGATTGCATAACGAGCCCCATAATTGAACACATCGGGGGTTTTCGGGAAACTGACAACGGGCGCAAAGCTTATTTGTCCTGGAGCTGAACTTGTATTTCTAAGGACTGAAATGTTGGATGAGGTATAAAGGGCAATATCTGGTTTGTTGTCACCATCAAGATCTCCAACGCAAATATTGTAACTACTTACAACAGTGTCAAAGGTCAATAATTCTGAAAAATTTATATCTGCTACAGTTGAATTATTGCGATATACCATGATATTGTTGAATGCTGAAGCTCCTACGGCTTCAGGCTTTCCATCATTATCTAAGTCGATAATAGCATATTCATTACTTCCAAAATTAGTATTTATGTTGTTCTGGGTCATGGAAGAAAATAGTACAGTATCAATTTTAGAGTTATTTTTTAAGTAAGTAGCCCTACCTTGAAGAATGATGTCAATCTTTCCATCTCCATTTAAGTCCCCTATCGTTGACGATTGGGTAGTATTAGGAATAGTTAGAGGAGTAGGTTTGCTCAAATTAATGCTACTTGAACTGGTTAAATTTTGCAAAATAGTTGTAGTTGAGTACTGAATGGGCGCTCTTTGTCCATAGTTAGTAACATTAACATCTGCTTTACCATTATTATCAAAATCAGCTATCTGTATAGCAACTGGGCTAGAACCTTCTGAACTTACTTTGGTATAGGGCAGGAAAGTAAGCGCCCCTTTGAAGGTCACCTTAAAAATCTGGGAAGCGTATGCCGTAAGCCCATTTATGCTATTTGTAATCGTAGGATATTTTGGCGTCGCACCGTTGGGGACGTTGACAATTAGTTGAGTTGGTGAGGCTTGAATAACTTTTGCTTTAGTAGCACCAAAATAAACGATGTTACTATCAGGAACTGGGTGAAAACCTGCCCCAATAAAAGTGACTTCTGTTCCAATCGGCCCTTTTTTGGGGTTAAAATCAACAATAGTCGGTGCTTGAGACAATAGTGTGCTTGATTTGAAGATAATTAAGCACACTAAAATAACAGTATTTCTCATGATAATCAGAATCAAATATTTAGTGTAGATATGTAAAGATTTTAAATATTTTCCAAAAAAACAAGGCGCGACATTTGTCGCGCCTTGCCATGAGAATACAATATGGGTTTTTCTTACAGACCCAATGACTTCAAAACTTCAGTCACTTTCGCGGCTGCTTCTTTGAACTCGATGGCTGAGAAAACTTGCAAACCTGATTCGTTGATGATGCGAGCACCTTCTTCAGCATTGGTTCCTTGCAAACGAACGATGATAGGTACTGGAATGTTTCCGATGGCTTTGTAGGCTTCAACTACCCCTGTCGCTACACGGTCGCAACGAACGATACCACCAAAGATGTTAATCAAGATAGCTTTTACGTTCGGGTCTTTTAAGATAATACGGAAGCCAGCTTCCACCGTTTTTGCGTTAGCGCCACCCCCTACGTCCAAGAAGTTCGCAGGTTCACCACCCGACAACTTGATAAGGTCCATGGTAGCCATTGCCAAACCAGCACCGTTTACCATACAACCTACGTTTCCGTCAAGTTTTACGTAGTTAAGGTTGCTTTCACCTGCTTCTACTTCCAAAGGATCTTCTTCGTTAGTATCGCGCATGTCGGCTAGGTCGGCGTGGCGGATGAGTGCGTTGTCATCAAGGTTTACTTTGGCGTCAACGGCTAAGATTTTATCATCCGAAGTTTTCAACACAGGGTTGATTTCAAACATGGCCGCATCCGATTCGATGTACGCACTGTAAAGCGCCGAAACGAATTTTACCATTTCTTTAAAAGCATTGCCAGTAAGACCAAACGCAAACGCAATTTTGCGGGCTTGGAAACCTTGCAAACCTACGCGAGGATCCACCCACTCCTTGATGATTTTCTCAGGCGAATGTTCGGCCACTTCTTCGATGTCCATACCACCTTCGGTACTTGCCATGATAACAGGGCACCCTTTAGCACGGTCAAGAAGAATTGACATGTAAAACTCTTTAGGCTCCGAAGCCCCAGGATAGTACGCATCTTCTGCCAAGAAAATCTTGTTTACTTTTTTTCCTTCTGGGCCTGTTTGGTGCGTCACCAACACGTGTCCGAGGAGGTTAGTAGCTGTTTCACGAGCTTGGTCAGGTGATTTTACCACTTGAACGCCGCGTTGCTCGCTACCAACAATTTGACCCTTTCCGCGTCCACCTGCGTGGATTTGAGATTTAATAACGACAAACTTAGAATTTGTACGTTCTGCGATAGTGCGGTAGGCTTCTACTGCGCGTTCTGGGGTATCAACCACGATGCCGTCTTGGACTCTGACACCGTATTTTTTGAGTATTTCTTTTCCTTGGTACTCGTGGATGTTCATACTATTATTAGGTGAGTGTTTGTTTTTTTTTAGTTTGGCCGTGCCAAATTACACAAAAGTTTTAACTTGGTTATTGAATTTCGGCATATAATTCAGCGTTATTTGTGAAACTAACCCTCAATGTCTTGCTAAAACGTCTCCTTTATAAATTCTGGAAATACCGTTTTATGGTATCTGAGCCCCCAATTATTACCATGCAGGGGCTCTATCCGCTACTTTTGCTCTTGTTGTTGAGTATGGTGGCTTTGACATACCACATGGTTAGAATTCAGTTCAAAGAAGCGGTCGATTTTTCAATGGATTGGAATTTGTTTTTGAGCTGGATTCCCCTAATCGTCGCTTTTATCGTGGATGTCACTGTTAAGCGTTTTCATAATTGGTATGTATGGGTGGGGCTTTGGAGCGTTGTTTGGGTTTTGTTTTTTCCCAATGCGCCTTATATGATTACGGACCTTGTTCATTTGTCGGTGGACATGGGGAGCGACCTTACTTGGCACGATATGATTATGCTTTTTTTTTATGCGGAAGTGAGCTTATTCAACGGGCTTGTCTCCGTATATTGGATGCATCGAAGCTGGCAAAAAACGTATTCCAAAGCCATTGGAAATCTCTTACTACTCGTCAGCTTCCCTTTAGCTGGTTTTGGAATTTATTTAGGAAGAGTTCGTCGATGGAACAGTTGGGACATCCTGCATAATCCACAAGAACTGTTCAATGCCATTTGGCAAAGCCTCACCGACCGAACAGCGCTCATCCTGAGCCTTGAGATTGGGGTATTGCTCGGAATGCTTTACTTGGTTCTCTGGGCATTGCTTCGTTTCAGAATCCGACATATCAATGATTAGTAGCACAACTTTCCGAAAGCTCTACAACTTCCCGAAAGCTCTAAGCTTTCGGGAAGTTAGTTATCGCAAAACCTTTACGCCTGCGTTTTTGAATGCTTGAATAATCTCCGAAGATTGTTCATCGGTGATAAGTACGTTTACCAAAGTCAAAGGGGCAAAAGTGAGGTATTTGTCTTTGCCTAATTTTGAAGAATCACACAGTAAATAAGTGACTTGGGCGTTTGCGGCCATCGACAGTGTCATTTCGGCTTCTTTTTCACTGACCGCACTGAGTCCTTTTTCAACCGAAATCCCCCCAACGCCCAAAAAAGCTTTGTCGGCTTGGTAGCGTCGAATGTGTTCGATGGACATGCTACCGTGAACCGCTTGTCTTTCCGCATCCACTTCGCCGCCTATGAGATTAATGGAAACGGCGCTGTTGAGGAGCTCGTGTACCACAGGTAACGAATTGGTAATGACTTTGATGCGTTTGTCCCGAATAAAGCCACACATCCTAAAAACGGTGCTTCCGCAATCCATAAAAATAACGTCTCCGTCTTGAATTTGTGCCGCTGCAATGCGACAAATGTGGTCTTTCTTATCGGCATTGACGGCTGATTTTTGAACAAAACTGATGGGCTGATTGACCAAACTTAACTTCATAGCTCCTCCGTGGGTTCGATAAAGCAGGCCGTCGGAAGCCATTGTCCCTAAATCGCGACGTACCGTAATCTCCGACGTTTC
Organism: Runella sp. R5_40; assembly: GCF_057652295.1. NCBI lineage: Bacteria > Pseudomonadati > Bacteroidota > Cytophagia > Cytophagales > Spirosomataceae > Runella > Runella sp. R5_40. Next base: position 143,555 of record NZ_JBYFCH010000014.1, on the reverse strand, counting down.
AAGTACTTGTGCCAATTCCTTGACGTCAACGTCGCCTTTTTCATCCAATATTTTAAGGATGATTTGTTTTCTGCTTTGATAACTCATGGATTTTGCTTTGATTTGTTCAAAAATAATCAAAATTTATCAAAAATAATCATTTTTATGAATCCTAACGTTCAAATCATTGAGGAAAAATTGCTTTCGGACAATTGGTACGTTCTCAAAAAAATCACGTTCGATTACCAAAATAAGTCGGGCGAATGGCAACGGCAGTCGCGAGAGGCGTACGACCGTGGCAATGGTGCGGTGATTTTGTTGTACCATCCCCAAAATAAAACGGTGATTTTAACGCGTCAATTCCGAATGCCTACGTACGTCAATGGAAACGAAACTGGAATGCTCATTGAAGCCTGCGCGGGGCTTTTGGACAAAGATAACGCGGAAGATTGTATTCGTCGAGAAACGGAAGAAGAAACGGGTTACCGAGTTTCGTCGGTGCGTAAGGTGTTTGAAGCCTACATGTCTCCAGGTTCAGTCACCGAAATTCTTTACTTTTTTGTGGCAGAATACGAAGCTGCTATGAAAGTAAACGAAGGAGGCGGGGCCGAACATGAGCATGAAAACATAGAAGTGCTGGAGTTGCCGTTTGACCAAGCCCTAAATATGATAAAAGCGGGTGAAATCAGGGATGGGAAGACAATAATGCTGTTGCAATACGCGAAATTAGAAGGGTTGATTTGAAAAATGTTCAATTGAGCCATCGGTTTGAAAATGCGATAATTTGAAAATTAAAGTTTACGAAATTCAATTTTCAAATTATCACATTCATGAATTTTCAAATTATCCTTTCTCCTTGTGGTAAAGGGTTAGTCCAGCAATGGGGGTTTCCATAATGTGCCCGATGGTCATGCCTTTGTCGGCAGCGGCGCGGCGTAGGATGTCGTTGTAGTAAAAAGCGACCGAACCAACGAAGTGAATTTTGTGCTGGTTGTAATTGGGTAGCTTGGCAACATACTTGTCCAAAAACTCGCCGAAGGCATCATAAACCAATTGATAAGCAAAGGGGTGGTTTCGATTGTCAAAAAGGAATTTGGAAAAACTGGCGAAATAGCGGTTGGGAAATGGTTTTTTGTAGGCATTTTCCAACACGATTTCGCGGGTAAGTCCGTAACGTTTGGCAAACTTTTCGGCCAAGTCGGTAGGCATTTCTTTGTGTAAAAAGGCTAAAACGGCTTTTTTCCCTAAATGGCCACCGCTACCTTCATCGCCGAGCCAAAACCCGAACGAAGGGATTTTGTCAGCGATGTTTTTGCCGTCGTATAAGCAATTGTTGGAACCCGTTCCCAATATACAAGCAATGCCCGTTTGGTGTCCACAAAGGCCACGGGCAGCCCCCAACATATCACTATCGACTTCAACGAAGTGCGCGGTTGGAAAAACGGCCTGCAAGCCTCGACGAACGATGGCACAAGGTTCTTCGCCAGCGCAACCTGTGCCATAAAAGTAGATTTCGGTTACTTCGCCAACGATGGAAGGCAAAAGGTTTTGTCGAAGTTCGTTGGCTATCGAATCGGAATCTTGGAAATAAGGATTGAGGCCAATGGTTTTAGCCTGTTGGACATTGTTTTCGTGGTCGATAATTCGCCAGTCCGTTTTGGTCGAACCGCTGTCGGCAATTAATATCATTCGGAGCTACGTTAGTAATGAAATGGAGGCTTCAATAACGGGCGCAAAATTGGCTAATTCGCCGTCACGAACCAACTCTTTGAAAAAAATGTAATAAGGAAAACCTATAAGGTTTGTAAAATCGACGAGAGCGAAACCTTATAGGTTTGGGAAAGTAGAATAAATAAAACCTATAAGGTTTGAAAAATCGACGAGAACAAAACCTTATAGGTTTAAAAGACGTAGCCGCATGAATACGATTCAAAATAAAGAAGTACGTTTTGAAGATTTAGGTACAATTGATTACCAAGAGGCTTGGGATTATCAAGAACGCTTGTTGGCCGAAACCGTCGCCATCAAAACGCAAAACCGAAAGCTTGCCGTTGAAGAACAACAGTTTACGCCCAATCATTTGTTGTTTTGCCAGCACCCGCACGTATATACATTAGGTAAAAGTGGTCATCAAGAAAATTTATTGATGAACGACGAACAACTGAACGCAGCGGGAGCGCAATTTTATAAAATAAACAGGGGAGGAGACATCACGTATCACGGGCCTGGGCAACTGGTCGGGTATCCTATTTTAGACCTGGAAAATTTCTTTACCGACATTCACAAATACATGCGCCTATTGGAAGAAGCCGTCATTTTGACTTGTGCCGATTATGGACTTTCGGCAGGGAGAATCGACGGCCTAACGGGAGTTTGGTTGGGGCATGAAGATGGACAAAATCCCCGTAAAATTTGCGCGATGGGTGTCAAGTGTAGTCGCTGGGTGACCATGCATGGATTTGCCTTTAACGTCAATACGGATTTGAACTTTTTTGGGAATATTATTCCCTGTGGTATTAGCGACAAAGCCGTCACCTCTTTACAGCAAGAGCTTGGTAGAGAGCTCACTATGGTCGAAGTAGCAGAGAAATTAAAAGGGCACTTGGTGAGATTGTTTGAAATGGAGTTGTGATTTATTTTACCCAAACTTTGATACCATTCATGGGTTTGAGTGTAATCAGTGGAAACATTTTGGGGTTGTGGGTGTCGTCGGGTACAAACGTGAATCGTTTGAGTAAGGATGCTAAAATCAGTTGCATTTCGATGAGGGCAAATTGCTGACCAATACAAATGCGTGGCCCCGCGCCAAAGGGTAAGTAGGCAAATTTGGGGCGATTTTTGACGTTTTCGGGGGTGAAATGAGTGGGGGCAAAAGAAAGCGGATTGTGCCAAAATTCGGGGTTACGGTGAAGCTCGTACATGGGTAAAAATACAATGGTGCCCTTCCGAATTTCAAAACCCTCAATTACATCATCAGCGATGGCTTCGCGAGCAACAGCCCAAGCGGGCGGGAATAACCGCAAACCTTCTTCCACTACTTGACGAGTGTAAGTGAGTTGCAAAAGTTGTTCCCAAGTCGGAACAGTGTCAAAAATTGAACATTCTTCACGGATTTTTTGAACCATCTCTGGATGTTTCGATAGCTCCAACAACAACCAATTTAGGCCGTTGGCGGAAGTTTCATGCCCTGCGGCAAACATCGTAATCGCCTCATCCCGAACTTGTTGGTCGTTCATTTGCTGACCCGTTTCTTCGTCGGTACAGTCGAGGAGCATTTGTAAAAGGTCATCTTGCGGCTGACTCGAAGCGCGGCGTTGTTCAATTATATCAAAAATGAGGCGATTAAAATAGCTCAAATCAGCCCGAAAACGACGATTAGCGCCGTTAATGGCCATCCAAGGTTTGAGAAAAGGCTTCCGAATATTGGCAATGATAAATTCTTGGGTACGATTGATTTGCTGATAAATCGTTGCCTTATCTTCGTTGGTAATGGTGGTAAACAAGGTTCTGAGCGCAATGTCGGCGGTGATGGCCATCATTTTTTCGTCGAGGTCGATGGCTGATTGGTCTCGGTTTGCTTCAAAATCGTTGACAAACTGAGTGGTTAATTCTGCCATGATTTGATACAACCCCAGCATTCGTTCACGGTGGAAAACGGGTTGAATCAGACGCCGTTGCCGCAGCCAAAAGTCTCCTTCGCTGGTTAGCAGTCCTTTCCCGAGCACTTTACTTAACTCTGTAAATGCCTTTCCTTTGGCATAACCACGGTGATTTTGTTGAAGGACGTGCCGAAAAAAAGCGGGGTCTCTCGAAAAAACGATGTCTCTAAAAAGGCGTAATCGAAAGGTATCCCCACAGGTTGAAAAACCACTTCTGATGAATGAAAGCGGGTCTTTGGCAAAACGAAGTGGTATCGTTAGCGGGATTTTACTGGGTTTATATAGAGGGAGGACAGGCATTTGTGAATTGATTAAAATTCAAGAATTTAAGTTGTACTAATGAATACAGGTCTTAATAGCATTCCTTTTAAAACACATAGAGGACAGTTATAATTTTACGACAAAATAGTTGTATAAAAATCTAGATTTTATTTTTATATAAATCAAATAATAGATTGAAATATAATTTGTTTTTCTTATTTAATACCTTGTTTGAAAAGTAGTATGATATTTTTTATCCCGCAGATAAACGCAGATTAAAATTCAACGCGGATTGGCGCAGATAAGCTCATTAGCCGAATTAATCACCCAAAATCTGCGGTTATCTGTGGTTTTAGAATCAGCGTAAATCTGCGGGTAAATTATAAAGAAACTTAATAAACAACGTATTTAATAACTGTGTATTCAGAAATGACTTGTTTTTGGGTAATTTCAAAATAGTAATACTTTTGTAGAACTTTAAGTAAGTTAAACTATAAAAAAACACTAAAATGAGAGTCATAACAACTCTTCTCTTCTTTTTTGCTTTTACGGCTGCTTTCTGCCAGAGTGCACAAATTACACCAAATGAAATTGTTGTGCCAACTGTTACTACATTCCCAACCAGTTCAACTGGTAGTTTTGTATTTAAACTTCCTGAAAATGCCCTGTTTACCTACGATGGGACAAGCTGGAAGCAGTTACAGGCCGTTTCTCAAGAAGGTTTTTCAAGTTCGATTGGTTCCTACAACAATTGTTGTACATATCCTAATTCGCCTTCTGTTGCCTATTTAAACACCCCAAGTTTTAAATATGGAAATGGTACATTGACAAATAATTCATATCAGGTTGATAAAAGTGGTGTTTATCAATTTTCTTCCACATTTACAGCAGGCACGTTCGACTCAAACCCTGTAAATTATTTCTTGACAATTTATATTTTTAAAAATAACACAATGTTTAGACTAAATTCTTTTACAAATTTGTCTTCAGCTACAAATTCTACTTCACAAACATCAGATTATATCTACTTGAACTCTGGGGATATAATTCAACTGAAAATAGCCCATAATTACACAGGGGGGATGTCTCCAAATGCTACTGGTTCTCATTTTAGCTTAATAAAAATATACTAAAAGTCGGGGTTTATGCAATCGAACATCAGCTGATTGGAACTAACTCCACCTTCAAATACCCACCTGCTGCATTGGGCGGAGTGATGACTTGAGGAATGCCATTCACAATGTCGAGGGTTGGCTTGTGGGTATGTCCTGCCAAAATACCAAGCAAATTGGGACAAGAAAACACTTCTTTGTGGAATTGCAAGGTAGTCTGAGAATGACCCGTTTCAGGCCAGCGCTCGCGGCGTTCGAGTTGGTAATTCTTGTCGTTTTGGGCGTTCCATTTTGGGTGCCCACAGCCAAATCCTAAAGAGCGTTCGGGGGCATAAAGTGGGATGTGAACCATGAGCACAACTGGTTGCTGGGTGGCAACCTCTTTTCGGAAAAAAGCCAACTGTTCAGGGGTAATTTGGTACGTAGAATTATCAAGTGCCAGAAATCGGATGCCATTGATTTCGCGAGTGCTCATCAGAGGATGGTCGTTTTGGTACATTGGTCGAAGCCTTTTTTGTATCCAAGTGTCTCTCAACGAGTGGCTTGAGCCTTCCATGCCTTCGTAATGCCAATCGTGGTTTCCTGTCACGTAGAGGTGGGGAAGTTGCGCTTCCTTTAGCTGAGACGCCACCCATTCTACGGCAGCCTCCGAAGGAAAACTGAAAATGTCACCAATCAAAGCGACCAATTTGGATTGCTCTTGTTTCGCTATTTCAAGCGTTTTTCGAAAACTCTCCTCTGGATTGGTAGCTGCTCCCGTTTGAAAATGAATGGTTTGGTTGTAAGCTTTGGCCATTCTTCCGCTGAATTGCTGAAAAGGAACGCCGCGGTCATCGTCTTTAAACAAGTGCGTATCTGCCACCATCGTTATGCTAAAACGTTCTTTGATGGCTGAGTGGTAAAATCGCACTACGTTTCCATCGAGGGCAAAACTGCCCCGATTTTGCTCGGAAGCTACGTTCGGAACTTTCAATCCAGCCACTCCTAGGAGCGCCATTCCGCTTTTTAGGACAGTTCTTCTCTTCATTGTGGGTTTAGCGTTTAGTAGTTAAATAGAGTGTTTTTGCTTCTTCCAATGCCTTAAAGATTTTAGCACGTTCACTCGTAAGCGACTCCATTAAACTGGGCTTTTGTCGAAACAATCGAAGGGCTTGCCAAAGGTGAGTAAGTCGGGTAAGACGATCCCAATACCAAAGCACAAAATAACCAAGCAGAGGTAGCGATGCGACAAAAACGAGGGTAATCCAGCGCTGCTGAAATAGGGAGTGAACAATAAATGCTTCAAAACCATAAAAAATCGGGAAAAGTAAAATCCCAACGGTCATCATGATTGGGGCACGATAGCTAATGTCTGACGAAATCAGGCGTGCAATTTTTGAAGGTAAAATATATGGTATGTAATTGGTAATGAGGCCAATCAAATAGAAAGGAAGGCCAAGTAGAAGCGTAAAAAGTGTGCTGCTCAGATGATTATACAACCGTTTGGTTTGGGTGAAAATTCGGTCAGAAAGGTGAAGTTTTTGAAGTGAATCCAAGTAATTTGTCATCCTCACTTGCAGTGATTTTAGCCTGTCAGGATGCTGCGTTTCAAAGTATCGAACAGCGGTAATCAGCTGTTTAATGAGCCCAAATTCGTCTTTTTTTACTTTTTGGTTGAGTTGAAGTTCATCAAAAAGCTGGTTTTTGTACAGTTTTTCCACCTGCAACACCAAGCTGTCCTCTTCCGCATCCTCGGTGATAATGACGGTTTCTGTAAGTCGTTGCTGAATCAAATCGGTCAGGGTTTCAACGGCTTCAAACGAATCGGGATGGTAACTTTCCTTAAAGTCACGGACGTGAATGGGCTCGCCTACGTTGACAAAAACCTCCGATCGAAAGTGCGTAGGGTCAGAATAATTGAGGCCGATGGGTAAAATTTGAACCCCTAAATCAAACCCGTGCTCGGCTTCAGCACCAAGGGCAATGCGGGCCGTTCCTGTTTTTATCTCTCGCAACCGTCGTTCAATTTCGCTCGTCCCCTCGGGAAAAATCAGAATTGTTCCTTTGGTTTCTAAATAATCATAACAACGCTGAAAAGTTCGCTTGTTGAGTTCGGCGGGCGAAAGTGTATCAGAACTGGTGTCTTTTTTTCGATACACAGGAATGACGTGGAAGTACCTAAAAATGGGGCGCGTAAACCGATTGAAAATGCTGCCATTGGCAATAAAGGCGACCCGTTGCCGCACCAAGGTAGCGATAATGAGCGGATCCATAAACGTATTTGGGTGGTTTACGGCCAAAATGAGTGGCCCTTTCGCCCGATGCAATTTATCAAGTCCATCCACCTGAAACCGTCGAAAAAATACCCTAAGGGCAATTTTGAGGATAAACTTCAATAACGTGTAAAAAAGCATAAGGGCTAGGGGATTAGTTTTTTGCTCAAAATAACACTATTCGTTTCTAGGCACGAATGCCGTCCCAAATCACGCTGAAAGTCATTTCCCAATCGGCAGCCGAAACAGGTTTTTGGGTATAAATCGTTTGTTTAGCCAGTTCATGCAACATGCCCGATACCAGCGTTACCAAAAGCTCGGGATTTGCCTCTTTAATTAAGCTTTGGCGTTGTCCTTCGAGTACGAGCTGGTAAATAGGCTGCAAGGCGTGATCTTCTTCTTTGCGGGTTGTATCGTCTTCTTGAAAATAAGGAGAGCGAAAATATTGTTCTAAAAAAGCACCGTATTCTGGGTTTTGAATATTGTTTTCCAGAAAATTACGGGCCATTTTTTTAATTTTTATTTTCAAAGGTTCATCTCCCGTGAGTTCTTGGGTAAGGTCGTTGGTATTTTCGTGCATTAGGTACAAATACAACTCCCGAATCAACTGATTTTTGTCTTCAAAATAGATGTAAACAGTTCCCGTCGCTACGCCTGCTTCCTTCGCTAAATCCGACATTTTGAGGCCAGCCAAGCCCACACGGGTTATCATCTTTAGGGCCGTTTTCAGAATCAATTGTACCTTACTTTCGTCTTTGGTTCTCATGGCAGCTTATTTTTCACTTTTGGAGGCGTTGATTAATTCATAGGCACGCTCAACGTCCAAATCGCGGGCTTTTCTGACATCTTCAAAACGGTATTCAATGGGCACATTGGGCTGTACACCGTGGCCAATGTCGGCTCCAGGAATGTTAAGTACCAATTTAAACACGGGAATGCGCACTTTTGCCTGCGTATGCGGCAGGGTCAGGTAGGGGGAAATAAACGCATTGCAGCCGTGGCGCCCGCCGCCCGTTTCGCGGCCTATGACTACCGCCCGAGGGTTGTACTGTTGAATCATGGAGGGGAAAATGGCCGCAGCGGAAAACGACCCGCCATTGGTGAGCAAATACACCTTTCCCTTGAAACCATAGCGACGGGTCGGTTTTTGAACGCGCTGGGCGGAACGGCTGCTTCGGCGACCGTCGGGGAGTTTTTTTGACCAAAAATAACGCGTAAACCAGCGTGGAAATTTGTGCCCGTAATAGTGTTGGTACGAAGGACGAAGGGTGATGGCCGCCGCCGTGTCATAGACTGTATAATTGGCATCGAGGAGGTACGACATCAAATTAATACTCGCGTCTGATTTTCCTCCACCGTTGGCCCGTAGGTCAATGATTAAGTGTTTGATATTCTGGGTTTTTAATGCTTTGAAAGAACGGCGATAAAATCGTCGATAACGGTCGTCGCTAAAGGTGTTGATGTCCAAAATAGCCACTGTGCTGTCTTTTTCTGATAGCTTCAAAGTGCGCAATTTTGGATTGGTTTTGACCATCAATTTGGGCGTTGCAACGGGCGTTTTGGGTGGTTGATTGCTGGCCGTTTTGACAGGAATGCTGGCTTTTTTGGTAGGTTTGGGTGGTTTGTTAAAACTAAGTTTAAGCCCCCTTTTTTTACCTAACGAATCTTGTACGGTGACTTCAAATGTTTCTTTATTTCCGTACAAATAGCGATAAAAACCGCCAAAGTTACCGTTGATTACCGTCGTTTTAAACGTTTGATTGTAGCCGTCGGAAGGAACGAGTTGGCGCATTTTTGCAATAATATCAGCCGCAGGTTGCCCATCAATGGATACTACTTCGGTGCCAACGACCAGGCTAGTGTCGTCTGTTCGATTTTGGAGAATACGAAGCTTGTTTTCAACGTAATACAGCCCCAAAGGAAATTCTTTTGGTTTGTTTTTTTTGATGTATTTTGAATACCCTTTCGACGGATAAATATCGGTATGACCACAACGGATGTACGAAAAGATGGGGTTGACCGTGCGCCGAAACTCCAGCTCCGTCATGGGATGGTCGAGCAGCTTTTCAGTTTGGTCAAAAACCCAACGAATAGAATCAGAGGAGGTGTAACGATAAATCCCTGGGTGAGATTCTTCCAACGCATGACGCATGAGCTTAAAATCTTGCTTGATTTGTTCAACACTGTAAGTAGTGTCAGGAACGTATTTGCGGCTACATGAACTGAGCAGAAGAAAAATCCCAAACAGGAAGGTGGAGGGGACGAATTGTTTTTTTAGGGTCATGATTGATTGTAATATTCATTGACTGCTTTACAAAAAAATACATAAATTGCTTGAAAACAAAAAACCTAGACACTCGGTTTGATTTCTCATAAACCATAAATAAAAACGTATAAGGCTATGGCACGTCCTAATCTCGACCTCATTGCCGCTCTTCGTCGAACGGCTCGTAAGATTGAACAAGGCTCTCCGTACCAATGGGGACACATGGGGAGCTGCAATTGTGGAAATTTAGCGCAAGAAATTACGAAGCTTACCAAAGCCGAAATCCATGCCCATGCCCTGGCCAACGGCAGGGGAGATTGGAATGAGCAATTGAATGACTATTGCCCTACGAGCGGGCTACCGATGGATTTGCTCATCAATGAGATGATAGACGCAGGGTTGGATTCGGACGATTTGAAGCATTTAGAACGACTGTCGGACCGACGAATTTTGAATCGTTTGCCCGAAAATAAGCGTCATTTACGTCATAATTATCGCGATGACGTGGTGCTGTATATTTCGGAGTGGGCAACTATGCTGGAGGAACAGCTTTTAAGTACCATAAAACTTCCTCAATTTACTTGGGAAACGGAAGCCGTTTATGTTTAGTTAAGAAAAAAAAAGGCAAACCAAAATTAGCTTGGTTTGCCTTAACGTAAAATAGAAACAGTGGTTATTTCTTATCCCACCACACCTTAGAGGTATATGAGTTGCCGTTGGCAAGGCGCTTAACGGCTTCGTCATAGTTGGTTTTGTTTAGCAAAGTCTCACGAGACGAATAAATAGCTCGGCGTGGAATTTGGCCGTTGGTTGAGCCCAAATTTGGTCCTGCTTTCAAAGCAGGATACCCCATTCTGCGCCATTCGATAAAAGCTTCGTACGAACGGCCAAACAGCTGAATCCATTTTTGGGTACCGATTTTTTCCAACTTTTCGTCTTTACTTAAACCCGTAAATGAGAGCTCCTTTTGAAAATCAGCGGGTACTGTGGTGATGTTGTATGGGTTTTGTGCCAAAGCAGCTCTTACCCCATCCTGATAAAACTTCTCCGCTTGGTCAGGCGTCGCGCCCCAGTTTTCGAGGGCTGCTTCGGCTTTGTAAAAACAAACATCTGAGTACGACATGGCCAAGCACGGAATGGCTGGGCTATAAGCTTTGTTAAAAAACGTTGTTTGTGAGGCAGTTGAATAGTCGTCTTTGATGATTGTTTTCAAAAGCTCATCTGTAAGGGCCACACCAATTCCTTTGTAAGCGGGGGTACCAGCCTTCACAGAATTGACCGTGGGTTGCACAAGGCGTGCAAGGCGCGGGTCTTTAGAGTTCACCAACTGAGCTACCAAGGGTGCTGCTAAGTATTTAAGGTCGGGGCTACCCGCCAGCCAATGGTTCAACACTGGGTGTACGTTGGCGTTGGTTGCGTCGTTAAATGTTGGTACGGCCGCATTGTCGGTATTGCTTTCAAGCAAGGGTTGACCCATGGCTTCGGTAACGGTTTTTTGGGCCAAAGCCGCGTCAGCGTAACGGATACGCATTCCAAGGCGCAACTTGAGTGAATTGCCGTATTTTTTCCACTGCGTAAGATTGCCTTTGAAATAATAGTCAGCTGCCCCGTAGCTATCGTCGGTTGGCGTAATTTGAGAGAGCGCCGCGTCCAAGTCTTGTATCAACTTTTTATAAATAGCATCTTGCGTATCAAACTTCGGTTGATTATTGACCGCATCTACGCCCAAGGCAGTTTCGGAGAAAGGAACGTCGCCGAACAAATCCGTCAAACGTTGCCAAATCGAAATCTCAACAATCCTTGCAATGGCTAGTTTGGTACGTGCTTTGGGGTCATTTTCACGTCCTTTGAGCAATTGAGTTCTGATTTGCGAAATATTCCGAATCAGGGCATAATGGTCGTTCCAAAGGTTATCGTCGGTTTGTTGGATGTACCTAGAGCTCGAAATAAGCACGCCACCCGCCCAGTGTTGTATCCACGAGCCAAATTGGTTGTTGGGGTATTCGTAACCTTCCGAAAAAGCGGCGTCCTTTTGAGCTTTGGACAAAATAAGCCCTGGGTCGATGGTGGAAAGGGTCGTAGGAGGCGTATTGATTTTTTCAAAATCTTCGGTACAGCCTTGCGCTACAAAAAGCGCCCCTATCATAACAAGCGATTTGATTTTTATAGATTTCATGAGTTGAAAGTCGTTAGAGGAAAGAGGTGGTTAGAGTTCTAAATTCAAGCTAAAGCCAAAATAACGTAACAATGGCAACGAGGTGGACTCAAGACCCAGCGAGGAATTGTTGACGTTGAACGACGAGGCTTCGGGGGCGTAGCCGTCGGTTTTGCGTTGCAAGTAGAACAAATTGCGTCCATAAACTCCCGCGCGAATGTTGCGGAAAGGCGTTTTGCTGATGATTTTAGACGGCAATTGATAGTTGAAAGTAAGTTCTCTGAACATGATATAACTTGCGTCGTTGAGCATTTCTTCCGACACAACGTTGTCTTTGTCAGGGGCAATTACGTTCCAGTAGTCTTGAGCTCTTACTTGTTTGGTATTGCCTTGGCCTGTGCTTGTCCAAGTACCATCAGCGTTTTTCTGGGCTACAACACCATCGGCGACATACGAGCCATCGCGCCCAGGAAGGGTCTTTTTGATGGTTCCGAATACCAATTCTTCGCGCAAACTTTGTGAAAATATTTTTCCACCTTGGCTTACGTCCATCAAGCCAGACAAGCTGAAGCCTTTGTAGCGGAAGGTATTGTTAAATCCACCAATCCAGTTGGGTAACGCACTGCCAATTTCGTACAACAACTTCGCATTGGTTTTGAGGGGCAAACCTGTCGTTGGGTCAATCAAACGATTGCCTTTGTCGTCGCGTAACCATTGAAAACCGTTACCGATGATGGTTCCGAATGGCTTGCCTGGGGTGGCGATAACTTGCACGTTGCGGTCGTCGCCCAATAAGAAGGTAGAGACTCCTTCGGCCAATTCAACAACTTGGTTGCGGTTACGCGAGAAGTTGAAAGTAGCATCCCACGAGAAGCCTGTTTCGGTCCGCACGGGCGTTCCTGTGAGGGACAATTCAATGCCGTGGTTACGAATTTCGCCCGCGTTGATGCGGCGTGACGTGAAAGTACTCGACGGAGGCAATGGAATATTGAGAATTTGGTTTTTTGTACTTGCATCGTAGTACGCAAACGTCAATCCCAAACGATTTTTGAAAAAACGGGCTTCAAGACCTAATTCAAGCGACGTTGTTAATTCGTTTTTGAGGTTAGGGTCTGGAATAACTGAGGTAAACGAACCCAAAGGTTGCCCCCCGTGTGGTGTTTGGTCGAGCGCATAGTTACCCGTCAACTGGTACGGGCTTCCTGAACTTCCCGCTTGTGCCCACGAGGCACGAACTTTTAAGAAACTCAACGTAGAATTTTGGAGGTTCAAGGCATCGGTTACGACCAAGCTACCGCTCACAGCAGGGTAGAAAAAGGAGTTGTTGGCGGGAGAAAGGGTAGAAGACCAGTCGTTGCGGGCAGAGAAATCAACAAATAAATAGTCCCGAAAACCTACTGAACCTGCGGCATAAACGGAATTGATGGATGATTCAGAAAGGTTGAAAACGTAGGAATTGATGAGGGTGTTGTTGATGGAATACAAATTAGGCGCAATAAATTCCGTCCCCGTATTTCCTGTGGTACGGGCATAAAATTTTTGGTGGTTGGCGCCAAGGTTGAGCGACAATGAAAAATCTTTTGACAACTCAGGGGTCAACGACAGCAATACGTCGCTGTTGTCTTCGCGGACGCGCGTTACTTCTTCAATAATATCACCATTGCGGTTTTGGCTTTGGTAAGTGCCTTTTTCGCGGTAGCGAAGACGCTGGTCAGTATAAAAGTCAGTACCTGTTTTGGCCGTCAAACGAATCCAATCATTAAACTGATAACTCAATTTTATCAAACCAATCAAACGCTGACGGTCGTCGGAGTTGCGGGTATGGTCGCGCGTCCAATAAGGGTTGGCTGTTGAAGAGTTGGTAGCGTACGTTTTTTCCAACCCAATAAAAGGAGTGGTGCCGTAGCCCAGTTGTTTGCTTACATCTTCCGCCGTCCAAGTCGAGTTTTCCAAAATGCTCATAGGAATGGAGCGCGGTTGGCTGATCCAAAGATAGGCAGGGTTGTCGGCGGCATCCGAAACCGTAGGGCGATTGTTTCCCCGTTGACCGATGTAATTGGCTTTTACGTCAAGGTCAAGCTTGGGAGTAAGTTTCGCCATTGTACGAAGGCTAATGTTATTACGGTTGAGGGTATTCCCTGGGGTATAACCGTCGATTTTAGTATTTCCAAACGATAAACGATAGTTGACATTGTCGTTTCCGCCTTCAAGGCTAATGTTATTGGCCATCTGTCTTTCTTTGTTGAAAAACGTTTGGAAAGTGTTGGGTTGAGGGGTAAGGCTCAATACATTTCCCCATTGGTCTTCGTACTGTTGTCCTTCCATTTTGGCTCCCCAGCTGGCACGGGTAAAGCGGTCGCGTCCGCCACTCATTTTGGGAATACCTTGAATATTAGCGGCTTTTGCGGCTGCCCACGTATAAATTTTGCCATCGTTGCCACGGAAATGCGTAAACGTTCCGTCAAGTCCTTGACCGTATTCGTCTTGAAAATCAGGTAAAACTAGCGCGTCACCGACAGAATAATCAATGCCGTATTTGATGCCTACGCCCTTGCGTGATTTGCCCGATTTAGTCGTAATCAAGATGACCCCGTTGCTTCCGCGCTGACCGTATAGGGCGGCGGCGTTTGGCCCTTTCAAAACCGACATGCTTTCAATGTCTTCTGGGTTGATGTTGGAGATTCCGTCGCCGTAGTCGATTCCTCCCCAGCGGCTGGGTGAATTTACGTTGCTGTTATCCATCGGAATCCCGTCGATGACGTACAGTGGCTGGCTATTTCCCACCAAGGAATTGGCCCCCCGAATCACAACCCGCGACGACCCGCCTGCTCCGTTGCCTGCGCGTGTTACTTGTACACCCGCAATCTTCCCTGCCAATGAGGTAGCTACGTTGGCTTCTTTGGCTTGAGCAAGGCTTTCGCCGTTGATTTCCTGAATCGAATACCCCAAGGCGCGTTTGTCGCGTTTGATACCCAAAGCCGTGACAACCACCTCGCCGAGGGTTTGGGTGTCTTCGTTTAAGACAAGGTTGATTTCCGTCTGATTGCCAACCACAATTTCTTTCTTGATGTAGCCAACAAACGAGAAAACCAGGGTTTCGGAAGGTTGGGCGACAAGGCTATATTTCCCTTCGCCGTTGGTAGAAGTTCCGCGGTTGGTTCCTTTGACCAATACGCTTACCCCCGCCAAAATCTCTCCTTTGGCATCGGTGATGATTCCCGTAATAGGTTGCTCAATCGCGAAGGGTTCATGACTAACGGATGCTTTTTTCTCGACGGGTTGAGGAAGGGGTTCTTGCTTTAAAATGACTTGTTTTCCCGCTACTTCGTACGAAACTTGCAGCGGACTAAGCAGCGATTCAAGTACTTTGCTGAGGGGCTCGTTGACGGCATTGAGATTGACCTTGCGCTCCGACTTAATGAGGCTAGGGCTGTACAAAAACTTTACCGATGTAAGCTTTTCGATTTTTGTTAAAACTGCCTTTACCGATTGTTCGTCGGCTTTAAGGGTAATGCGTTGCTGAAGCAACTCTTGGGCGAAAGTTTCGCGGGCGTAAGACACACCAATCAGTAATACTGACAGTAGTAGCAGGGTGCAGGTTACACAAACCGTCCGCATCGCCAAACTGCGTAGTCGTAAAGGATTTCTCATAGAAGAGGGATGATTAGGTATTAAAAAATGAATATAAAGAGTGGAACTAATGGCAACCTTTGGAGTAAATAACAATCTGGGCATCAATGGTTTCTGAGGTGGCGTCTATTGCTTGGCAAATCAGTTTGATTTTTTGGGCGAGCGATTCCTCCGAAAGGGAAGCCGTGAGGGTGCAAGAGGAGAGAAGCTCGGCATCATAGACAATATGGATACCATAAGCTTTTTCAATGAGGTCTAACACCTGCGGAACGGGTGCTTCTTCAAACTCGAAAGCTGGCAGGGGTATAGGCTGAGCCAAAAGCTGGGGCTCGGGTACTAAGGCCCTCGCCAGTCGGAGTTCTTGCCGATTGAGCGTAATTTGCTGGTTAGGAGTCAATACAATTCCTTCCAATTCGCGGTTGCCCAACTTTTGGGCTTTTGAGGGGTCGTTTTGGGTAAATACCGATACTTTGCCCGTCTTTACTTGGACTTCCACTTGCTTGTCGTTGGGGTATGCTTGTACCACAAAACTGGTGCCTAATACTTTGGTGACCAGTTCGTTGGCATACACAAAAAATGGCGAATTGGGCTGTTTTTTGACCTCAAAAAAGGCTTTTCCCGACAAATAAACACTGCGATTTTTTTTTCCAAAAAAATGATCAAAACTCAAACGACTTTTGGCAAAAAGGGTGACTTTCGAGCCGTCAGGGAGCTGAAAATGAAGAGGCTTATCGCCTTGGTTTACCTTCTCAATCTTTGACTCATCGAGGGTTGCCACGTACGCTTGGTAGGGTTGAGCGCGGCGTTGAAAAGACTGCTGTCCCCACCAGCCGATACTTATCAAACCTACCACACTGGCCGCTGCCACGTACCGAATCCACGGCTGACTCCACAGCGAGCGAGTAGGCGCTTCCTCTTCGTCGTGCAGTCGGTTGGTGGCCTGAATGCGCGACAACAACATCGCTTCTGTTTCGGGGGTGAGGTAAGTACGGGTATAATCGTTCAATCCCAAACGCACGGCTTCGAGCAACTGCACTGCTTTGTTCCATTCTTCTTGTTGGGATGGGTTTTCAGCAAGCCAGCGATTCCACCAGTCCGTTGAAGCAGGGGTAGGGGTAAGTTGGTGCTTTAAAAAAGCATCGTCGATGACAAAATCTGCTGCCGAGTAAAAAGCGTATTGGTTTGGCACAGTGTTTAGGATTTTTGTCCGTAGATGACCAATCCCGCGCTTCTATACTCACTTACTGTTGAAAAAATCCTGAAAAAGATAAAAAAGAGAAGGGAGTAGCCAGCTTCTTAATTTTTCGACTGCCCTAAAGAGCAGATTTTGAGCAGATTGCCGATTCATGGAGAGGAGCTCGGCGATTTGGGTGTATTCCATATTTTCCACAAAACGCAGTCGTATGGCTTCCTGTTGACGCGGAGGGAGTTGGCTAACAAGGCGTTTGATTAACTGTTCGCGATCAAAAGACTCCTCTTCTTGCATCAGGAGTTCATCGCTCGAAGGCTCGGCCCAGAGGTCATCAAAATCGGGTTGAGAAACAAACAAATGCGGACGCTCATGGCGTTTGAGAAGGTGTAATATGCGGGTTTTGAGGGATTTGAGCAGGTAATACCGTACGTTTTCTGGAACCGTAAGGCGTGTTTTTTTTGCCCAAATTTCGGCAAATACATCGTGAATACAATCCAAGACAAAAGCTTCAGAAACAGGCACTAAACTAAGTCCATAACGGTACATGGCTCTGACGTGAAGGCGATAAAGCTGGGTATATGCGTCGTCGTCACCCTGCTGAAAATCCTGCCAAAGTTGTTGCTCGTCGATGGGGGTATCCATGTTAATTCTTTGGGTAAGGAAACAGACTAGCCGCTGAGGTACGGGTTTTAATCGTCGTCTCAGGGGCTAGTCAATCCTGTCATTGGGTTACTTTTTTCCCAACGAAATCATATTGGCAAACAAACGATAAGCACCAGGTACGCCCGCAGGTAACTCGCGGAAAAATACAATACCTGTGTAAATGAAGTGGCCTTTTCCGTACTGGGTATAAATCAAACTTCCTTCTTTGGCTGCTTCGCCTGTGTCGTTGGCCGAGAAAAGTGGTACGTAGTTTTTGTCCCATTCTACGGCAAAATAGATTCCACGCTCTTGTATCCAGCCTTCAAAATCTTTGGTTGTTATTTTATTCGGCGTATTCAAAATCGGGTGAGCAGGTTGTAAAATCCGCATTTCGGCATCTTCTTCGGTCACGCGGTCGCGGCCAACTTTGAAGGGATACGGCCCCATTTCTTGTACTTTGAGCGTATTTCCAAAACCACCCGCCGTCACGTATTGAACCACCATTGTACCGCCATTTTTGACGTATTCCATCAGTTTTGGTTGAAAATATTTGATACGCTCTTCGGTGTTGTAAGCGCGCACACCTACCACGATGGCATCGTATACCGACAAGTTTTTGTTGAGTGCACCTTCGTCGAGCAACGTCACTTGGCAGCCCATTTGGCGAAGTGCTGCTGGAACTTCATCGCCTGCACCCGCAATGTATCCAATGTTTTTTGCCTTGTTTTTGATGTCCAATTTTACCAAAGCGGTGGTTGCACTTGGATAGATGGTTTGGGTAGGAATATGCTTGTATTCTACCGAACGAAGGCTGTACGAATTTTCGCCGTTGTCAGTCTTGGTAATCACTTTGAGCTTGACGTCACTTTGCTGGGCCGATGGGAATACTTTGACCGAAACCGTTTGCTCTTGGTACTTTTCGCGCATTTCAAACGGCAATTGCATAGGTTCTACGCGCCAGCCCGCAGGTACGTCAAACGTCAACGTACCTTTGACATTGGCGCGGTGGGCTTTTACGACGATGTCCACCGTTTTGGGTTGATTGTCAGCAAAAACATATACTTTTTCCGAAACGTTTGCGGTAGCCTCTGGCCGAATTTCAAACGGACGATAAACTTCGCCGTCCACGGGGTCGGTTGATTTAAAGACCCAAGGCTTCGTGAAGGTGAATTTTTGACCACTAATTTCAAACGTAAACGCCGTTTGAAGCGTAGGAATGTTTTCGGGGGTTGATAATTTCGATTGGTCGTCGATTTGGAACGCCCCGTCTTTGATGGGTTTGACCAACCAATAAGGCTGGCTTATGGGTGTATTGGCAGGAACGGTAGGCGCAAATGAAAACACCGAAAGCTCGTTGTTTTTCATTTCCAACGTCATGGTAGTGTCTTTTGATGCCCCAATAAACTGCAAACGAGTGAGTTTAATGGGGAAATCGCTGCGCTTAACAACGCTAATTTTCAGTGGTGCGCGGTCGCCCACGGCGACCGCATAATCCGTCGGATTTGTTTCAAACCAAAGGCCAAGGCAATTTTGAAGTAATACTTCTACTTCGGCCTTTTTTTGTTGCACATACAGGTTTTTTGCGTCGAGTTTGCCCAATTCTTCATAAATTTTCACCAACACAGGCACCGACGACGCGGGGTAACTTACGTTGTAATTTCGGATGGCTTGGTCGATGAGCTGGGCAACTTGTTCGCTGCCTTTGACGCGGCTCCAAGTAAGATCAACGCCATCAAACACATCTTTTTCGGCAGGCACACCGTCTTTGTGAAGCATAAAATCGACGCGGGCATTGCGGTTGGCTCCCGAGCCAAACCCTTGACTTTTGTGCGAACTGCGGCTTTCGGCGGCAATTTCGGCGTGCGATTTTCCGATAAGCGGGTTATAGCCGCCAATGTCCACCGTTATGAATGTACCTTTGTCAGTAGGCTTTTGGTTGTTAAAACCTGGAGAAAATGAGTTCCAAACGATGCGTTTGGGCTGCCAAGTTTGTACTTCTTTGAGCTGCTCAGGAAATTTGGTGGGGTCGTTAGCCATTTTAAAGGCCAATTCTGCCAAAAAAGCGGAAGAGTTGTGGTGACCATGTCCCGCGCGGGCATCAGGCGGAAAGCGCGTGATAAGAACGTCGGGCTGGTTTTTGCGAATGTGATATACGACATCCGACAGCACGTTATTTTCTCCCCAGAACTTCAAGGTTTCTTCGCGGGTTTTTGAAAAACCAAAATCGTATGCCCGCGAGAAAAGCTGCTCTGCGCCGTCAATCCGACGGGCGGCCAACAGCTCTTGTGTACGAATAATGCCAATGTACTCGCCTTGTTCGGGGCCGATGAGGTTTTGGCCACCATCGCCACGGGTAAGGGCAAGGTACTGCGTCTTTACGAGCCTTTCTTTGGATAAATAGGTGAGTAAGAGGGTGTTTTCGTCGTCGGGGTGAGCAGCAATGTGCATGGCACTACCTACGACATTCAGTTTTTTTAGGTTTAGTAAAATTTCACTCGATGTGAGGGGCTTTACTTGGGCGTGGATGAAGTGACAAATTGTGGTAAGCAACAAGCAATGAAAAAGAAATAGGGGTTTTCTCATGGTTTAGACGGTTTGCGAGTATTTTGACAAAACTACAAAATCTAAAGAAAATGTAACAATGTGGCGGATGAGTTTTGCGGTAGTGGATGCTCAGATTTTCTAATGCTGTTCTAATTTCGTTGTAAGATTATTCTAAGGCGCAAACCTTACATTTGTCTTCTAACAAAAAGATACAACGGTATGGAAGCACTATCACCACTCTTATATTCGGGACTTGGCAGTATTATTTACGCACTTATTAAATTTGATGGACGAATGCAGTCGGAAGAATCATTAAATGCCCGTTTGATTTTATTGGATCAGGGGCCTTTGGGCGTTCAAGCCATTCATTCCTTTCAGCTTTGTGAGCATTACCGAAAATCAGTTGAAGAGGCGTATCATTCGGCCATGAATTGTTTTGTATCTCACAAAAAAGAACTGAACCACGAGGTTAAACAGTACTTTATCGGTGTGATGAAAAAAATTGTGAAATCGGATAATCGAGTTACGA
The DNA here is from genome assembly GCF_057652295.1 of Runella sp. R5_40. Classification (NCBI taxonomy): domain Bacteria; kingdom Pseudomonadati; phylum Bacteroidota; class Cytophagia; order Cytophagales; family Spirosomataceae; genus Runella; species Runella sp. R5_40. Next base: position 123,334 of record NZ_JBYFCH010000014.1, on the reverse strand, counting down.
GGAAAGAAGTTGAATTTTTGAAGAAATTTAGGGAAGATTTGCACAATATTTGAGCAAATAAGTAAGGGGTCAAATTTGTATGTAAGGTTATGGATAATAAACCACACCTTCTTTTGGTAGAAGATGAAGCAAAAGTCGCAGCTTTTATCAAGAAAGGACTAGAAAAACACAGTTTTGCCGTCGAAATAGCAGAAGACGGCCGCGCGGGTCAGCATTTTTTTGATCAAAGTAGCTACGATTTGCTCATTCTGGACGTGAATTTGCCCCACATGGACGGGGTTGAATTGGCGACTTATGTACGTACTAAGAATCCAGATGTGCCTATTCTCATGCTGACGGCGCTTGATACCACCGCCGATAAACTGGCAGGGTTTGACGCGGGGGTAGATGACTATCTCGTAAAACCGTTCGATTTTATGGAGCTCGTCGCGCGGTTGCGGGCTTTGCTCAAACGTTCCCAAAAATCAAACGAGCAGCCCACAAATCGCTTAAAAGTGGCTGATTTAGAGTTGGATTTGGATCAAAAACTGGCACTCCGTGGCGGAAATACGATTGAACTTACCGCCAAAGAATTTGCTTTGTTGGAGTATTTGATGCGAAACCGTGGGCGGGTTGTTTCAAAAATGGACATCGCCGAGCAGGTTTGGGACATAGATTTTGATACAGGAACCAACTTTATCGAAGTGTATATCAATTATTTACGCAAAAAAATTGACAAAGAGTCTCCCACCAAACTCATTCATACTGTCGTAGGAATGGGCTATACTTTGAAAGAAAAATGACCATCCGTGGGCGTCTGACGCTTCTCTTTACTGCGGTAGTTTCCGCGCTGTTGTTGGTGTTTTGTGTGGTTATTTATTTGTTGTCGGAGCGGCATCGCAGCAATGAGTTTTACGAACGACTCAAGGCCGAAGCTACCACGTCGGCTCAGTTGCTCTTTGGGACGGAAACGGTTAGTTTAGAGCTTTTTAAGCTATTGGATAAAAATCATTTAACCGTTTTGACGGAGGAGGAAATTATCATTTACAACGACCGAGATTCGTTGGTTTATGAAAGCGGTACCGATTATTTGCAGGTGACAAAAGCGCTTTTGCAACAGGTTCGGGAAGAAAAGGAAGTCCGTTGGGTGCAAAAGGGGCGTGAAGTAGTTGGGGTTTTGTTTGTAGATCAACATAACCACCTTGTCGTGCTTGCTTCGGGCGTTGATATTTATGGGTTTAGCAAAAACCGTAATTTACTTTTGGTACTTGCAGTAGGCTGGTTGTTGGCAAGTTTTGTGGTGTTTTTTGTGGGTTGGGTTTATGCCTATCGCGCCTTGTTGCCGCTAAAAAAACTCATCGGAAGGGTAGATCAAATTTCGGCCAATCGGTTGGATTTACGGGTGGACGTAGCCAATAAACAAGATGAGATTGGGCAATTGGCCGTGCGTTTTAATCGGATGTTGGATCGGTTGGAAGAGGGTTTTAAACTGCAACGCGCTTTTGTGTCGAATGCCTCCCACGAACTTAGAACGCCCCTGACGGCAATTACGGGGCAGATAGAAGTGGCATTGATGGACGAAGACCCCAAAGAATGGCAAGAGACGTTGATGTCGGTATTGGAAGATGTGCGTCAGCTCAATCAGCTTTCCAATGGGTTGTTGGCGTTGGCCAAAGTGAGCATGGACGAATCGGTGGTGAAATTTGAAAAAGTACCAATTGATGAAATATTTTGGCAGGTTCGCAGTGAGTTGTTGAAGGTCTATCCGCATTATACGGTGAAAGTGGACTTGAGCGAATTTTCAGAAACAAACTCCCATTTTTTGGTTGAAGGTAACGAAGCATTGCTCAAAATTGCGTTGGTCAATTTGGTAGAAAATGGGTGTAAATTTTCGCCAAATCATACCGTTTCTGTTCGCTTTCAGGCACTACGAAATACCATTGAATTGCATTTTCATAACATTGGCCCACCCATTACCCAAACCGAATTGCCTACTATTTTTAAGCCTTTTCGGCGAGGAATCAATGCCCGAAATATCAATGGACACGGTATTGGTTTGCCGCTGACGGAGCGTATTGTTTTGCTTCACCACGGTCATTTGCAGGTATATTCTACCCTTGAGGAGGGAACAACCTTTATTATGACGTTGCCTTTATGAACCATATAAGACATATAAGGGCATTTAAGTTTTTCTTATAATCTCTTATATGTCTTATATGGTTCAAAGTAGTTGCACTATTACCCCACCTTCACCAACTCTGTCTCAAAAATGAGCGTAGCTTTGGCAGGAATTGGTCCGTAGCCATTTTTACCGTAGCCAAGTTGGTAAGGAATCAAAAGCGTATATTTCGCGCCCTCCTTCATCAAAGCAATACCTTCGTCCCAACCTTTGATGACGCGGCCTTCGCCTAAACGAAAATCAATGGGCTGACGGCGTGAATGCGATGAATCAAACACTTGGCCGTTTTGGAAAGAGCCTGTGTAATGTACCGAAACGTTTTTACCAGCTACTGCTTCTTTTCCCGTTCCTTCATTGTTCACGACGTATCCAAGTCCCGAGGCGGTAAATTGTGCCGTTGGGTAGTTGGCCAATGCCCATTGTTTGAACGTTTCTACTTCTGCTTTTTCGGCTTCTTTTTGTTTTTCGGCAAGCTGGCCAATGTGGGCATCAAGTGCAGCTTTGTCGGCTTTAAAAGCTTGGGCTTTTTCGCCTTGACGAACAATTTTTACACTATTAATGGCATCGTTGGTTTTCATTTGATTGACCACATCTTGTCCATCAATGACGAAACCAAAAACGGTATGTTTGCCGTCGAGCCAAGGAGTTGGCACGTGCGTGATAAAAAACTGACTACCGTTGGTGCCTGGACCCGCGTTTGCCATCGACAATACGCCTGGACGGTCGTGGCGTAATGTGGCATCAATTTCGTCGGGGAAACGGTACCCTGGGCCGCCAGAACCAGTACCTTGTGGGTCGCCCCCTTGAACCATAAAATCAGAGCTATCGCCGTTGACTTTACTGATAACACGGTGAAATTTCAGCCCGTCGTAAAACGGTTGTCCCAATGGTTTGGCGCTGTTTTCCATTGTTCCCTCGGCCAACCCTACAAAATTGGTTACCGTCATGGGACATTTTTCGTACAATAACTCTACGGTAATTTCGCCCTTTGCGGTGTCGAATATGGCGTAGATTCCTTCTTTTTCAGTCATTTATTTATGCAAAAAGTTAATACTATCAAAAGCAAGAATTAAGGTGCAAAGTTCCGAAAAATGCGCATTAATCCCTAGTTTGACTTCTCAAGTAAGCTTTGGCCGATCAATTTTGCCGAAGTACGAACGGCAATGGTAAAGCCAAAGAACGGCCCAAAATCCTGTCCAGCCATTAAACTGGTGAAATAAAGGCCAGGGATATTGCTTTGAAAATGAGCATCTAAACACGGAAAACCGTTGGTGCAATGAAGAGATGCCAGCAGGTCGGGGTGTAGAAAAGGCAATTGACTTGTTTCTACTTTGTAGCCCGTTGCCGTAATTACGTGGTCAACCTCGATTTCTTCGCCCGAACTTAATCGGATTTTTAATGAATTTTGTGGTGTAACCTCTGCGCTAACCAGTTGTGTTTGAGGGTATAAGGTTACATTTTCTTGGTGAATCCGCGCATCGAGCCAAGGTTCTAACTTCAAACGACCTTCGGCCCACAAACGATAGCGGTATTCGTCTTTGCCTTCGGGAGAAAGCTCTCGAAACCAAGTTGGATGATTGCCAATGGTGTTGACAACGTCCATTACCCAGCCCCAGTGTGCTTCAGAGAATTGTGGGGTTTCGTGGCGGTAACTGACGTGAACTTGGGTAGTTCCTTTCTCACGAAGAAGGGCTGTCCACTCAAACGCACTTTGGCGTCCGCCAATAATCAACACCCGTTTTCCTGAAAATGCTGCTAGGTCAACCGCGTGGCAAGTGTGTGAAAAATAGCCTTGGGGCAACAGTTGTGTGACTTCGGTAGGCGTGAATGGAAAATAATAAAAACCAACAGCGACAACTACATGCTGGGCTTCCAGGACGCTTCCGTCGTCTAATTTTACCAAAAAATTATCTTCTTTTTTCTGTAAATCAGTGACATACGCTTGGTGAATGGGGAGCGCAGTTTGCTGCATAAACCACCGCACATATTCCAAATAGAAATCAAGCGCGATGGGTTCTACCTCCGCTACGGTCAGTCCACGTTCTTGTAGAAAAGCCTCCATTGTATGTTCCCCTGCGACATCGAGGTGCCAATCGCAGCCTGAGCGTAAGAACATTCCTTCGGGCATGTTTTTCTCCCAAAACTCCATCGGCTTGCCGACTACTACGTGAGAAACCTCTTGTTTTTTGAGGTGTGCAGAAAGGGTTAGGCCAAAAGGTCCCGCACCAATGATGAGCGTATGTAACATTTGAGTACGAAGGTTTACCCCAAAAAGGACAAACTAACGCGCAGCTACTTTCTCCAGAACCTCAAAAACGCCTTTTTCGTCGTTTGATTTTGCCTGAAAACGAGCCGCTTCCTTAATGGCGGGGTGGGCGTTTTCCATGGCGTACGAATGGTGCGCTTGTTGCATCATTTCGAGGTCGTTGAGGTAATCTCCAAAGGCCATGGTTTGCTCGGGTGTGATGCCGTAGCGTTCTTGTAAGACTTTGAGTGCCTGACCTTTGTTGGCCAATTTGTGCGAAATGTCAAGCCATTTTCCTCCCGATACCTTGACCTGTAAGTCGTTTTCAAAGGGTTTGAAGTAGGAATAACTGTTATTGGCAGAACCGTCAAAATCGCACAAGCTAATCTTGAGGCATTGGTCATCCTCAATGGTGGTTAAATCTTCAACAAGTTCGTATTGCTCAAAATGCCTGGTTACTTGGTCCCAAAATTTGGGAACATTACTTTCAACGTACGCTTTTTTCTTGCCACATAAAATAGTGTAGGTATTGGGAATGTTACGGGCAATTTCAACCATTTGACGCGCAATCGAAAGTTCCAACGATTGAACGTAGAGTTCTTGTTCGCGGTGCATAACGTAACTGCCATTTTCGGCCACAAAAAACATATCATCCTTGATGGCATCGAAGTACTTGGCAAGGTTGTAGTATTGTCGCCCGCTGGCAGCGGCAAACAGAATTCCTTGCGCTCGGAGCTGAGAAAAGAGGGTGAAAAAGGAAGCGTCAAGTTCGCTTTTGGAGTTGAGCAACGTACCGTCCATGTCCGTTGCGATGAGCCTAATATCGGTCATTGAGTGCGAATAATGGTGAAAAGAGGCTCAAAATTGCACAAATTCTTCTAATTAAATGCTATAAAATTCAGTTACATCCACCCCCTTCGACGAAAATAAATCAGCAGCCCAACGGTCAATACGGCCATGCCGCCAAGGGTGTAGAAGTAGCCATTGGGTTGGCGTAGCTCGGGCATGTGGTCGAAATTCATGCCGTAAATTCCCGCAATGAACGTAAGTGGCATAAACACCGCCGAATAAATGGTCAATGTCTTCATCACGCTGTTCATCCGTGAACTGAGGGTCGAATAATGAATGTCAATCAACCCCGTCAGAAGTTCGCGATTGGATTCAATCGAATCAATGGCGTTTGTAATGTGGTCGTGGACATCCCGAAAATAAGGAGTAGTGCTTTTCTGAATGAGTTTTGAGTTTTCGCGCAAACCCTGACTCAGCATATCGCGCAACGGCCACACGTACTTTCGCATGAGGGTGAGTTGGCGTTTGAGGTTGTACAATTGGCCGATGGGGTCTTTGTGTTTACTTTCCAAAATCAAACCTTCCAATTCTTCGAGTTGCTCGCTCATTTTTTCCAGAATTTCGAGGTAATTATCGACAATCAGGTCAACGAGTGAAAACAGCAAATAATCGGCGCCGTTTCGCCGCGTTTTTCCCACCGAAGCCTTGATGCGTTCCAAAACGGGAGCGAAAATATCATTGGTACGTTTTTCCTGAAACGAAATCAGGTAATTGGCCCCCAATAAAAAGCTGACGTGTTCGGCGTCAATGCTCAGTTCTTTTTCGTCCCAGTACAGCATTTTTAGGGAAATAAACACGTAAGAGTCGTTGTAAAACTCTATTTTCGGCTTCTGACGCGTATTCATGATGTCTTCCAACAGCAGTGGATGGATGTGGTGAATCTGCCCAACGGCTTCAATTACCTCGGGTTCGTGAATTCCGTCCACGTCGAGCCAACTGATGTAGGAAGCATCGGCGGCAATCTGGCAATCGGCTACTTTGTCAATGGTACGTTCCTTATGGTATTTTTCATTGTATTCAACCATCGTAATAGTCGTATCCTTGACGACCTCGGGGCCGACATAAATTAATGTACCAGGCGAAAGACCAACTTTTGAAGAAGACATAATTTGTAGTGTCGAATGCAAAATGCAGCGTGTCGAATGATTTGTGTTGAGGGTTGCTCACAACCTGAATAGTATAGGCATCATGCGGGTGCCCCCGTCAACCCTCTACATTCATCTATTGAATGAATGGCAAGATTTTTTCCACATCTTCGGGGGTATCGATGCAATGACTCTCGTAGGTGGTAAGGCCCATTTTGATTTTGAAGCCGTTTTGCAGCCACCGTAATTGCTCCAAGGACTCGGCCTTTTCGAGCGGTGAAACAGGCAAGCGAGTAATTTTCTCCAAAATATCAGCGCGGTAAGCATACATCCCCACTTGTCGGTAATAGGTATGATGTTTGTGCCATTCTTGTGGGTCAACTCCTTTTAAATAAGGAATGACTTGACGGCTAAAATAAATGGCTTCGAAGTGTTCATTAATAATCACTTTGGATTCCCCAATATCAAATAATAACTCAGCATCAGTCACAGGAATCATTTGAGAAGCTAATTCAACCGAGCCATCCAGCATAGCCCCCAACTCGTCGATTTGCTCAGGCGCCACAAAAGGTTCGTCGCCTTGAATGTTGATGATGTAGTCATTGGGCATAGTAGGGGTATGATATGTATTGCCCTCTGCTCCTTGCCCTTTGCCCCTTACGTTCAAGTAGGCTTCCCAGCACCGATCCGTGCCACTTGGGTGGTCGGGGTGGGTCATAACTGCTTTACCACCAAAGGATTCGACGTGCTCTAAGATGCGAACATCATCGGTCGCAACAATTACTTCGGAGAGGCATGTGGCCTTGGTGGCCTGCTCATATACCCGTTGAATCATCGTTTTTCCTTTGATGTCGATGAGGGGTTTTCCTGGGTAGCGCGTTGAGCCATAACGCGCAGGTATAATTCCAATAATCATAATCAATAGTTTTTCGTTGCTAAATACACTAATTTTGCGGAAAATTCACAGTACAAACGATTATGACCGAATACAATCACCGCGAAATCGAAAAAAAATGGCAGAAGTTTTGGGAGGAAAACCAAACTTACAAGACCCAAATCGACCCAAGTAAGCCTAAGTATTATGTCCTCGACATGTTTCCGTATCCTTCGGGAGCGGGTCTGCACGTAGGGCACCCACTGGGCTACATTGCTTCTGACATTATTTCGCGATATAAAAGACTCAAAGGGTTCAACGTTTTGCACCCAATGGGTTTTGATAGCTTTGGATTGCCCGCCGAGCAGTATGCGATTCAAACGGGTCAACACCCAGCCATAACGACCGAGCAAAACATCAATACGTTCATTTCTCAGCTAAAAAATATTGGGTTTAGCTACGATTGGAGCCGTGAAATTCGTACTTCCGACCCCAATTATTACAAATGGACGCAGTGGATTTTTATGCAGTTGTTTAACCACTACTACGACCGTGTGGCCGACAAAGCATTGCCAATCAGCCATTTGGTTGAGCAATTTGCGCAAGGTGGTTCGGCAGCAGTGAACGCCGTTTGTGATGAAGACGTGGCCGAGTTTAGCGCGGAAGAGTGGAACGCCATGAGTGAAAAAGAACAACAACTGGTCTTGTTGAAATACCGCTTCACGTTTCCCGAAGAATCGTTTGTGAACTGGTGCCCAGGCTTAGGAACGGTACTTTCAAACGACGAAGTGAAAGACGGCGTTTCGGAGCGTGGGGGCTTTCCTGTGGAGCGTAAATTGATGAAACAGTGGGCAATGCGGATTACTGCCTATGCCGACCGTTTGTTGAATGGACTAGATACAATCGACTGGCCTGAACCATTAAAAGAACAACAACGCAACTGGATTGGCCGCTCACAAGGGGCATCGGTAAAGTTTGCCGTTGAGGGGCAAGATAAATTGATTGAAGTATTTACGACCCGTGTCGATACCATTTATGGGGTAAGTTTCATGGTGTTAGCCCCTGAGCACGAATGGGCAACAGAACTGACAACCGCTGACCAAAAAGCCGACGTAGAAGCCTATATCAAGTGGGCTGCCAGTCGCAGCGAGGTGGACCGCATGGCCGAAAAGAAAGTGTCAGGCGTGTTCACGGGAAGTTACTGTATCAATCCGTTCAGCGGTGAAAAAGTACCTATCTATTTGGCCGATTATGTTTTGGCAGGATACGGAACAGGGGCTGTGATGGGAGTTCCTTCGGGCGATCAGCGCGACTGGAACTTTGCAACGAATTTTGGTTTGCCTATTATTCCGATTTTAGATACGCAAAAAGACACGGACCAACAGGCCGATAATACCAAAGAAGGACACTACATCAACTCGGGTATCATCAACGGCATGACTTACCAAGAAGCGACTGACACACTTATCAAGTGGTTGGAAGAACGTAAATTGGGTAAGGGTAAGGTACAATACCGCTTGCGTAACGCCGTGTTTAGCCGCCAACGTTATTGGGGCGAACCTGTACCTGCTTATTTCAAAGACGGTGTTCCGTACTTGATTGATGAGGCCGATTTGCCGTTGGAATTGCCAAAAATTGATAAATACCTTCCCACCGAAACGGGCGAACCACCATTGGGCCGTGCCGAAGGGTGGAAATACAAAGGAGAATACGATTACGAATTGAGCACAATGCCAGGTTGGGCGGGTTCGTCGTGGTACTGGTACCGCTACATGGACCCTCAAAACAACGAGGTATTTGCTTCCAAAGAAGCCATCGACTACTGGCAACGTATCGACTTCTACTTGGGCGGCTCCGAACACGCTACTGGACACTTGTTGTACAGCCGTTTTTGGAACAAGTTTTTGAAAGACTTGGGCGTAGTTCCTCACGAAGAATTTGCGGCTAAGTTGGTGAACCAAGGAATGATTCAGGGACGTAGTAATTTTGTGTATCGCTTGAAATCAAGTGATAATGCAAAACCCGTTTTTGTAAGTTATGGCTTGAAAGACCAGTACGAGACGACCAAATTGCACGTGGATGTAAATATGGTAGAAAACGATGTTTTGGATACCCAAGCCTTTAAAAACTGGCGGGAAGACTTTGCCAATGCTGAATTTATTTTGGAAGAAGGTAAATACATCTGCGGCTGGGAAGTGGAAAAAATGTCAAAATCGAAGTATAACGTCGTAAACCCTGACACGATTGTTGATAAATACGGCGCTGATACCTTGCGGATGTACGAAATGTTTTTGGGGCCATTGACCGACGCCAAACCGTGGAATACCAACGGCATCAGCGGAACGTCGAACTTCTTGCGTAAGTTTTGGCGCTTGTTCTTTGAGGACCAAACGGGTAAATCAAAATTGGTGGATGCCGAACCAACCGCCGACGAATTGAAGGTATTGCACCGTACCATCAAGCGCGTGGAGGAAGACATTGAGCGTTATTCGTTCAACACGGTTGTTTCTACGTTCATGATTGGGGTCAACGAATTGAGCGATTTGAAGTGTCACAAAAAAGCCATCTTGAAAGAAATGGTCATTTTGTTGTCGCCGTATGCCCCTCACATTACCGAAGAACTTTGGACGGCATTGGGCAACGAAGCAGGAACATTGACCACCGCTCCGTTCCCTGTGTTTGAGCCTAAGTATTTGGTAGAAAGCTCGTTTGAGTATCCAATCCAAATCAACGGTAAAGTACGTGCCAACCTCGCTTTCCCTGTCGATATGTCAAAAGAAGACATCGAACAAAGTGTATTGGCCAACGAAACCGTTCAAAAATGGTTGGAAGGAAAAGCCCCTAAGAAGGTGGTAGTGGTTCCGAAACGGATTGTAAACGTCGTTTTGTAATCCTATAAAACATCCCGAAAGTTTTAAACTTTCGGGATGTTGGCTTTACACTTTTACTGCGTTGTCTTTGAACCACCTTTTACACTCTTCTAAACTTGACTGACCAGAGGCCACTTTTAGGATAAAATCCGTCAGAATGGAATTGCTGATCTCAAGTCGTAGCTCGTAATGATTGAGATTCAAGAAAATTAAAGCAGCCGCTAATCCTGTTCGTTTATTCCCATCGGTAAATATATGGTTGCAAATAATGTTATAGCAATACAAGGCAGCTTTGTCAGAAATAGTTGGGTACAGTGGCTCTCCGAACATTTCTGCCTGAACAGCCTCCAACAAATAATCTAAATTTTCTTCGTGTAAAAAATTACTGGGAGGCATAAAGTTTCCTCCGTGCGCTTCAATGGTTGCTGTATTTAACCGAATAATCTGTTGTTTTGTGAGGTAAATCATTAAGCAAGTGCCTTAAACGTTTCTTCGTAACGGTCAAAATTTTTGCGAATTAATGCTTCAAAATCAGCATCTTGTGAAGTTTTTGCCTCTTCTATTGCTGTTTCCAATAGCATCTTTTTAAATAATTCGGGTTCTTCTTGAATCAACTCACGAAGGGCTTGTTTAACAATATTTTTGTCCAATACAGCTGTCATAGTGGTGGTTATTAAAATGCCTGAATTCGATTTCTAAACAAAGATGCAATTTATTTCATATTGACACGTGCTTTTTCAATGGTTTCCTGCCACTGATTCATATCTACTTTTTTTAAGAATTCATTCAAATCTCGCACTTTTTCTTCTACTATTTGATGACCTGTTGTGCGTGTTGCGGGGGCTTTTTTTGTCTTAGTTTTCATCGCTTATCTTTTTAAGATAACAAAATAGTCATACAAACGATTTGATTGAAACGGTTCAGATTCTCCTTCGCTACTGACTCCTAAAATTACAAATTCCTTTTCTAATTCATCCAAATCTCGGCTGATTATCAAACGATACAAACGCTGTCTTCGTTCGTCGCTACCTTTAAATGCTATAATTTTGCCTGGATTTGCTTCAAGGAAATTTATGATTATCCCCATTACCGTTGCTAAAATTGTTTTCATGTCTTTATTTCGGCTCTCAGTAATGTCTGATAAACGACCCTCTTCGAGTACATCTACCAGTGCCAAATTGTAAACATTTTGGAAGTCTGATGTAGTAAAAATAACTCTTTTATTGACTTCCTTTTCGCGACTTATACTTTTGAAATCGTAGCGTATTTCGGTAATTGGGTTTTCAAACGGATACTGTGGCTCATCCATCTCCAAAAAACGTTAACAAATGAAACTTTCAATGTCTTAGGACTTTAAAAGTTTATAAAGTAACCCCTTCCAAGGTTTTAAACCTTGGAAGGGATTCTGTCTTACCCCAGTCTCACCAACTCCCGCAAATCATTGTTAGACAAATCTCCCAACCATGTTTCGCCGTCGGTGACGGTGAGGTTGGCGAGTTCGCGTTTGTTTTGAATGAGTTTGTTGATTTTTTCTTCAAAACTGCCTTGCGTGATAAATCGGTGTACCAATACGTTTTTGGTCTGACCAATCCGAAAAGCGCGGTCGGTGGCTTGGGCTTCCACGGCGGGGTTCCACCACAAATCGTAGTGAATCACGTTGTTGGCCGCCGTTAAATTGAGTCCCGTTCCTCCTGCTTTAAGCGACAAAATCAAAATACGGGTCGAGCGATTGTGCTGAAAATCATCCACCATTTCATCGCGGTTTTTACGACTGATGCCTCCGTGAAGGAAAGGCACTTCCAATTGCATTTGCTCCTGAAACATCGTTTGTAACAACGTACCCATTTCTTCGTATTGGGTAAATAGGAGCGTCTTTTCGCCATTTTCGAGGATTTGACGAATCAAATCCAACAGCAACTGCGTTTTTCCCGATGCTTCAGGTTGAGCGCCGCCTTTTTTGAGGTAGTGCGTGGGGTGGTTACAAATTTGTTTGAGGGCAGTCATCATTTTAAAAATCAACCCACTGCGTTTGAATCCATCTTTTTGACCTTCAATGCCCCGCAACGCTTGGTCCACCACACTTTGATACAAAGCCGCTTGCTCGCCCGTGAGGGTACAAGCTTGGTCGATTTCAATTTTGTCGGGTAAATCTTGGATGATTTTTTTGTCCGTTTTTACCCGTCGCAAAATAAACGGCTCGGTCACACGCTTAAACTTATCCAAGGCGTGTTGGTCGCGGTCAATCTCAATCGGAATGGCGTAGTCACTCACAAATTTTTTCAGATTACCCAGGTAGCCTTTGTTGGCAAAATCAAAAATCGACCAGTATTCGGCCATGCGGTTTTCGACGGGCGTACCACTCATGGCGATTTTTATGCCCGATTTCATCTTTTTAACGGCTTTGGTTTGGGCAGTATTGGGGTTTTTGATGTTTTGCGCCTCGTCAATCACCATCACCGCCCACTTTAATTTACTCAAACCCTCTTCCTCACTGCGAACCACGCCGTAGGTAGTGAGCAAAATATCGGCGTCTTTGAGCGGAACCAAGCTGCGTCCCGAACCGTGATACAGGTGCAGACGAAGCTCGGGGGCAAATTTGCTGATTTCTTTCGACCAGTTGGTGAGCAAAGTCGTTGGCACTACGACCAACCCTTTCAATTTTTTAAAAGCCCCTTCTTGCTTCATTTTCAGGAGGGTAGTGATGACTTGCAGGGTTTTTCCCAACCCCATGTCGTCGGCAATGAGACTACCCATTCCCAAACGCGCATTTTTATAAAGCCATTCGTAGCCGCGTTGTTGGTAGGGGCGTAAGTTGGCGGCAAGGCGCTCGGGAAGTGCAACGGTTTCGTTTTTCAACAACGATTTCATCCACTTTTGCGCCGATTTGGTGAGGGTTACGCCCGTACCATTAAATTCTTCAGTAAGAGCCGTTTGTAACAGTTCATTGCTATCCAGCGAAGGCGGATTTTTGAGCTTTTCGAGTAAGGTTTTGATTTCTTTTTCGTCAAAATACGCGTATTGGTCTTTGATTTTTACCAACCCTCGGTAGTTTTCAATCATCCGTACAAAGCTTTGGGTATCAATGTGTTCGTCGCCCACGGCTACTTCCCAGCGGAACTTGAGCATATTTTCCAAACTGATAATCGACGAAGCCGCCACTTTGCCATCTTCCTCGCTGTCGAGCGTCATGGTCAGCTGCGGACGGAGCAGTTTCTGGAGCGATTTTGGCAACTGAATTTTGATGCCAAACAGTCGAATCGTTGGCAAAATCTTCAGAAGAATGTCGGCAAACACCTCGGAGTCGAACTGCAATGTTTTCGCTCCATTGCTGGCAATCAATTGATTAAGTTGCGGAAAATGCTCCGCCATCATCGACAAGTCGCGCATCACCCCCATGCGAACGGGCGCATAATTGCGTTCGGCCATGAACGTTTGGAGGGGAATCGGGATGTTGAGTTCAGACTTTTTATGTTCTACAAACAGGTTGACTTTAAAACCCTCCTCCAGTTCTTCTACTTGCACTAACGGCACGTAATCGCGTTGAGCAATGAAAAATTTATTTAACCACAACTGAATATTACTCGGGATTTCGCGGGACTCAAAACCTCCAAAGAAAACCATGGCGTTTCTAAAAAATAAGTCGTCGGTGTCGGTGGCTTTGTAGTCGTAATGATCATTGAATTGCCGTATGTGCTCAGTCAAAATGAGCGAAGACAAGGCATTCATAAAATCCGTTTCGGTGGGAACAAAGATGTCTCGTTTCCCAATTTTGTAATAAAGAATATCGGGAGGCAATACTGCCCGTACGTGAGCCGACAGGGTAGCAACTTGTTCGTTGACAGTGGCTGGAATCCAGCGTACTAAGTGGTATTCTCGCTTGAGTTTAGCGCGTAGCAATTGAGGAATAATCGCACCGCGTTCAAGGAGTTTGAGCGAAAAACGATTCAAAAAATAAAGCCCTTTGAGGGTAGGAGAGAGCTGTGGCAACTGCGACGAAGGCAAATGATGAATCCAATCGACAAACTTGGGGAGTTCGTCAAATTGAAACACAACTCGCTCGCGGGTATCTCTGAAATTGGCCTGCAAAAAGCCCAGCGCTTCGTCCATGATGATTTCGCCGCTTTCTACCGCGTCCAAATCTTTGTCATATTCTTGGTCACTCGGTTCGTCAGAAACAGCCAGTTCGCGCGCTTTTTTGGCAGTATGGATGTAAAATTTTTGTAAAACCTGTTTGAAATTACCCGTTCGGTAAAACAAAGGTTTATCCCCTAAAAGCGACAATAAATTATCCGAAATATCGGGAAGCGTCGAAAAATCCAGCGGGGTATATAAAGCTTCGTTTGGCTGAAAAACGGTTTCTTCCGAGCCTTCAAACGGTTGGCGAATATCGGCTACGTCGAGTGTTTCTACGTCTTTTTGGTCAGACGACGCAAACCCCAGCGTTTCCAAGCTTTTGAACAAATCAAAATCACGGAGTTCAAAAATCAGAAAAGGATTTTTGTCAATTTCATTAGCGACCAAAAACAGCACCGCCGCGCGGTGTTTGCAAGGATCGCCCCAATCGGGACACGAACAATCGGAATGAAACGCTTCCCACGAACCTGGAAACAGAAAAATCCCTTGATGTTGACAGTCGTTAAACAACTCGGTAGGCAGCTGACGATTCAGTAATTGTGTCAAATAGAGCGGATTTTCAGTAATTAAACTCAGCAATCGGGCTTTGTCGGATGGAGAAAGTGGGTCGATATTGAACGAAATTTTGTAAGGCCGAGGGCTGGTACCTTTTACCCGCGCCGCGATTTTGTTTCCCTCAAAAGCAATGCTTTGGACCGAGCCATTGTTGGCATACGTACGACCTCTGGCCAATCGCCCGCTTTCATCGAGTCCTTCCAGTATCGTGATCCATTGTTGTCCCCACCACGTTTGTCCAAACGTACTTTTACGCTGAAATGCCATTCGTTTTTCGATTTTTTGCAAAAATAGGGAAGGATGTGGCAAAGTAGAACAGGATTCTGTTTCTTTGAATAGCCTTCCAATGCTTCGGCCTAGTAGTTCATTTGATTAATTTCTCGTTTTACTTACATGAAATCACCATTTTCGACTTCCCTCTTTTTAAGTTTGTTGCTGTCTTTTGGAACAATTTACGCTCATTCTCAGGATTTTTCGACAAACTATTTTAAAATTCACATCAACGAAAAAGGCTGGATTACCAGCATGAAAAATACCACTACCCAACCTCAACGGGAATTTAGTCCTGCCGAGAAGCCGTCTCCGTTGCTTAGCCTGTACGACAGTAAGAAAAAGCACTATTTTAAGCCCATCAAAGCTACCTTTCAAAAATCGAAAAAAACGTTTTTGTTGCACTATGCCAACGGCTCCGTAGCAACGGTATCGGTGGTGCCTCATTCAAAATACATCAAGCTGACACTCCTTGCGCTTAGTCCTCGAAATGGGGTTGATAATGTCCAATGGGGCTCTTACCATACCAACATTACCAACCTTTTTGGGGAGGTGATTGGCGTAGCGCGCGATACCAGCGACACCGTCAATTACGCCATCGGGATGTTGGCCCTCAATGACATTACCATCGGAGGTACGGCTGATTTAGATGGGGATGCTGCTCCTTTTCAGTACATTATTCATACGCCCGATAAAAAACAGTTTCCGCTTCCTGCGCATTTGCACGAAGGGCAAGTATTCCCGATTGGTGGTGATGGCATAAGCGACGTGGCTTTTTATTCTCATTATGAGCCTTACTATCGAATTTTGTACGGAAATGCTGCTTTTGTGGACAAAGAAGGTGAAATCTATTTGACGTACCACGCTCGCAACCGCACCGTTAAAAACGACATTTTGTTTTCGCTTATTCCATTTTTGCCCACCAACAAACCCAACCACCAAGAAGTGGAGCCGCTGCCAGGCGTCGATTTTATTGGTTCGTCCATTGCCCTTTGGGGAAGCCCCGATAGCACCGCTTTGTTGGATGTGATTCAAAACATCGTTTTGTCCGAAAAACTACCGTATCCTACCATCAATGGCAAATGGGTCAAAGACCCCGCCCGATATATCCCCGACGTAAGTGCCAAAGGCGGGCTTTATGACAGCACCCTTTCGTACGTGTCTCAAATGGGTTTTAAAGCTGTTGAAGCCGAAGATTTGCCCTATTTTAAGGTGGACCGAGGCAATGGAGGCTACATTGATGGGCTAAATTTTGAAAAGAAACCGTTTAAAAAAACATCGGGGAGCCTGTCACATAAAGAATTTACGGACTTAGCCCGTCCCAAAGGGATTTTGGTTGGCCGTCATACCATTGCAACCGCCCTCGCTCAAGGAACAAAGGATGCTAGCCCGATACCGAGCGATAGTTTGTGTTATCAGCAAAAACGGGTGTTGATGAAAGCGATAAGCGCCACCGACACGCTCATCGAAATCGACGACCCAACGTATTTGGACGAAATAGCCAGTTGGGAAGGACATTGTGAAAACTTAAACATGGTTAAAATAGGGCAAGAACTAATCCACTATTTAGGGGTTTCTACCACCCCGCCTTACCGACTTTTGCGCGTCAAAAGAGGGTACTGGGGTACAACACCGTCGGCGCACTCAGCTTCTGAATCGGTGTATAAGCTTCAAGTAACCATCAATTATGGCTACGACGGCTTGATTCCGAACATCTATTTGCAAGACAAAATTGCGGCGTATTACGCAGACGTGAGCCACATCAATGGCATTCACTTTATGGACTTAGACGGGCAAGAGTTTTTGTTTAATAGCGGTCATGGGTATTATTCGGTGAAGCGATTTTTTCGGAAAATGTTTGAACGCGCGGCCGTGCATCGCATCCCCTACCTTAGGGTGTCGGGCGCTACTTTGTCGGAAGGGTCGTGGCATTATCAAAGTGTGTGGAACGTAGGAGGAGGAACCAACATGTATGACCTCAAAAAACGAGTTTGGGGCAGCACCACCAGCGAAGGGAAAGACATTCGGGATGTGGCTTTTTCCAATTATTTTCCTGCCACGTTTGGGGTGAATTTTGGAATGAACGCAAACTCAACGGTAGCCGATTATGAGCACATTCAAGCGATTTCGGTTGGAGCTGGAGCCACCTATTTGATGGAACTTAACCAAAAGTCAATCGAAAGTTGTCCCCAAAAATACGACATATTCAAAGCCATCCGAACGTGGGAAAATGCACGTGCGGCCAATGCGTTCCCTCGTTGGGTTAAAAAAGAATTGTCGAACCCCGACAATCAATTTCATTTGGAACAAATTGATACCCACACTTGGAAGCTGTACAAAACAGACCGAGACGGACAAAATCCAACGTTGTTTAGCGTCTTGAAAAGAGACACTAAGTATCCTTGAAACGGGAAAAATTTTAATTAAACGTAAGAGCAACAGTACGTTTAGGCGTTTTAGTTAAAATTTTTATCAAAAAATTCATAATTCAAGGGTTAGGTTTGCTGATTTTAGGTCTCGTGTCAGTAAAGGTCCTATTTGAACCCATGAAACCCAGACCCAAAGACGAACATACCCAACAACTCTGGCAAGATTACCGCGCAGGTGACCCCGCTTCGCTGGCGCAGTTGATGCAGTTGAATTACTCCGATTTATTTCATTGGGGAGTACGCTTTTGTCCCGAACGGGAGATGGTCAAAGACTGTATCCAAGAGCTTTTTTTGAGCCTTTGGCAAATACATGCGACCATCGGAGAGGTCGAAAATGTGCGGGCTTATTTGCTGAAGTCGCTTAAAACGAAGTTGTTGAGGGAGTTGTCAAAACAACACAACCATTTTTACGAATTAAACGACGACTACGATTTTGATGTGTTGTTTTCTGCCGACCTGCGCATGATTGAGGACGAGTATGAAGTATATCAACTCAAACGATTGGAACACGTATTGGGGCAATTGCCCGAACGCCAAAAAGAGCTTATTTATCTAAGATTTTACCAAGATTTGAGCTACGATCAAATTGCCGAAACCATGCAAATCGGCCGACAATCGCTGTATAATTTACTCCAAAAGGCACTGACAAGTTTAAGGAAACACTGGCAAGTGGGGCTCAACTTGTTATTGGCAGCCATGTGGGTGAGATAATCAATCGGGGCCTTTGGGAAATTAACTGAAATGCATTACACCAATCAAATGAAAAAATACGAAGAATATAATGCCTTAGATTTTGTTAAAGACGACTCATTCCGAGATTGGGTACGTGGGAAAGGAAGCGATGAGGGTTTTTGGATGCGCTTTTTACAACAACATCCCGAAAAAAAGGCGGACATTCGTCAAGCGGAGTTGCTTATTCGGGCCATGAATGTAGCGCCCGAATCACTCTCTGAAAAAGAAGTTCGCCAGGAGGTGACTCAATTTTTAGAAAAAATTACCAAACCATCTGACCAAGATGTCCCAACTCCCGTACGGTTATGGTGGCAACGTCCTCTCTATCAATTTGCGGCGGTCATGGCCTTCGCAATTCTTTCCTTTGGCGCTTGGTGGGCTATGAATGTGGACGAAAAATCGCCACTGATGAGTTCAATTCCTGCACTTGACAATTCGTTGGCCGAAACGGTGAACGAAACGGAGGGTTTCTTACTGTTGACCCTAGAGGATGGCTCCACCGTCAAACTTAGCCCTCATAGTCGATTAAAGTACGCCCCAAAATTCACGGGTGAAAACCGCGAAGTGTTTCTGACGGGCGAGGCGCTTTTTGAAGTAGTGAAGAAAAAAGAACCTTTTTTGGTACAAACAGGAAAGCTAACGACCAAAGTATTGGGAACTGTTTTTACGGTAAGGGCTTATAAATCAGACAATCGCGTAACGGTACAAGTGCGGTCGGGAAAAGTTTCGGTGTATTCGATTGATGAGAAAACCCCTGCGGTGATGACCACCACCAAAGGCGTGATATTGACGGCTAACCAAGCGGCGGTTTTTGAAGAAAAAGAAAAACAACTCAGTAAAACATTGGTGTTGGCGCCCATTGTGTTGCGCCCCGAAGCCATTATAAATCATTACGCGTATGACGAAAGCCCACTTCCGCAAGTTTTAAATCAATTAGAACAAGCCTATGGGATTCATTTTCAGTTTGACAATGAAAGCCTTAAAAACTGTAAAATCACCGCAACGCTTTCAAACGAATCCTTATATGATAAACTTAATTTACTCTGTAAAATCACGGGGGCAACCTACGAGATTGTGGACGGCCAAATCATCTTTGACGCCCAAGGATGTATTTAAAAAAAAATCGGCAGTGGTTCCAGCACGGCCGATTTGGATTTAACTTTTTTCAAATGTGTGTCTAAGCTATCTAAAAAAAGATGGTAGTGAAGATGAATGTCTCAAAACCAATGTTATAAACCCAGACAAATTTATGCAAAACCTTTTTACTGGTCAATTTTGGCTTCGAATTATGAGGTTTACTTTGACGCAACTGATGGTTGCTGTGCTATTTTTGAGTATATCCCATGCCCACAAAATGCACGCTCAGGAACTCCTGAATCAACGACTCACGCTAAGTTTTGAAAGTGCTGAAATCAAAAAAGTGCTTCAGCGCATCGAAAAAACGACGAATGTGCAATTTATGTACAGCTCCAACGTGCTAAAAAGTACGCAGCGTGTATCTCTAGCCGTTAACAACGAACGCTTGGCGGTTGTACTTGAAAGCTTACTCACGCCCATGGAAGTGGCATACGAAGTAGCAGGTAATCGTATCTTACTCAAACGGGTCAAAGCTGAAAAAACGGCCACGTCCAATCAAACGTCTGTCCACCCAAACGAATTCGCCCCCATCGACCGACAAATAATCGGAAAAGTAATCGATGAAAGTGGGGGAGGATTACCAGGGGTAAGTGTGGTGGTCAAAGGCACAGCCAAAGGGGCTATTACAGACAGCGATGGTAAGTACAACCTCAGTATTCCAGAAGGGAACGTCACGTTGGTGTATAGCTTCGTTGGTTATGAAGCCCAAGAAGTTGTCGTTGGGAGCCGTACTACTGTAGATGTTACCTTAAAAGTGGACGTCAAAGCCCTGAGCGAAGTCGTGGTAGTGGGTTATGGTACCCAAAATCGGAAAGACGTAACGGGCTCTATCGCCTCTATTAGCGCGCAGGACATTAAGGATATGCCCGTAACCAACGTGGCAGAAGGGATGGCTGGAAAACTGCCTGGGGTGTTGATTCAGCAAACCACAGGTGCACCTGGCAACAGCCCTTCGGTGAAAATCCGAGGGTTTGGGTCAATCAGCGCAGGAAATGGGCCGTTGATTGTGGTAGATGGTCAACCCCTTAATTCAGGCGACCTGACCAACGGTAGCGGTCTTAACCTGATGAATCCCAACGATATCGAAAGTGTCGATGTACTGAAAGATGCCTCTGCCACCGCTATTTTTGGTTCAAGAGGAGCCAACGGGGTAATGATGATTACGACCAAGCGGGGTAAAGCAGGACGCAGTCGTATCAATTTTGATTATTATACGGGTGTGCAAGCAATTAGCAAAAAAATGGACATGCTCAATGCCCAACAATTTGCGGAATTTAGCAAAGAAGCCTCCAACAATGCTTATTTAGAGCGCGTAACGGGTGCGCAAGCTTCTGACCCCAACAGCGTACGCGCCGCAGGAAACCGCTATCGTTATCCACGTGGCGAATACCCTGGTATTGACTTTGACAACCCTGCCGCTTTGACTTCATACGACTACCAAAGCCTGATTTTTAGGCAAGCCCCCATTAGTAGTTACCAGATGTCGGGCTCGGGTGGGACAGATAAAGTTCAGTACATGGTTTCGGGAAATTATTTGAAACAAGACGGTATTATCAATACTTCGGGTTTGAAACGCTATACGTTCCGTTCCAATATCGACGCCCAATTGTCGCCAAAATTGAAAATTGGAATGAGCGTTAGCCCTTCTTTTACGACCGAGCGCCGCGTCAATTCGGATGGACACTGGGCAAGTAATGGGGTCATCAACGCCGCTTTATCGCAAGCACCTATCATTCCAATTTACCAAGCAGATGGCGTGACGTACAACTCTCAAGCTTCGATTGCAGGAGCGTATGACTGGGCGGGGGTAACCAATCCCGTGGCTAACATCACGGAGTTAGACAATACGGCAACTACATTGCGCTTGTTGGGCAATACATACGCAGATTTGACCATCTGGAAAACCCTCAAATACCGCGCTACATTTGGCGCTGACTTAAATTATTTTCGTCAAAATCAATTCCAGACATCGGCCATTCCCCTGAATCAATTGTTGCCCCCCAACGCGAATTCAGGATCTTCGGCTACGCGTCAATCCATCAACTGGGTTACAAGCCATACGTTAGGTTATAATGTCAGCTTTATGGCCGACCATTATGTGGATGCTTTGGTGGGTTTTGAAGCACAAAAAAATGATTTTGAGTCCAATAGTGTCAACGCTAACCGATTCCCCAACGATATTGTACGTACAGTCAACGCGGGCGTTATCATCGGTGGTAGTTCTTTGCGCGATCAGTGGTCGTTGGCCTCCTATTTTGCCCGCGTAGGATACACGTATAAAGACCGTTATTTGGTCAATGCTTCTATTCGCCGCGATGGTTCATCTCGTTTTGGGATGAATCAGCGTTATGGAATCTTCCCATCAGCTTCTATTGGCTGGCGCGTTACAGAAGAGCCATTCATGAAAAACATTCCGACCATATCCGAAATGAAACTCAAGGTGAGTTATGGTTTGGCAGGAAACAATGCCTTTTCTAATTATGGTTCAATCGGTATTTTGGGGGCAGACAACTACGTGTTCGGAAATGCCCTTGTCAATGGTTTGGCCACTTCTACCATCGGTAACGATAACCTAACTTGGGAAAAAAGCCGTCAAACGGATATTGGTTTGGAGTTAGGTTTATGGAAAAATCGAATCTTCTTCACTGCCGACTACTATTCAAGAATCACCACCGATTTGCTACTTTCGGTACAAGTTCCTACCCTCACAGGTTTCTCAACGGCTAGCCGTAATATTGGTAAAGTCGAAAATAAGGGAATGGAATTTGGCCTTGTGACTCGTAATACAACTGGTAATTTGAAATGGACGACAGATTTGAATGTTTCGTTTAACCGCAACAAAGTATTGGCACTCGGGCCCACAGGCGATGCCATTAGAAGTGGTACGGGTGTGGGGGAAACCAACATTACTGTCATTGGGAAACCACTTGGAAACTTCTACGGCTACCAGCAATTGGGCGTATTTAAAGACCAAGCCGATTTGGACAGCTACCCACACGATGCCACGGCGCGCCCTGGTGATGTGAAGTTTGCGGATATCAACAACGACGGTAAAATCAATGCTGACGACCGCACGATTATCGGAAATAACCAGCCTGATTTTATTTATGGTATGACGAATACCTTGTCATTTAAAGGTTTTGATCTTGGAATTACCGTTCAAGGAATTCAAGGTGGGCAGATTCTAAACTTGAGCCGCCGTTTTATCGAGAACTTAGAAGGAAGTCAAAATCAATTATCGACCGTACTCAATCGCTGGCGTTCACCGCAAGACCCAGGCAATGGGATTGTCCCGCGTGCCAATCAACGAACGACGGGCAACAATAACGCTATTTCGAGCCGTTGGGTTGAGAGTGCAAGTTACTTCCGAGTTCGTAACATCACCCTAGGTTATAACTTGCCAAAAGCAACTCTTGAGCGCGTTAAAATCCAAAGCCTTCGGTTGTATGGTGGTATCCAAAATGCCTTTACTTCCACCAAATACCTTGGCTTCAATCCTGAAGTGAGTGGTTACGAAAACGCCCTTACGGGTGGGGTCGATTATGGCTCGTATCCATTGGCGCGTACCTATACCATAGGTTTGAATATCGGTTTCTAATCCCAAAAACGGTAACACAATGAAAAGAAGATACATATACCTTACCGCCGTCGTACTAAGTCTGAGCGGTTGTAAAGAGAGTTTTTTGGCACTTGCCCCTATTTCCTCTACCAGCACTGCTACTTTTTATAAGACTGGCAATGACATGGTGATTGCCCTCAATGCGACCTATGGCTCACTTCAGTCCTCGGGACAATATGGCAGTTACTACGTAGTTTCAGAAATACCATCCGACGATACCACACCCGTATTGTCAGGTTCGGTTACTGACCAAGACGAGTTTGATAAGTTTTATCTCCGTACCACCAATCCTTTCTTAGCTACTCGCTGGAATGACGGCTACCGTGGTATTTACCGCGCCAATGCCATTATTGATCGGATTGCCGCAGTTACGATGGACGAGAACCTTAAAAAGCGGGTTGTTGGAGAAACCAAGTTTTTGCGGGCGCTGATGTATTTTAATTTAGTAAGGGTATTTGGCGATGTGCCGTTGGTGCTGAAAGAAACAACCGACCCTGCCGAAGGATATAATTATGACCGAGCGGCGGTAGCAGATGTATATGCCCAAATCGTCAAAGATTTGACTGAAGCTGAAGCAAGCCTTCCTGACCGATATACTGGAGCTGATGTAGGGCGCGCGACCAAAGGGGCGGCCAAATCGTTGCTCGGGAAAGTATATTTGACCCGTAAACAATACGCCGAAGCAGCAACAAAGCTCAAAGAGGTCATCGACGGTGGCGTATATGATTTGTTGCCTAACTACGCAGATGTATTCAAAGCGGCCAACAAAAACCATAAAGAATCGATTTTTGATATTCAATACAAAAAAGGTTCAATCGGAGAAGGAAACAGCCTCCCCAATACCTACGCTCCTGAAAACTCAGGCAACTCAGTGGTACAGTTTGGAGGAGGAGGGAACAACCGCCCTACCGCCGATTTTGTAAATGCCTACGAAGCGGGAGATTTACGCCAAAATGCCTCAATGGCAACGGGTTATACCAACGCCCAAGGAGTGCGCGTTGAGTATAATTACGTGCGTAAATATTCGGATGCTCCCACCGTCAGTGGTGATTCGGAAGATAATTTTCCTGTGTTACGCTATGCAGATGTGTTATTGATGTATGCCGAAGCCCTCAATGAAACGGCCAAACCTGCGGAGGCCCTGCCTTACCTCAACCGCGTTCGTCAAAGAGCGGGGTTAGCCGCAAAAGGCACGTTAAATCAGGCCGAAATGCGCCTAGCTATCGAGCAAGAACGCCGTATGGAGCTGGCGTTTGAAGGACATCGTTGGTTTGATTTAGTACGAACAGGCCGTGCAATTTCCGTACTAACGGCCAAGGCGCAAGCCATTGGCATTAAAGCCAGTTTAACCGAAAATAACCTCGTTTTTGCCGTTCCGCAAAGCCAGATAGATATTAATCCATCCAAGATTAAGCAAAATCCAGGGTACTAATGTTAGCAATAACAGCCTATTACTCGGCCATTTAAACTATATCTCCCATTGTTAGAAATACAAAAAGCGCAGCCCTATGATACGGGGCTGCGCTTGCTTTTTGTTAGTAAAGTTAAGTGCTAGAAGATTTAGCTTTCTTTCAAATTTACCGTTTTGGTAGGGTCAATTTTGAGCCAGAGCAACGCGGCTACAAACAAACAACCCGCAATTAGAAACAGGGGTATGTTGAAGTTTTTGGTGTTTTCGACCACCATTCCAAAGATAATCGTGATGAAAAACCCGCCCATTTGTCCCGCGAAATTCATCGAGCCAGCTACCGTTCCTGCATTTCGTTTGCCAATATCCACGCACACCGCAAAGGCAACGGGCAGGGCTAAGTCTTTGGTCAATACACAAATGGCT
Source organism: Runella sp. R5_40 (assembly GCF_057652295.1). NCBI lineage: Bacteria > Pseudomonadati > Bacteroidota > Cytophagia > Cytophagales > Spirosomataceae > Runella > Runella sp. R5_40. The sequence goes on along the minus strand of NZ_JBYFCH010000014.1, from coordinate 98,543 downwards.
AACAAATAACCAGCTAACTGGTCGTCGGGCGTCAGGCCAGCGGCTAAGAAAAAGAAACTGGATAAGCCCAAACCCGTGAGTGCAACGGCGCGACGGCCAACTTTTAAACCGTATTTTTTGGTGAGAAAATCGCTGAGAATGCCGCCTACTACGCAGCCAATGGCGCCCAAAAAGTACGACAATGAAATGAAGTTTTTTGACTGTTCTTCGGTCATGTGGCGGCCTTCCTGAAAATAGGTAGAAGACCAATTGGTGAAGAAATAAGAGCCGTAAAAAAACAAATGACACATCAACATCAAGGCCCAGATGTCGGGATTGAGAATAATGGTTTTCCAAGGAATGGCGTGGTCGGTCTGTTTGAGATTTCTACCCGTTTCAATCTCTTGAATTTCTTCTTCGGAGATGCCTTCCATGGTGCGGGGTTCGTCGCGGAACCAAATAAACCACGCTAACGCCCAAAGCGCTCCCGCGGCACCCAGTACCACAAACGCCCAGCGCCAACCCACCGCATGAACCAACGGAATGACCAGCAGGGGAGTGAGTGCGCCGCCGATGCGCCCCGCCGCCCAAATGGCCGATTGGGCACGACCTACCTCGATGGCAGGAAACCAGCGCGAAATGGCAATGGTGGCATTAGGGTAAGCGCCAGCCTCGCCCATACCAAAAAGAAAACGTACGACGAGTAAATACAAAAAGTTGAAGGCAGTACCCGTCAGGGCAGTAAAGCCCGACCACCAAAGTACCACCCGCGTCAAAACGCGACGGGGGCCAAGGCGATCGCCCATGGCCCCCGTCGGGATTTCAAATAGTGCATAAGCCAATGAAAATGCGCCTAAAATCCAGCCTAATTCTTGGTTGTTTAAACCCAAATCGGCTTTGACGTACTTGCTGACAACGTTCATACAAACGCGGTCAAGGAAAGTGATAATCGAAAGCGCGAATAAAAAAGCAAGCGTTCGGTAGCGATATTTCATGGATTAAGGTTAGTTACCACATCAGCGAATAATTGATTTTTGACGCTGCGGGCACTACTAACTCTTGATTTCCGCCAATGGTTCGGATAGCCGCTCCGTCAGCTTGAATATAGTAACTTTTATCGACAACAAAGGTATTGTCGCTGATTTTTACGATTTCTTTTCCTGAAGCCAAACGGCATTTCAACGTAGCAGGAATAGTTCCTGTAATGCGAAGCTCACGGTTCAAGAATTTGCTATCAGCATCGGGGCGAATTTGGTCTTCGACTTTTACGCCAGCTACGTCATACTTGAACGTAGGACGACCTGCGGCGTCGATTTCGTATCCGCGTTGACGGAAGCCATCGGTTTCGCCGTAGGAAGCAGGCCAAGCCGTTTGTTCACTCGCAATCAATGCTAAAGTTGGCTGGTTGTTGAGGTTTAGCACACTTCCCTGAGGAATACTCATACCATTACCACGATCGTTCCACATGGGCGTCACGTCCAAGAAATCACCTTTCCACACGCGGGCTAATGCTCCTTTTTCGAGGTTGACGGCGTAGTGAATTCCTGTGGGTTCACCCACCGAAACCCCGTGTGAAACGTTTTCGTTGGCAATACGGAAAAAGCTACGGTGAACTACTGGTGTGCTGCCTGGGGCAACAAGGATAGGATTGGTAGGATTGCTAAGGTTGACAGAGCCCAATCCTTGCAATTCGATGGCACGGTTAAAGTCACTTTCTATCGACAACCCGAGCGATGATTTTGCCCAGTCGGTGTTTTTGTTATACACATATTCAAAAGGCACTTCGCCCGCTGGTAAATTAACTTTAGCTTGGCCTTCCCACCATTTCCATTTCAAGATTTCTTCGTTGTTTACCCTAAGGATACCATTACCACCGTTGTGTACGGTTTGGAAACGATACTCTCCAGCGACAGGTACAACCAATTTTCCTGTAAAACGCAATAGATAGCCGTTGTCTTTGTTGGCAACGTCGTACGTAAGTTTTTCCAGCGAACCCTCTTTGACCAACTTGGTTTTGCTGTAATCAGGCTCGGTCATAAAAATACCATCGTACTGGGCAAACTTTAGATCTTTCAATTGAGGCACCTGTTCGCCGTATTGTTTTACAGAAAGGTTGCGGAAAGCTACGCAGCCGTGGTCACCTTGAATAAGAATGGGGCCTTTGGCTACTTCACCGTCAAGGCTGCCGCGGGTAGGACCAGCAAGTTCTACGTTTTCCTGAACAGTGATGCCGTTGACCTCTATTTTTATGACTTTTGCGTTAGCGATTTTTTTACCAGCACCGTCGAAACGAGGAGCTTGGAAAATGATTTTCATGTGCTGCCATAAACCTGGGGCTTTGCTGGCATTCATGCGAGGGGCATAGCCTTCGTACCCCTTTTGTCCAGTGGGTCTAGATTCATCCCAACGCTCGTAGATAGCACCCAAATCGTGCGCGTGGGGTTGACGTACGCCCCAGCTATCAAATAATTGGATTTCGTACCGACCTTGTAGGTAAAAGCCTGAGTTAGATCCTCTGGCCATCATAAAGTCAAACTCTACGTCGGCATCACCGTGTTCAAAATTTGTCACTAAATCGTACTGACGACCGTATTTCCCTTTGGGATGAATACAAGCCAACACACCTTTACCCGCGGTGGTGCTCATGGCATTGTTTTGAACAAGGTCAACTACGGCATCTCCTACAATCGACCAGTTGGCAGAGGGGTTTTTGAAGGAGCTCAGGTCATTTAAAGAAACGGTTTGGCTTTTTACGACTAACGAAACAAGACTAAAAAGCGGTACTAATTTGCGTATCATGTTGGTTTGTTAAAATGTGCCTTTCGGCAGCGATGGTATTGGATTACGTGTTAAAGTCAAATCGCACTAAAGCCGAACAATGTCAGCGCCAATGGCATTGAGACGGGTGTCAATATTCTGATAACCACGGTCGATTTGCTCGATGTTATCAATAATACTCACTCCTTTGGCCGACAGGGCGGCAATCAACAACGATACTCCCGCACGGATGTCGGGGGAGGTCATGCGGATACCACGAAGCTGCGTAGCGCGGTTAAGCCCAACGACTGTGGCACGGTGGGGGTCACAAAGAATGATTTGGGCGCCCATTTCTATCAGTTTGTCAACGAAAAACAAACGGCTTTCAAACATTTTTTGGTGAATAAGCACCGTCCCTTTGGCCTGAATCGCTGTCACAAGGACAATGCTCAACAAGTCAGGCGTAAAACCTGGCCAAGGTGCATCGGCCACAACTAGCATCGAGCCGTCGATAAACGATTCTACTTCGTAGTGTTCTTGAGAAGGAATAAAAATATCGTCGCCTCGGAATTCCATTTGAATCCCCAATTTTTGGAAAACACCTGGAATAACGCCCAAATCAGGAACGGAGCAGTTTTTGATGGTGATTTCGCTTTTGGTCATCGCTGCCAACCCAATGAAAGAACCAATCTCAATCATGTCGGGAAGCATGGTGTGTTCCGTTCCAAAAAGTTCAGACACCCCTTCGATGCTAAGTAAGTTAGAACCTACGCCTGAGATTTTTGCTCCCATGCGGTTCAACATTTTACAAAGTTGTTGCAAATAAGGCTCACAAGCAGCGTTGTAAATGGTTGTAATGCCCTCGGCCATAACGGCCGCCATGACGATGTTTGCAGTACCAGTTACGGATGCTTCGTCGAGCAACATATAAACGCCCTTCAGCCCGCTGGCGTCCACTTGATAAAATCCGCCGTCGTTGGCATCGTATTCAAATTTTGCGCCCAAACGTTCAAATCCCAAAAAGTGAGTATCCAAACGGCGGCGGCCAATTTTGTCACCACCTGGGCGGGGAATACGCCCTTTTTTAAAACGCGCTAGCATAGGGCCTAAAAGCATCACCGATCCGCGAAGCGCGGCCGCTTTTTGGCGATACATTTCGGTTTCCATGAATTCGAGGTTGACGTCAGAAGCCTCAAAGCGAATGGACGAGTCGCTCAAACGGGTGCGTTTTACCCCCAAATCTCCCAATAAATCAATGAGTTGGTTTACATCTCTGATATTGGGAATATTATGAATAGTAACAGGTTCTTTGGTCAGTAAGACAGCACATAAGATTTGCAATGCTTCGTTTTTGGCACCTTGGGGAGTAATCTCACCTTTCAATGAATGCCCACCTGCTATTTTGAATGAAGCCATGTGTTGGAAATAAGCGTTAGGGGGATTGAAATAAACGTTCGGTTCGTATCTTTTTTGCAAAGCTATCATTTTTTAAAAAAAGATAACAATTGGAAGAAGCACCGAGGGCATAAAAAAAAGTCGTGGACAGCAACTGCCGTCCACGACTTTCGCGTGTGCGTTCCTCAAATAATAAGGCATGGTATGCCTACAAACTAAAAGTATTTGACCAATACCTTTGGCTTGCAAGTATATGTACGCAAAAAAGTGAACGAGGGTTGCTTCTTTCTTTAAAAAAGTTCAAAAAACATTCTTGGTTTTATGAATAAAGCGGAAATTACTTTTATATTTGTCTCGCTATAGGTAGTTTCTCTGTTTCTCTCGACTTGCTGTGTACTTGTCATTTGCTAGACGGAGTATTAGATCGAAGGCCGTCCATAGCGCACCAAGTCACATTATATCAAATTAATGCACAATGAACATTTATGTAGCAAATGTCCCGTTCAAAGCGAACGATGACGAATTAAACGAATTATTTGCGGAATTTGGGGAGGTATCGTCTGCCCGCATTATTATGGACAAGTTCACAGGCAAAAGCCGTGGTTTTGCGTTTGTCGAGATGCCTAACGATGAAGAAGGAAATCAAGCGATTTCACAACTTAATGGTTATGAGTTTTTAGGTAAAGTACTCGTTGTAAACGAGGCTCGTCCACGCGAAGATCGTCCACGCACGGGTGGAGGTGGTTTCGGTGGTGGCAACCGCGGTGGCGGTGGTGGCTACGGTGGCGGTGGTAACCGCGGCGGTGGCGGTGGTTACGGCGGCGGCGGTGGTCGTGATAACGATTATAAGAAGCGCTGGTAAGCTTACAACAATATTGAGAGCAAGAGCCGATTCTTTGGAATCGGCTCTTTTTTTGTCTATTCCAATGGTAAAGCTGTGGAATGTTTGATTTCGGTCATTACAAACGAACTTTGGGCGTTGCCAATGTTATCGAGTTTAGCCAATTTATTGACGATAAAATGCTGGTAGGCTGTCATGTCTTTGACCATTACCTTGAGTAAGTAATCAAAATTTCCTGCTATGTGATAACATTCAATCACTTCTTTAAGTGAAACTACCTCATGCTCAAATTTCTTGAGGTAGGGATGACTGTGCTCTTTTAGCCATACATTACAAAATCCTACCAGTCCTTTCTCTACTTTGTGCTTGTCAATCAGCGCTACATATTGGGTGATAATCCCTTCTTTTTCTAAACGTTTGATGCGTTCATGGACGGGTGTGGTGGTTAAACTAAGCTTTGATGCCAGTTCTTTGGTGGTCAATTGGGCATCTTCTTGGAGGTACTGTAATAGCTTACGGTCAATCGAATCTAAAGGACTCATAGATAGTCAGTGGTTTTTTCTAAAGATATTCAAATAGCGAAACCAAATTGGAAAAATATTCTATAAAATTACAAATTGTAGCATATATTTCTAAAAATAAGAAAAATAGTGGATAATGATTCGTGAGAATGGTTGCTTTGCCTATCAACAAAACGACCAACTTCGTATGAAAACACATGAATTTAGTCCCGAAAGTCTAATGATGTCGTACGGGTACAAACCCGAACTCTCTGAGGGAGCAATTAAATGCCCTATTTTTCAGACTTCTACTTTTGTATTCAAACGTGCTGAAGAGGGCAAGGCATTTTTTGAAGTAGCTTACGGCTTGCGTCCAAAAAATGAAAAGGAAGAACAAGGGCTAATTTATAGCCGATTGAACAACCCCGATCTCGAAATTTTAGAAAATCGCTTGTCATTGTGGGAAGGGGCCGAAGATTGCGCTACGTTTGAAAGCGGGATGTCAGCCATCACAACGATTTTATTGGAGTTCCTAACTCCAGGTGATTTACTGCTTTGTAGTAGTCCACTGTATGGGGGAACTGACCATTTTATCAAACATTTTTTGACCAAATACGGCATTCACTATTTGGAGTTTTCGCCCAATAGCACTGAAGAAGAAATCAAACAAATGATACTCCAATCAGGAAAGGCAGACCGCTTGGCCATGATTTACATTGAAACGCCCGCAAACCCCACCAATGCACTCATTGATATTGCCATGTGTCGTCGTGTGGCAGATGCTTTTAAGATGCCCGAGCGCCAAATTTATATTGCAGTCGATAATACTTACATGGGGCCGCTTTGGCAGCATCCTTTAAAATTAGGGGCTGATTTTTCACTGTATTCTGCCACAAAATACATCGGTGGACATAGTGATGTCATCGCAGGTGCTGTGTGTGGTAGTAAGGAAGTGATAACGAGGGCAAAAACGTTACGGACTTTTTTGGGAAATATGGCGGGACCTTGGACAGGGTGGTTGTTGCTACGGAGTTTGGAAACGCTCAAAGTACGGATGGAACAACAAGCTGCCAATGCCAAAGAGGTTGCAGCCTATTTACAAACCCACCCTAAAGTCAAAAAGGTACATTATTTGGGGCTTCTGACCCCAGCAGATGGCAATCAGTACGAGATTTATTGTCGTCAATATTCATCTTCGGGTGCCATGTTGGCCTTTGATGTGGTCGGTGGAGAAACAGAAGCCTTTCGGTTTTTAAACGCGCTTAAACTGATTAAACTTGCCGTGAGTCTAGGAAGCACCGAGTCTTTGGCCGAACATCCTTATACTATGACCCATGCAGGCGTAGAGATAAGCCATAAGCTATCATTAGGCTTAACCGAAAGCATGGTACGGCTGTCAGTCGGCGTTGAAAACAGCAAAGATATTATCTGGGACATCGAGCAGGCGCTTGCACAGGTGTAGTAAAAAAGTAAACTATTGCCATTGGAGCGAACCTATTTTTATGGTAGGTTCGCTTTTTTATTGTACTTTCCAACCATTTTATTGTGAAATGCGTCTAAAGTGATTGAATAGTAACATTTCCCTACACCGTTTTTAATATTTATACTATGAAACGATTATTGTTTACCCCACTATTAGTAGCCTTGAGTGTTTACTCAGTTTGGGCACAGTCAACTCTCGATGTTCGTACCCAATGGGAAAAAGGCTACGGAGCCTCTTTGTTGGGTGAGGTTGCCTTAGGATGGCCTGTGAGTAAGGCAACGCCCAACGGAAACATACTTTTTAGTTTCCCGTACCGTCTTTGTGCTTCTAAGTGCAGTACTACCATTGTTTATAGAAGCATTGTCCGCGATAGCCTTTACAAAACAGAAGGCAGCTATGTGCCTTCGCAGGGCGGCGCATTAGCTTTTGTGAAAGGATATTCAACCAAATTAAGCGGTGGTTGGGATGAGGCTACCAATAAATTTTACACAACCAGCACTTATTACTCCCCTAATTTCGACGAGATAGGAAAGGTTACCCAATCGCAACCAGCGTATATTAGCTCGGTCAACCCACTGTCAAATGGCGCACTTATCATGAGTACCACGGCGACAATGGGAGATTATAGTGATAGCCTCGTTCGGTACGATGCGCAAGGGAAGCGGGTTTGGGCAGTTGCTACTGCCAACTATAACCGAACTCAAAATGAAACCACTTGGCGCGCAAGTGCTACCGTCACTCCGATGTATCACGGTGAAGAAGCTGCGTTTATCAGCTCAAAATCTGTACGGGACATCAATAATTTTAACACAATTATTTCCCAGCAGACTGACTTGAAGGTGCTTACTGGAAACGGAACCGAAAAGTGGAGTGCCATCATCGAATCGCCACTGACGTACACCAAAGTAGTGGGAACGGATACGCAAGGACAGTGGTATGTTTTGACGCAGCGCGATTCGTTGGGGCGTGTATTGACGTTTTCAGGAGAGGGCGTGAAAGTAAACGAAGTAGTGATTTCGATTCCTAATTTGAATAATAATATGGGAGTAGAAATTCAAAAAACGGCTGATGATGGTTTTGTGCTGTATTGCCGTAATGTTTTGAATACGTTTTTTGCCAAATATAGTAAGACAGGGACGCGTGAGTGGAGTTATCAGATGCCTACCTACGTTGATCAGTTAAAAATCACTTCGACTGGGAACATCATTGCTTATACCCAATACCTGAATCCGTACAATTTAACCATACTTTCGCCAACGGGGGCAGAAAAAAACAAGCTGTCACTTTTTCATTTAATGGAAGGTAGCAATGGCTGGCTCTATGGGACTACCTTGGATAAATTGTACGCCATTAATCCACTAGGCGAAATCGCGTGGACGATAAACCGCGCAAGTGCACGGGCTGTTGCAAGCGAAGATGTAGATGGGGGCATACTGCTGACTGAAACATTTTCAACAAAGAACCCAACTGCCAGTCCTTATCTTGGCGCGTGGAATCTTGATGTGGTTAATACATTTACCCTTAGCAAATATTCAAAAGAAGGAAAATTGCTTTGGAAAACACCAATTAATAAGACAGTCACCGAGCCAGACTATCAGGTTCGTTTTATGGCAGGTGCCTACCCCTCTAAAGAAACAAAAGGCGCTTACTTGCTCACTTCTCAGGTGATTACGATGAGTAAAAATGCCAGTATAGGAAATCAAAGTAATGTTAACTACAGTACTTCGGTTATCAAAATAACGCGTCCTTGCTATACCCAATTGACGGCTACGTTAGCCACTGCTTCGCCATCTTTGTGCGGAGGACAAACGGTGAAATTAGAAGCAAACCCCGATTCGTTGGGCTTTTTGACCTACCAGTGGCAGCGCGACGGGCAGGCAATCATCACCAATCGCCAATCTACTTTTGAAACCACCACCGAAGGTGTCTATCGGGTGATGGTCTCTGACTCAGTTTGTGGAACAAGCGCACTTTCTTCAACCATTGAAATAAAATCAACACCCAATGCCTCCGCGACTTTGGTGACAAATCCACCTGTATATGCCCCCAATAAAGCCAAATTACAAGCCAATGAAGGAGCAGGGTTGACTTATCAATGGTTGAAAAATGGACAGGAAATCGTGGGAGCGGTGGCGTCGAGCTATGAAACAGCCGAAAGTGGCGCGTTTTCGGTGAAAGTAAGCCGCGATGGATGCAGCCGTACATCGCCCCCGTTGACGGTAGAGGTAATGCTACCGTTGGGAGTGGAAGGAACGACCGAAGCCGAACTGCATATTTCTCCTAACCCCAATGTGGGACAGTTTGAATTAAAACTCCCGACAGGGTGGGAGCGGGCTCAAATAAAACTGCATGATGTTTTGGGACGTGATATTCCTGTAAATCAGTCCAATGGCCGAGTGACTGTACAAACGGTGGCTGGTATGTACTGGCTCAAAGCTCTGTTTGAAGGCCGCGAACTCACCCAAAAAGTGGTTATTCACCCCTAAAATTACTGTTAATTCTAAGGCTATTCTAATCTTGCCTTAATACGCCTCTAATATGGGTGTAGTACCTTTGTCATGTCCTAAAAGAAGGACGTATTCCAAAAATCATAAATCGTTACAATTATGAAATCGTTAATCACAACCATAGCAGCTGTTGCATTGTTGAGTACCACATCCGTAATGGCCCAACTCAATTCACCACATAACTACAAGCGCCCTGTTTCGCAAAAAAGCACAACAAAAAGCGCAAACATTGTGGTTGAAGACCGAGTAGCCCCTTTAAAATTGAACAACAACGTAGCATCGGTACACAATTATAAGCGACAAGGAAGTGCTAATTTTCAGCAAGAGTCAATTGTGGCTTTGAGCGCACCAGTGATTGGTAATAGCCCACAAAATCCGACGGCATTGCCTAATTATTACAAGAGCCAGTTTAAACCAACGGTGTCAGAAAATAGAAGTGCAATAAAAGTGAAGAAAGACGACGTGCGGACTGACACATTGGCAAGATAAGTTTTTAAGAATCCACACTGTTTCTTTTCTATTGTGAGTTTAGAAGAGGAAATATTTCTACTAGTTGAAGAGCCACGAGAGATTTCTCCCGTGGCTCTTTTGTATCTTGTTGGCGGAGGTTATACCTTTTGGCAAAAATAGATAATCTCGCTACCAGGTAAGGCAAAACGCTTTGCTTCTTCTTTGCTAAGTTCGTCCATCACAAAACGGTCTTCGGTTACTTTAAATCCACCTTTTTCGAGGCGTTGGCCGTAATCGCGCCCAAAAAGGCGCACGTGGTCATCTTGCCAAAAAAGCCTTTCACGCTCTTTGGGGTCGGTGATAGTCGGGTCTTCAAACGTGGTAGCCCTCGACCAATCTTGCGGAGACTGAATAATGGCCCAGCCGCCAGGTTTGAGCACCCGATAAAGCTCGGACATGGCCTTGATGTCATCCTCAACGTGCTCCATGACGTGGTTACAGAAAGCCACATCGAAGGTGTTGGCTTCAAATGGAATTTGGTGGATGTCCATTTTGACCTTTGCCAAAGGCGATTCGATGTCAGCCGTGATGTAGTCGATGTTTTTTAAACGTTCAAAACGGTCGATAAAACAATATTCGGGAGCTACGTGAAGAAGTTTCAGGTTGTCTTTGAAAAAGTTGGTTTTCCGTTGGAGGTACAAATACATCAGCCGGTGGCGTTCGAGCGACAAGCAGTTTGGACAAAGGGCATTGTCGCGCCCAGAGCGGCCATAAGGTAAAAATTTGCGGAATTCGCTGCCGCACACACTGCATTCCACTCCCTTACCACTGTAAAAAATAGCCAATACGCGTACGCCAATGTGACTAACCAACTGCAAGTACTTACGCGGGATATGCCGCAAAACCCAACTAATAATGTCTTTCATTCGTGAATTTTATCAAATTTTTATTCTACAAGTGCTGCAAAGTTTTTACTTTTCGCCATAATTCCAAAACCAATTACGACACCACTAACAAAGATGATTCCAAAAACATCGAAACCGCCTGGTAAAAAGCTCATCAAGCGCATGAGTTCGCGTACAAAATCATACATTTTGGCACCCATCAGTCTATTAATGATTGGCTATGGCTTGTGCGTTTTTAGTGAAGCAGGCCACCTCAAGCATACAAACGCTCCCTTTCGTCAGTGGTTTATGATGGGAACCTACAGCTTGGTGGTCATCAATGCAGGGCTTGGCTTCTTTGGTCAGGCAATTGTATTTAGGATTCAATACCAATTCAGACAAGAAACGCGGCGAAAGTTGAAAAAGATGCAAAAGGAGGTTGAGCTTGCGCTGAAAAAGAAAAATGCCGCTCAAGGCGGCAAGATTGTTTAAGCTTTAGCGGCGAACTCAGCCTTGATAGCTTCAACGTCCACTCTCTTAATTTCTGGTTTCCAGCTGCGTTGTTTCATTAACACTTGCTTGTTCTGTGGAATCATTACGTTGCGCTTACTTTTACGCAAAAGTTTAGTAACTGCCATTGTCGTATTATCTAAATGTATTGTATGTTTCTTGTAAAATGAGCCGCAAAAATACGGATTCATTTTTAAAAAAGTAAGCTCTTTCGCTCTTTTTTTTCGGTAGAGACGCTACTTTTGTGGTTAGAAAAGTCCACAGTTCATTGGCCACCCCTGATGGTCAATGAACTGAATTCAAAAAAAGCACTGTGGACTGTGGACTATCAACTACCGACTATAACAATGAGTAAGCCCTCTTTGGCCCGTGGAACGCGCGATTTTGGCCCCGCGCAAATGAATAAGCGTAATTACATTTTTGATACAATTCGACGCGTTTTTCAGCGATATGGGTTTCAGCCACTCGAAACACCTTCCATCGAAAATCTTTCCGTTTTGATGGGAAAATATGGCGATGAAGGAGATCAGTTGCTGTTTAAAATTCTGAACTCAGGTAATTTTATTGAAAAAGTTACCGAAACCGATTTGCAAGAGGGGTATAAAAAAATGACCCTCAAAGTGTCGGAAAAAGGACTACGATACGACCTTACCGTGCCTTTTGCGCGTTATGTGGTGATGAACCGTAGTGATTTGGTGATGCCCTTTAAGCGTTATCAAATTCAACCTGTGTGGCGTGCTGATCGTCCTCAACGCGGTCGCTATCGTGAGTTTTATCAGTGCGACGCCGACGTGGTAGGCACCGATTCGTTGGTGTGTGAGGCCGAAATTGTGTTGATGATTCACGAAGTGTTGCGTGGTTTGGGCGTTGAAAATTTTACGGTAAAAATCAATAACCGTAAAATTTTGAGCGGAATTGCCGAGGTAATTGGCGCCCCTGGACAGGAAGGCCCGATGTGCGTGGCCATCGACAAATTGGATAAAATTGGAAAAGAAAAGGTAGAAGAAGAACTGGCGTCGCGGGGATTCTCGGCAGAAACCATTGCCAAACTTCAGCCCATTTATGAACTAACCAACGACCAATCAACGATTTTTGAGCGCTTGAAAGCGTGGTTGGCTGATTCTGAAATTGGTACGAAAGGAGTGACGGAGTTGGAAGAAGTTTGGAATAAAGTAACACACTTTGGCCTCAATGCACCACAAATGGAACTCGACGTGACGCTCGCGCGCGGTTTGAGCTATTATACAGGGGCGATTTTTGAGGTAAAAGCGAACGGTGTACAAATGGGAAGTATTTCGGGTGGTGGTCGTTATGACAACCTAACGGGGACATTTGGAATGCCAGGACTTTCGGGGGTGGGGATTTCGTTTGGGGTTGATCGTATCTATGATGTGATGGAAGAACTCCAATTATTTCCCGAAAATCAGTCGGTTTCTACCCAAGTGATGATTACCAATTTTGATGCTGCGGCTGAGGCACACGGCTTGGGGGTTCTTCGCCAATTGCGCGAGGCAGGTATCAATGCCGAATTGTACCCCGATGCTTCAAAACTCAAGAAACAATTTGATTATGCCGACCGTAAGCGCATTCCGTACGTGCTAATCATTGGGTCAGAAGAAATTCAAACGGGGACGTACTCGCTAAAAAATATGCACTCAGGGGAGCAACAGAAATTAGACTTGGCCTCTATCCTCGCTTTATTTGCCTAACGACTACTGGCTGTATTGTCCACAAAAAATCCCCGTGAATTCAATTTCGCGGGGATTTTTTGTGGAGCTTTATTTCTTTGAAAGCTTCGATTGTTCTTCATAAAAATCAATGAAACTATCTAGTTGCTCTACAGCCATCTTGCGGGCGATAATTTTCTTGTCTTTGTCTAACACATACACCATGGGCGTGTTTACCACGTCAAATTCTTTGCGGAAATCAGTTCTGAAACTGAAATCATACCCGTGACGCCATGCACCTACGCCAAAATCATGGATGTATTTTTTCCAATTGTCGGGCGAACCCGTCACTGACACTGCCAAAACTTTAACGCTGGATGAATATTTTTCCGAAAACCGTTTTAACTCAGGAGTTGACTGTCGGCAATGCCCACAATCGGGGTCATAGAAAAACACAACGGTGTATTTCGATTGAATGTCTGCTAGTTTAAAACCAATTCTTGCGGTATCGCTGAGGGCAAGTGCAGGCATGGACTTGCCGACGAGCAATGGTTTCATAATTGCTACCCTACTACGGATATTCTGCACTGTACTGGAGTCGGTGATGGGCATAATGCCGCCTAAATAATATTTTTCGGCCAAGTGTACAAACACAGCATCGCCTCCAACAGTATTTGGGGTTTCGGCTTGGTTGGTCAGATACCAAATACAATAGGCCTGCATTTCTTTGCTTCCACCTTTCAGTGCTTTTCCGATCACATAGTCGCTGGCCTGAATGAGTGAATCTGGCGCTGGAAACGTCAGGTTTTGAAGGTAGCGTTCGAGTTTGCGTTGGAGAAAAGGCGTGCGAACGAGGCGTTCGTCACTAAAATCAAAATTATCCCAAAAATGCGCACGGTAATAGTTAAACAACCAAGCCGAATCAGGGCGGCCATCGGGGCGTTTGGGAGGCGTAGGAAGCGCAATTTCATTACTAGCACTCAAAATTTTCCCCGTAAAGGTAGCAGCGTTTTCTTTGACAAACTGATGGTAAAATTCCGACATTTGACGACGAATATTACCAATTTTTGCTTGACTTATCATGTCTTGCCGTACCTTTGCTTGGGCTTGAACCAAGGTTAATTCTTGGGAGTAACCAAGCATTTTTTGCTGGTAGTTGAAAAAACGCTCGTTGTCGGGCGAACCTTCTATTTTCATGTTACCAACAATACTTAACGTATCGCTGACAAACGAAAAGTGCTGTTCTGGACCCACGATAAAATCAAGTAAGCGGCTTTTGTTGGGTTTTAATACCATGTAAAGGCCCTCTGGTAGCGATTTTGAGCCCGTAAAACTCAAAACACCTTTGTCGTCAACAAGGGCAGTATCTTTGGTGATGGTTTGGTCATACCCAAAATAGTGAGCCAAGGTATAAGCACCAGGCTTGAGCCCTTTGATAGTGCCTTCGATTTTGTAGCCACTTTGTGCCCAGCTTTGGCTGTATAATAAGTACGTAAATAAAAGTAAAGCTATTTTTTTCATAGTAGGTAGGTTACGAGGGGTAACCTCCCGAAAGTTTTGAACTTTCGGGAGGTTCAAAACTTTCGGGAGGTTCAAAACGAGCTATTTAGAACTACTTTTTTTCTGTTCTTGCGCAATTTGATTTTTGTAAACATTCAAAAACGGTTCAATATCTTCGACACCGAGGCGGCGGGCAATGATTTTCTTCGATTTGTCAAGAATATAAATCGTAGGTGTAGAAAAAACATCGTAGTCGGTACGATACACGACCTGCCTTGAAGCGACCAATCCGTAGCCATTGGTCAGGTTTTCGAGCTTAAATTCTTTGATAAATTTCCGCCATTCATCTTCGCTACCATCTACCGAAATGGTCATTAGTTCTACCCCTTGCGAATAAAGCTTCTCTTGCAAAGCTTTTAGCTTGGGTGCCGATTCGCGGCAGTGACCACAAGTCGGTGAATAAAAAAACAATACCTGATAATCGGCTTTTACGCCATGAATGTACTCAAGACGGTCGGCGGCGCGGTAGCTCATTACCCCAATGTCAGGAATCACTTTGTTGACCAAAAGTGGTTTTAGAACCTTGATGCGGTCACGAACGTTTTTGAGGGTACTCGTGTCTGAAACGGGCATGATTCCCGTGAGGTAATATTTTTCGCCCATGTGGACAAATACGCCTTCGGTTCCAACAATTTTGGCGTTTTCGTATTGGTTGGTAATGAACCAAATACAGTACGAAATAATGTCTTTTTTCTTACCCGCAATGGCCTTGCCAACGACGAAATCGGCTTCTTTGGTAATAGAATCTTCCGACTGAATCGTCAAATCTTGGAAATAACGTTTGAGTTTTTGTTCAAGGAAAGGTGTCTGAATCATTCGTTCATCGGCAAAGTCAAAACTATCCCAAAAGTGAGCTTTGTAATAATTAAACATCCACAAAGAATCCACCTTTCCGTTGGCTTTTTTGGGAGCAGGTGGAATTTCGGGTTCTGCAGACGTTTTGAACAGCTTCACCGTAAAGCTGCCCTCGTTGTCACTCATAAATTTATCATAGAAGGCTTTCCGTTGCTCTTGCAAATCTTTGTACCGCTTGTCAGTTTCGGGGAGTTTGCTGTCTCTCAATTGTTTATACTGGTTGTCTTTTTCCCGCATAAACTTTTGAAACTGGTAAAAGAGCTCGTTGTCGCGGCTACCAGAAAACTTCGTGCTTGAAATCAAATCAGTGGTATCGCATTGGAAGCTAAATTGTTGGTCATCAGTGATTAATACGCGAAATAAATTTTTGCGATCTGGAAAAACGACCTCATAAACACCACCTAGCAGCGGTTTTTCACCTTCAAAAACAAACTTTCCGTAGGCGTCGATTTTGGCAGTGTCTTTGGCATAAATCTGGGTTCCATAGTAGTTTGCCAAGATACAATCACCACTCTTAAAATTCTTCACTTGCCCTTCAATTCGATAATTGCCTTGTCCATTTACGCCGTAAAAGACGCAGAGAAGAAGAAAGAAAAGCGTACTCGTAAATTTCATGTTGATTTTATTTTATTGTAATCCCAAAAATAGCGTAATTATTTTTAGTTACTTAAACGAAATTTTCGCGTTTTTAGCGTTCGATTTACAACCCAGTTTATGTTTTATATTCTCTCCAAGACATTTGACGTATTATTAATGCCCCTGACAATGGTTTCAATCGCCATTGTTTATGCAATGTTTCTCAAAAACCGTACCCGAAGCCGTTGGATTACAGGATTGTCTCTCTTTTTTTTGTATTTGATGAGTAGTCCCATCTTGGTGAATGAACTTTTGAAGGTATGGGAGACGCCTTCTCAGGCGATTTCGAGTGAGTACCAAGTGGGGGCTGTGTTGACGGGCGGCATCATCAAAAAGTATGACTATCAAACAAAGCAAGTGTGGTTGGGCAAAAGCGGTGACCGAGCTACGCAGGCTTTTGAGTTGTACCGATTGGGCAAAATCAAAAAAATAATCATCAGCGGAGGCGAAGGGTCTTTTTTGACCAATAAACATACTACTTCCGAAAACGACGGTATCCGACAATACTTGATTTATTCGGGTGTACCTGCCGAAGATATTATTCAGGAACCCATGGCGCGCAACACACGTGACAATGCCGCTTACACGGCAAAAATCCTGAAAGAACAATTAGGAACCAGCAAATGTGTCGTCATCACTTCGGCATTTCATACACCAAGGGCGTTGGGATGTTTCCAAAAAGCGGGGGTAGAGGTGGTGCCTTCTCCTGCCCACTTTTTGCAAGAGAATTACGACATCTGGATTGACAAGTTTTTCCCTTCGGAAGAAGCGCTCGTTGCGTTTTATTTCGTTTGGCACGAAATGGTTGGCTACACGATCTATAAAGTAATGGGATACTTGTAGAAGAAAAATAATACATCTGGGGAGTCGGATGACACCACCAGATGTAGAATAGAATGTACTACGTACTTAAGATTTTTACCATTCGCAACATGTCTTCATTGATTGGTTTTGGCAATCGAATGGTGTCACGGAAAGGGGTATATACCAGTTCGTTGTTGATGATTCCCACCATCATATTTTTCTGGCCGTTCATGAGTCCTTCTACGGCACCCAATCCAAGGCGACTGGCCAAGATGCGGTCATAAGCCGTAGGGATACCTCCCCGCTGAATGTGACCGAGGGTGGTTACCCGAATGTCCATATCAACTTCCAAGCGTGCCTTGATTTTATCGGCTACTTCGGCGGCGTTTCCTTCTTCGTCTCCTTCAGCTACGACGATGATAGACGATGATTTTGAACGGTTCCAGCCTTGTTTGAGGGTTTCTACTACTTCCGAAATCGGCGTGAGTACTTCGGGAACCATTACAATTTCGGCCCCGCCAGCAATTCCGCACTGGATGGCAATGTAGCCAGAGTCACGACCCATTACTTCAATAAAAAACACGCGGTCGTGCGAGTCTGCCGTATCACGAATTTTGTCGATGGCTTCCAAGGCCGTATTTACTGCCGTATCGTAGCCAATGGTATGGTCTGTTCCGTAGAGGTCGTTGTCGATTGTTCCAGGGGCACCAACAGTCGGGATGCCGTACTCGTCAAAAAAGATAGTTGCCCCCGTAAAAGTTCCGTTACCACCAACGGCTACAAGTCCTTCAATGCCAAATTTTTGAATTTGTTCGTAGGCTTTTTGACGGCCTTCTTTGGTCATGAACTCTTTGCTTCTAGCCGACTTGAGGATGGTACCACCGCGTTGAATAATATTGCTAACAGAATGAGAAGTCATCTGATAAATGTCACCGGCAATCATGCCGTTGTATCCGCGTCGGATGCCATATACTTCGATACCATAATAGATGGCGCTTCGAACCACAGCGCGAATACACGCGTTCATACCAGGGGCGTCGCCACCAGAGGTAAAGACTGCTATTTTTTTAATCATAAGTTAGGTATTAAGGTGGTTAGTTATTTCAGCAGTTAATAAGATACACAAGCCGTATTAGCTACTTCAAACACACAAATTTATTTTGTATTTCGGTGAAATACCGAATATTTTGAAAATTTCTTCAAAATTTAACCGAAGCATCTCCCGCGTTATGGGCGGAAATCTATCATTTTTGATAACTGATTTCTAGGTAATTTTGACGATGACTTATGGAAATTAAAATGCGTAATGGTCTGTTAGTCAAGAGTTAATGTTTTGTTTTGTTATTTGTGCGAATAAATTTTTACTCCCTCTACTTCTGCCCTAAACTGGTAATTTTTAGCAATAAATTCGGCCAATTCGGGGTAATTATGGTGTCCATATTTTTTGGGGTTATCCATCCAAATGGTTCTTGGAGTGACAGCATCCACAAAAATAGCAGGTTGATTTCGTTTCAAATCACTCAAATACCGTTGATAGTAGTATTTTTGATAGGAATGGTACATCCCGCTACGAGGTGTATGGTTTTCGTTAACTCCTTGGGGCATTTGGGTAGCTACGTATAAATCGCACGACCATCCCCAGACGGCCATGTATTGTCCTGGGGTACCATATTGGAGAATTTGGTGGGCAACTTTTGCCCGTGTAACATCGGCAGGGCGTGGCGTAGAAGTAAATTTATTTGTGGGCCTATTATGCACCGTATTGTTAACAAAAAGCACAAAAAAAGCTACTTGGGTCGAAACCATCACCCATTTGGTTTGAGATGGGAGGTGTTTTAAAAAAAGGCTAAATAACAGCAAAAAGGGCAAAAACAAG
The DNA here is from genome assembly GCF_057652295.1 of Runella sp. R5_40. Classification (NCBI taxonomy): domain Bacteria; kingdom Pseudomonadati; phylum Bacteroidota; class Cytophagia; order Cytophagales; family Spirosomataceae; genus Runella; species Runella sp. R5_40. The sequence goes on along the minus strand of NZ_JBYFCH010000014.1, from coordinate 79,839 downwards.
TAATGAAAGTAGTGCTCGTAAAAACTACCCGTTCGGGAGATAGCTAGGTTGGCCATTAACAAATATCCCCCCAACATCACCCAAAAATAAGCGTCAAGCGAAACGCCGTTGCGTATGCGCTTTTTGATGATTATTGCAAGACCAGCCACCAAAGAAAGCAGCATAAAGGGATAGAGAAGCCACTCAAACCCGCAGCCTTTGTTGATAATTACCCAAGGGAGGCGGAAGAAGTTAACGAACTTACTTCGTTTTACAACACTGCCAGCAAGGTTGTCTTTATAGGCCAAATTGGCCTCGATGTAATACGTATAAAAATCGTCTAAGACGTCGTTTTTGGCCAGAAAAAGGCACCAAACAGCCCACAAACTCACAAATCCCAGCGTTAAGTAAAGAAAATGGGAGAGGAGTTTGGAACGTTGGTACAAAAACAATTGGACACAAGCATAAACGCCAATGACAAAAGCCATGGGTAAGGCTTGGAGTTTGCACAAAGGAATCATGCCAAGTAGTACCCCAAAAATTACTAATTCGCTTGCCTGAAAACCTTTTTTTTGATTCCAATAGGCTAAGAAAAAGACCGTGGCGTTGAGGACTAAAATGGAGGTGATTTCGCTGTAGAAAATGATAAAATCGGGATATTGGGCCAAACTGATAAAAGAAACAAAGGGAAGCAAAGCCCACTGAGCGGTGGCAGCAAGGTTTAGAACTTTGGCCGTGAAATAACCGATTAAAAGCCCCAGTAGGGTCAGAACCCAACTGAGAATATGTGCCAAATGAAAATCGAGGGTAAAACCAAGATGGGCAAATCCACTCAATAAATAACTGGTCAGTGGTCCGCCCGTGGTAGGGTCGATGGAGCGATACACCACAGGGTCGATGGAAAGCGTTAGACCTTGGGCCAGCATTTGGCTTTCGTCGGGATCGAGTTCATGGTTAAACAGAAAAGCTGGAAGCCGCATGAGGGCGGTAAGCGCCACTAAAACGACAATAAAAACGCCATCCGAAAGCGGACGTTTTCGAAGCAAAATCCAAACACTAAATGCTGCAATGAGCAGGTGACCTACGAGTTGGAAAACAAATGGGTTTGTACTAAACTGGACCTCCAGAGGATTCATAACAACTGAGTAATGGATAATGCTAAAGGTGGATTATTGAACAGACACTAGCGGGCGACATAAATTTTTACACTATCTATTTCGGCTTTGAACACATAATTATCGGCAACAAATTTGGCCAATTCGGGATAGTTTTGGTGCCCATATTTTTTGGGGTCATTCATCCAAATGGTTTTACTGGTGATGGCATCAACAAACACTTTTGGCTTAGTCCGTTGAAGGTCGCGTAGGTAACGTTGATAATAGTCCGACTGTAAAGGATGTTTCATAGCACTCCGAACCGAATGGTTTTCGTTGACTCCTTGGGGCATTTGGGTTTCAACATGGTATTCGCATGACCACCCCCAGACGGCCAAATAATCGCCTGGTTTTCCATATTTTAAGATAGTTTTACTAACATCTCCCAATTCGTTTTGACGAGAATACGCAGTTTCATAAACATTAAGGGGGAAGTGATTGACCAGACGCTTAATTCCATCCCCCAAAAACACTAATTGAGTCAGCAGTACCCCCCATTTCCAAATGGAAGGGAAGGTGAGTTGTTGGAGAAACAGCCCCGTCAACAAACAGCCAGGGATAATAAAGTACAAAAAATGGTGAGGGTAAAAGCTGCCCGTCCGTATAATAACCGCTATGACCATTAAGAAAAAACTGAACATCATCGGCCAAAAATAGTAGTTGCTTTTGGTTACTTTGGTTAGGACTGTTTTTGAAAAAAGCGTGAAAAAAAATACGAATCCAAGTACTAAAAATGGAACAAACCAATAGTTTAGCTCCGCAGTTTTTTTGTAAATGATAAAGGGAAAACGTACCAAAAAAAGCCAGGGGCTTCGATACGACTCATCGTTAAAATGCACTTTTAGCTGTGCATTGCCCACGATGTAATAAAGGAAAAAGTCGTCAAGTAGCCCATTTACTTGCATGTATAATAACCATATCCCCGCCACGGCAAGTACACTACCAGACACAATAGCTGCGTGAAGAACCCATTTTTTCTTTTTTAACATAAAAAGCAACACCAAACTCCAAACACCAAGGATAAAAGCCAAGGGAATAGCTTGTATTTTGCATAAAACAATCACGGTGATTGAGACCCCAAAAGCAATCAATTCGGTGATGGTATAAGTTTTAAGATGCCCCCAGCGAACAAGAAGAAAGATGCAGTAGCTCAGTAAGATACTCGCAATTCCCTCGCTGTAATAATGAATATAGTTGGCATCTTGGGCAAAACTGACAAAGGCAATCGTGGGGATAACGGCTAGTTGGGCTAGGTAGGTTGGTACTAAATAGTTGAGGGCTTTGTAGAGGAAATAAATGGCTGTTAACGTAACAAGCCAACTCAGTACATGAGCAGTGTGAAAGTTGAGTGGAAAGCCCAGCAAATGAACAAGTGTCAAAAGATACGTATTGATAGGCCCGCTTGTAGTTGGATCAAAAGAACGATAAATTAAGGGGTCAACTGTTAGCGTTAAGCCTTGAGCTAACATTTGGCTTTCATCGGGATTGAGAGGGAGGTTGTACAGAAAAATGGGCAGGCGCATAAATCCAGAAAAAAGAAAAAGCGCTGATATGAAAAAAAACTCACTAAAGGGGCGCTTCTTTAAAATGAGCCAAAGGGTAAAGCTTCCTAAAAAAATATGTCCAATCAACCACCAAAAAATAGGAGAACCGCCGAAGTCGAGCCAACTTGTAAATTGCATAGAATACGATTTGTAATCGCAGCAAAATAACGAAAAAATACTTTATTGATAAAATAAATCGGTATTTTGCTAAAACAAAGAGCCATCGGAGGGTTTTCTCCGACGGCTCTTTATAAGAATACTGTATCAGGAAATTAAAACCCTAATCCTAAGGCCATTCCGCGAAGCATTGGGTTGCCTGGGATAGCAGCACCACCCGTTGCAGCACCTGTGGTTAGGTTGACAGCATAAACGCGTGTTGTACCACCCGAACGGAGTAGCGCGTAGGCCATGCCACTCATGCCACCAATGTCAAAACCATTTCCACTTTCGGCTTGGATACCAAGTGAACCAACAGGAACAAGTGTGCCGTTGTTTGGTGGGTTTTGGGTGTATAGCATGGCATTACCGCCCGTTGTTTCAATGTTGTACAGGGTTGTCGTAGTAGCACCTGCAAAGTTGTTGGTATAAGCAGAAGCTGTCACACTTGGTGTACCTGGGTTGATATTGCCATCAACTGCCACAGTCACGCCAGTATCGGGGTGTAAACGAAGGTTTTGGCCTGTGTTGCTCACGACGCGAATGCGGTCAACGGTTGGGTTAAAGTCAAATCCAAAATCTGTACCTGACAAAGTAGAAGCAAATGGCCCTGCACCTACTACCGTGGCGGCGCCGTTTGAAGTATTGATGGTATAAAGGCGGCTAGTGCTTCCTAGTGCGTACAATTGACCATTGGCAGGACGGAAATCAATTCCCAAAACCATTTCACCCGACTGCAAACCTGTGATGGCTTTCGTGATAGGCATTGGGTTCATTGGGTTGAAAATGTGGAGGTTATTCGTATTGTCAACCGCGTAAGCTGTAGGCTCCGTTGGAATGGCAATACCGATAACGTTGCTAGGTAAGTCACCTAATTTCTGCATACGACCTGTCATCAAATTGACTTGCTGTAATTCAGTGTTTCCGCCAAAAGTAACCGATGCAATGGCGTTTCCGTCAGGAGCAATGTCAAATCCACCCACTGCAGTAATGTCTAAACCCAATGAGCCTACCTCGGCCAACGTACCGTTATTAGGTGGGTCTTGGCGATAAAGGCGGTCTGTGGCAGGGTCGATGTCATACAAAACAGTCGTAGTCACACCTGCTTTATTGTTGGTATAAGCACCTCCAGCAATCATTGCACCTGCTGCACCGTTGATGTTGCCATCTACGGCTGCTGTTGCACCCGTTTCTGGGTGAAGACGAAGGTTTTGTCCTGCTTCAGTAACAAGACGGATACGGTCAACAGTTGGGTTGAAGTCTAAGGCTACCATTGAACCATTGAGTGCAGGAGTAAACGGAGCAGTACCAATGGCACGTGCCACACCTGTCATCTGGTTGATAACATAAATGCGGCTACCGTCGCTGACACCGTATAACTGTCCCGTAGCTGGACGAAAATCAATGGCTAAAATACGTTCCCCTTGCATCAAGCCTGTGATACTGACAGTCGCAGTAGGGGCGTTGGTTGCCCGTACATTGAGGGCTAAAAGCTGATTAGATGAAGTCAAAGCGTAAAAAGGCGCATCGGGTAAAGTTTGAGGATTTGGAGCCATGCGGTGGTCTTGGCAGGCATTGAAAACAAAGACCGCAACGATTGCCGCCATTGCCGAAAGGAGGAGACGTGATTTTGGTGGATAAGTCATGACTTAAGTTAGTTTTGCTAGTTGGGTTGTACATTTATTTCTAAACTGTATGTATCTACGCAGAACTACCTTTTCTGGATTTAAGCGAAGGAGAAATTTTCAAAAAAAACCTCTCGAAAGTTCCAAGACTTTCGAGAGGTTGACTGTAGTGAGCCGAAAATGTCTTAATATACTTCTATCTCAGAAATAACTGGGCAAGCTTTTGATTCTGTGATACTTACTCGTATTTTTTGAGTTGTAACAGGGGCAAGTTTAAGAATACGCTTGTAACCAATGGTCGTAGCGTTGGCGATTTTTTGCCATTGACCATTTTGCCAAGCTTCAACCGTAAATGCTTTTACCCGTTGACCCAATTGGATGTGTTCTTTCAACGTTACATATTTCACGGTTTGTGCTTTGCCAAGGTCAATTTCTACCGAACCTGTGGTTACGTCATCGTTGGTGGTCCAGTAGGTATTTTTATCGCCGTCGGTGACGTTTGAGGCTGCATAATTCGCTACTTTACCACGGTGCGAGCTCGCCGTTGCTTTGGTTTTTAGGGCTAAATTGGTTTTGAACTCACGGTCAATCATCTCTTTCCAACCTGTCAACGCTTTGACGTCGTTTTCGTGAATCAAGCCACGGCGGTCGGGCGGAACGTTCAATAATAAGGTTGAACCTCTTCCCACCGACGTGAGGTAGATGTCGAAAAGGTTTTCTGGTGTGCGAACTTTCTGGTCTTCTTTGGCGTGATAAAACCAGCCTGGACGAATGGAAACATCAACTTCCGCAGGAATCCAGTGCGTTCCGTCGGCCGAACCTGTATTTAACAATTTTTCGATTCCACCTTTGCCTGCGTAGAGTGTATCAGGAGTGATTGAATTCCAGTTGGTTTCGCCCGCAATACCGCGTTCGTTTCCGACCCAACGCACCCCAGGACCCGCATCGCTGAAGAAAATTACTTCGGGGTTAAACTGGCGTACCATTTGGAGCGTGGTTGGCCAGTCGTAATACGTCCGTCCATCAATGCGGCGTTTCTCGCGTGAGCCGCCGTAGTAGCCATCGCCACCGTTGGCTCCGTCGAACCACATTTCAAAGATAGAGCCGTAGTTTTCAAAAATCTCTTTTAATTGGTTGCGGTAGTATTCCACGTACCCAGGTTTGCCATACTCGGGGTGGTTGCGATCCCAAGGCGACAAATACACCCCAAACTTCAAACCGTATTTTTTACAAGCCTCCGCTACTTCTTTTACCAAGTCGCCTTGTCCGTTTTTGTAGGGGCTGTTTTTGATGCTATGTTCGGTATATTTACTGGGGAACAAGCAGAAACCATCGTGGTGCTTGCTGGTCAAAATCGCTCCTTTAAAACCTGCATCCTTCAACGTTTTAATCCATTGCTCAACGTTGGTTTGGGTAGGGTTAAAAATAGAAGGTTTTTCGTCGCCGTAGCCCCATTCTAAATCGGTGAAGGTATTGGTAGTGAAGTGAATAAACGCATTTTGCTCCATTTCGTGCCAACCCATTTGGGCTTTTGTCGGCGTTGGGCCTACGGCTTTGGGAGGCAATACGTTCGGAATGTCCAATACCACGTATTTTACCTTGGTGCGATGATGGGTATAGGTAACGTGAACGAGTCCATCGCTACTTTGGATGATAGCAGGGTAGCTAAATTCACCTTTTGGTTCATCTTCAAACACGTAAATATCGCGCCATTCTTTGCCGTCGGTTGAGGCAGCCAAGCGTAATTTCTGACGACCGTTTGACCATTCTTTGCCGCGTGTTAAGGGATTATAAACAATCAATTGCGTGCCGTTTTTGAGCGTAACAGCATCCGTGCCTGAGTTAGGGTTAGGTAATGAGGTGCCTGCTACTTTCGACCACGTTTTTCCGCCGTCACTCGACCATGTTTCTACCACTACATTTTGGCGACTACGGCAAAGTAACTGCAATCGGCCGTCGGGATAGGTAAGGATACTTGGCTGAATAGCTCCAAAAGAGCCATTGTCAATCATGATTTTTTGCCAATTTTTACCGTCTTTGTCGGTTTTTTCTAGGTAAACGTTCCAGATGTTTTCGTCATTACTCTCGAAACTCGTCGGGTGAAGGATGTCACCGTTGGCCAATTGCACCGACTTGTTTTTGATGGGGCCGAGAAAGCCTTCGGGTAGTTTTTCGGCCTTCGACCATGTTTTTCCATTGTCGGTTGAGGTCATCACCATGCCCCACCATTGGCGAGGATTGGGGCCTACTTTATAATAGAGGAAGAGTTTTCCTGCTTTGCTTTTGAACAAAACAGGATTCCAAGTAGGGTGACGTGTACTGGCGTCCATCACGCCGTCTGCCATTTTTTTAGGCGCACTCCATTTGCCATTTTTAGATTCTGACGTCCAGATACACACATCTGGGTGGCGTTCGTGGGTTCCGCCAAACCAAGTAGCCATCAAATGGTGTTTGCCTAATTCGACAATGCTTGAGGCGTGGCATTCGGGAAAGGGAGCAGTTTCGTAGATAAATCCTTCTTTTATGAGCTTGACTGCAGGAGTTTGGGCTAGGAGAGAGGACGTAAACGTTGTGAAAATCACAACGAAATTGAGCAGTTTTAAGCGCATGGGCGAATACGTGTGGTTAAAGTAAAAGGTAGATTTGGTTATGAATGCGCAATTTACCTTATTTCTACTTTACCACGACTTACAAATCCCAAAATATCCCCCAAAATTAGGCACAAACAGTTCGCCTTGGTCGTACGCCAACGAACCTTTGACAGACGTTTTTGACCAACGATTCAGGCGTATTTGGGCCGAAACTAAGCCCGAAAACTGATAAAAAGTACGCGGATTTACCCAGCCATAAGCACCCAAATTTTGGCTATACGAAAACCGAGAACGCACCGTAAGTTGCTGTTTGTATTGCCATTCAGTGCCAATGTAGCCCACGCGCAAACGGTTATTAGGGAAAAAATATCCAGGGGTCAAAACCGAATTGTTAGGCTGAATTGTTGCCCGAGGGGCGATGAATGGCGTCCCTAGGGTGAAACCGTTGTACGACCAGCCTTCTAAGTATTGGCCATGATTAAAGTAATTGTCAGCGCCTTGGTATTTCGACGTTGTGCTGTATTGTTCGCCACTTTGGTTAGTGGTTGTGAGGTATTCAAGTACAATGTGTTTGAGAAAAAGCGGATGTGTGCTCGAACTTTTGCGTAGCCAGCGTAGTCCCGTCAGTCCGTCTGGTCTATTCTGTAACGCGAGCCCAGAGGCATCTTCGTAGGGGTGTTGGTGGTAAAGAAACACTTGAAACTTCGTAGTTTTCCATTCAATACCAAGGTCGTAGCTGCCGAGGTGATTTCCAATGCGATTGGCTCCGTCGAACGAATTGAAGCGGTCGTTGGAATAGTCATCAGGATACCGCCCCGTGACCAGTGAAAGGTAGTCTTGAAACGTAGTTGGAAGAGAACCGTTGACGGCTGCAGGCGAATTTTTTAAATAATCGGCATGACCTCCCCACTGAACTTGATGGTTGATTCCTGCATATAACCGAAGCGGCCAATGCGGTTTGCCAAATCGAACGTAGAATTGTTTTTGGTGAAAATAGGCTTGATTGATGTAAGAGGCCGTAAACCAGCCGTGGGCGTATGCTCCCTGAAAAGCCAGAATATGTTTCAGGAATCCCAGCGAAATGAACCCGTGCGTTTGAAGCTGAATTTTGGGAAAAGGCATGGCATTGCCCGACCACGCATAAAAACCCGAAGAAAGCGTGCTGTCGCCTAAACCGATGACCTCACGTTGTCTGCCTGCCAAAAGCTCTATTTGTTTCCATTTAAGTTTGGCATAAACTTCGGGCCACAGCAGGGTAGTGCCGCCTTGGGAAGAACCAAACGTACGGTTTGCCACAAAAAATGCCCCCGCTGCCCAGTCAAACGCCGAACGACGCGTCGAGTCTGTACGGTAATCGCGGTGCGGATTGACTCGTAATGTTACAAAAGGATTGGTTTGGGGAACCATTCCGTATTGATTACTTCTGAGCCAAAAGGGTGTCTGGGTTTCGGTAGCAAAAGCTGCGCCTGCCTCCAAATCGTAGGAAAACTGGTTGAAAGGCTTGTAAAGTTGGGCTTGAAGCGGTGCCCCAATGCCTAGAAAGATGAATATAAGGAGGTAAAGTAGCCGCATAGAGACATAAAGTTAAAGAAGACAACAATATGTACGATAAAATGGTCGCTCCAGTAACTTTATGTTTATGTTATTTTTTGCAAAAATGAAAAAATCGGGTTGTGAGCAACCCGACCCCAAAATGTTTTTCTAATTGACACGTTCAAAAATGGTGGCAATGCCCATTCCGCCGCCAATGCAAAGGGTAGAAAGACCAAATTGTTTATCAGAACGTTCCAATTCATCAATCAAGGTAGCGGAAATAATAGCCCCCGTTGCGCCTAGCGGGTGCCCCAAGGCAATTGCTCCACCGTTGACGTTGACTTTGGCATGGTCAACGCCCAATTGCTCCATAAAAAACAAAGGAATGGCGGCAAAGGCTTCGTTTACTTCAAACAAATCAATGTCATGGATGCTCATACCTGCTTTTTTTAGCACTTTGTGGGTGGCAGGCACAGGCCCCGTAAGCATGATGGTTGGCTCTGAACCAACGATAGCAAAGGCTTTGATTTTGGCGCGTGGGCGCAGACCGAGTTGGTCACCGATTTCTTTTGAACCAATCAAAATTCCAGCAGCACCGTCCACAATTTGAGAAGAATTTCCTGCATGGTGAACGTGATTAATTTTATCAATTTCGGCATATTTCATCAATGCCAAAGCATCCAGCCCCATGCTTCCCATCATTTCAAAAGCAGGTTTTAAAGCCGCCAAAGAGTCAACAGTAGTGCCTGGGCGAACCCCTTCGTCGCGGTCGAGGAGGGTAATGCCTATTTCATCTTTATAAGGAACAAGTGATTTGGCAAAACGATTGTCCTTTTGAGCTTCTTCGGCCCGTCGGTAAGATTCGGCCGCGTAGCTGTCAACGTCGCGGCGAGCGTAACCGTATTTGGTCGCAATCAGGTCGGCCGAGATTCCTTGGGGAACGATGTTATGACGGGCCACAATCTGAGGGTTCATAAACAATGCCCCGCCGTCGGTTCCCATCGGTACGCGACTCATGGATTCGACACCACCAGCAACAATCATATCAACTTGCCCCGACATCACGTAAGCGGCGGCTTGGTTGATGGCCTCTAAGCCCGACGAACAAAAACGGTTGAGCTGCACACCTGCCACTGACTCGGCATAGCCTGCTTCAATGACGGCCGTACGGGCAATGTCGGCTCCTTGCTCGCCAACGGGCGTGACGCAGCCCATGATGACGTCATCGACAAAACTGGTATCAAGTTGGTTACGTTCTTGTATTGCTTTTAGAACAGATGTAAGCAGTTGAACGGGTTGAACTTCGTGCAAAGAACCGTCCGATTTCCCACGCCCGCGAGGGGTACGAACTGCGTCATAAACAAATGCTTCGGCCATAGTTGAAGGGAGATGAAAATGGTATTAGACAATTTTTTGTAAATGTAATACAATCTTGTCAACGAAAGAACCACTTTTTAACGGCTTATCACGATGCGCTTTACCTGACTGCCTACCCGCAAAAAGTAAGTTCCGTTGGGAAGATGTTGGACGTTGACAGTCATCCGATTATTGCCAGTAACTCCCATGGTATTGGTCGTATTGAACACCATACTTGCGGCGGCGTTGTAGATTTCAAACGATACGGGCTTGGGCGCTGATAGCGTAAAATCGACGGTAAGTAGCGTTTGAGCTGGGTTCGGATAAACATTGACCACATCGCCCGATGGGTTGGAGGTGGTCACCGAAAGTAATAAATCTGATTTTTTAATAGCTTGAAGCGCATACCAAAGGGTTTGGTCGGTGCTTTGAGCAAAGGATACATCGAAAGTATTGGGCGAGGAGGGAAGCACATCACTCGTTGATAATACCTGCCCTGTCGTGGAAAGCTTGTGAATACGTAGCGCTTCAGCAGTAAGCGTCAATCGGGCTTCAATGGCCAAGGGGCGCACCGTAGTTGGAGACGTTCCCCAATTGTTGTTGACGGAAGTGTTGGTAGCGTTCCAAACCATTCCTGTGTTTTGGGTTTGGGATGCAATGGTAATCAACGAACTGTCGGAATCTGCCAAGGGTTTTGAATTGAGTGATACCCACGTGAGTGCGCCAAATTCGCTGGCTGATTTGAGGGTAAAATTGCCCACTTGCGTATTGGGGGCGTCTTTTAAAAAGCCCGTAAGTGTCACAAAACGAGGGGTATTGGTGGTTAAAAGACCCGTTTGTGTGTTTAGTGTGGTTTGTTGGGTTGATGTTTGAAATGTACCATTGCTTACGTTTGGAAATGCCTGACTGCTGAGCCCTTGGGCATGGTGGTAGGTATTTGTGCGCAGCGAATGCGTAAGTTGGAGTCGAAAATCGTAGGGAACGTATTTTCCCCAACGGCCGCTGTTATCGTTTTCAAACGACCAATAAATGTCTTTTTCGGAGTAATTGACCAACGTCGGCGTGGCTTCGGTAATAAGGCCATTCCGAAACGCCCAGGCGCAAGAGGGAAACAAACTCATGGTGCTGTGGTCGCGGTGAATGGAAAAATAACCTCCTACTTTATCGGCTGCCCAAGTGCTGTTGACATCGCTATTGTATTCAAAAAACATGACCCCATCCATGCCGTGAAAAGCACCGTACGCAGCCATGGCAGGTACCATTTCGGCGCGGTAGCGGTTGGGATAGCCGTGGTTGTACTCACTGATGGTGATGGGTTTGGAGGCCAAGGGTATTCCCGAAAAAACGGAAGAAATGGCGCTAAAATACGCATTTTTGACCATGGGCGTATTAGAAATCACCCAGTTGGATGCATCCCAAGCCACACCAGGAAACTGGGGGTGATCCCAGTAGCTGTGGTCGTCGTAGTAATCCATTGATTCGTGCTCAAGTCCTTCTTGGACACCCGTGAGGGCGTTGGTGCCCGTGATGGGTGCTTGGACGTTGAGCGTAGTTCGTAGAAAAGTGCGCATTTCTTCCATAAACTTCTTTTGAAGTTGGATATAAAATTGCGCCAAATCAGCCACGCGTTGTTTGGAATAATTGCCCCTGTCACGGTAGTCCACCCGTTGGATGTTGCGAGTGGCGAGGTTTTCTCCCGCTAGAAAAGCCGTACGCGTCGCTTCCTTTAGAGAAACATTTTCGAGCCAAACCGTGGTGCCGTTTGGTAAATTACCCACCTGAAAAGCCAAGCGTCCTTTGCCTGCCAAATCGTCGCTTGATACAACGTTGATTTTGAATAATTGCCAAGCCGTGGTTAGGTTGAAATTTTGTCCGCCGTACCAAGTATAGGGGGAATCATCCCGCATGAGCGACACACTCAAAACGGCCGCTTGGTTGGCTTTTGCCCAAAACTGAATGGTGTAGGTGGTGTCTTTTTGCAAGGAAAAACGGAGGTACTTAAACTGCAAATGCCACGTTTCGGTGCCTTTGTTTGTGACCGTTACTTTGGCTGATTTACTGCCTGACTGAGCTTGCGTATTGTCTAACGTAGCGCTTGCGGTGGCTCCTGCATTTTGCTCCATCGCCCAGTTGGTATTCAACGTTGCGCCTTCAAAACCGCCATCGGTTACTCTTTCTGTGATGTTAAGGCTCGATCCTTGCCAAGCGGTTTGCAGGGTGGCTTGGGTTTGATATTTGGTGACCAAAAACGCATTCCAAAGGCTATCGAGCCTCACTGCCTGACGGTAGAGCAGAGAACCACCATCTTTTCTTGACTTGAGTTGGTTGTCTTCCCACATGCCATACAACGAATTTTCGTTGATGATTTCAACCATGGCCAAACACGGATCTTCAGCGAGTTTTAAGCCTGTGTAAGGGTTGACGTGGCCTAACAATTGGGTAGCGTATTCTTTTTGAAGCGCAATCAACTGAGGGTCAAAAATGGTGACTCCTTTGGCAAAATCCAGCAGTGAATCGGCATTGGCAACGCCGTCGGAAGTCTTGAACGTCCGTGAAACGTTCAAGTTCATATTCGTATAAATAGCGTTCTTTTTCAGCTCATTGATAAAAAAATCAAGGCGGTCGAGGGTTGTTGAATTTAAGGTTCGGGTCGATTGCCCTGAAACAAAAATACTGCCATCGTTTCCTCCCCACGGATTATCTAAGTGGTGAAAACGTACCAAATTGATGCCCATTTTACGGGCATGGGTTGCGACGTCGGGGGCGGTGGTTTTGGCAGGGAAAGCAGCGGCGGAAGTAATATTGACGCCCCAAAAACGAAAAGGTTGACCGTTGACGATGAAGTTGCTGCCATTGACCGAAACGCGGTCTGGGTTGCCAATGGTTTTCGCGGGAAATTTTGGCAAAAAAGCGGCATTACTTCCGTCGTTGTAGGGAAACGAAAAGTTGAAACCGCCCGTAAAGTTTTGACCAAAAGACGGGAAGTAAATACATACAACTAAGAAGAAGGAAAGTAGCTTTTTCATGCCGTTAAAGATTATAGTTGACGTTCCAAGTTTTTTAAAACTGGGAACGTCTTGTTAGTTGCCCAAAAACATACTTTTGAGACAATTCCAAAGCGCACGTTTGTTTTTGTCGTCACTCTGCACAATGTCGAGCGATTCTGACAAAAGGAAATTGACCCCCGCGATTTGCTTGGGGTCGTAGCGATTCATCATGATTTCCAAGTTGATTTGGATAAATGGAACGCCAAACGATATAATATGGTGTACTTTCTTGTTTTGGAGCAACGGACGAAAATCCATCTGTTTGGCCCCCGATAAGTTCAAAATATCCACCCCATCGAGGTTTAAGTTGACCGCCTTGAGTACTTTTTCCAAGAAAATGGTATTACTCGGCGACATCCTTGGCGACTCGTTAATTAAAATTAACACCTGATGGTTGAGGTTGGGCGTCTCAAAAGTCGGTGGAGGAGGGGTGGGAGCGGCTACAGGAGCAGGAGGCGGTGGTGTAGGCGCCTCCGCCACGGGCTCTTCGACCAAAGACGTGGCGACCTCTTTGACTATTTTTTCTATCGCCTCTACTTCTTGGGCACGATAAAGCGTTTCGTTTTGGAACAGGAGTTGATAAAATGACTTCATTCTACAAAGCTAAGAATAGATTTCCTTTTACGGGAGGTAGTCCGTAGTTTTGTGGGCGTAAAATCCAGAAAATTATGAAAATCATTTGCATAGGCCGCAACTACGTTGATCATATTCACGAACTTCAAAATGCCATTCCCGAAGATCCCGTCATTTTCCAAAAGCCCGACACGGCGTTATTGAAAGATGGGGCCGCATTTTATTTGCCTGATTTTTCCCAAGATGTTCACCATGAAGTAGAGATTGTGGTGAAAATCAGTAAGATGGGTAAAAACATTGACGAAAAATTTGCCCATAAATACTACGACCAAGTAGGCATTGGGATTGATTTTACCGCGCGTGATTTACAATCAAAGCTAAAAACCAAAGGCTTACCGTGGGAATTGGCCAAGGCATTTGATGGTTCCGCCCCAATTTCCGACTTTGTTTCAAAGGCAGAATTTGCGGATATGCAAGTCATCAATTTCCATTTGGAAGTAAATGGTGAAACGCGCCAACAAGGCAATACCTCGTTGATGTTGTTCAAAATAGACTACATTATATCGTTTATATCTCGCTTTTTTACGCTCAAAACAGGAGACTTGATTTTTACGGGTACGCCCAAAGGAGTAGGCCCTGTAAAAGCAGGCGACAAGCTCACGGCTTTCGTTGAAGGTAAAAAAATGTTAGAATTTGAGGTTAAATAAAAGGTTTACGGTTTAAAGTGCCGTCGGTTACAATAACCGACGCGAGGTTTCTCAAAACCTCGTGAATTGAAAGTAGCAACTCAAAACAGGAAACTGTAAACCAAAAATTGTCAGTGCCGTCGGTTACAATAACCGACGCGAGGTTTCTCAAAACCTCGTGAACTAAAAAGTAACCCCAAAAAAGAAAACACCAACGTTAGTACATGGTTATAAAACGCATTCTCGTACCGTTTTTCAGTATCCTTTTTGTCATTGGAAGCTTTGCTCAAAAAGCCAGCTTTCCCAAAGGCTATTTTATATTTCCGATTTCTCCTGGGCAAAAAAATACCTTGGCGGGAGTATTGGGTGACTTGCGCGCCAATCACTTCCATGCGGGGATTGACGTCCGCACCCAGCAACGCGAAGGCTTGCAAGTGTTGGCCGCTGCCGATGGGTATGTTTCCAAAATCAAGGTTCAAACAACAGGTTATGGCAATGTGATTTTTATCAAGCACCCCAACGGCATGACCACCGTCTATGGGCACTTGTTGTCGTTTGCCGACCCCATGGGGAGTTATTTGCGGGAAAAACAGTACGAACGCAAAACGTTTGAAATAGAAATCAACCCGTCGCCCGAGCAATTTCCCGTTCAAAAAGGTGAATTGATTGGGCTGTCAGGAAATACAGGAGGGTCGGGAGGACCGCACTTACACTTTGAAATTCGGGATTCAAAAGACAATTACTTGAACCCCCTGTTCTTTGATTTTGCGGAGGTAGAAGACGATGTTCCCCCGTATTTTAATTCGTTGGCCATTCGTCCGATGTCATTGATAAGTCGTGTCAATGGCGAGTTTGAACGAATCAGTGTTCGGCCTGTTCGCCAAAAAGACGGGAGTTATAGCATTGGTCAGACCGTGAAAGCTTGGGGGGAAATTGGGTTAGAACTGATTGCCTTTGATGCCATGAACGGTGTCAACTTTCGCAATGGTGTCAATTGTGTTGAAATCAAATTGGACGGGAAAGAAGTGTTTGCTTACAACATGACGTCGTTTCCCAGCTGGAGCACCCGCGACTACAACAATGTCATCGACTACGCGACCGAACAACGCAACGGACTTCGTTATTTAAAATGTTATAACCCCGATGGGAACTTGTATGGTCTCCAAAAGACGGATGGCTATCGGGGAAAACTTCAAATTCGGGACACGCTGACGCACGAAGTACAAGTGACGCTTTTTGACTCCTACGAAAATTCGTCGATACTGCGATTTAAGGTAAAAGGAGAACTTACAGAGGAGCTTATGATGCCTTTGGGAGAGCCAGAACAGGCACCGAGTTTGGCATACATCAAAACGGATGCGACCGAAAACGTTTTAAAAATAAGTGCGTTGGGGTTGTCGCAAGCCGTTCCCGCAGAAATTTTCAGTAAACGTGCTCCCTTGCAGCTTTCACCTGCCTACAAATCAAACGGAGAGACGGTTTATTTGCTGGATTTACGCGAACATTTGCCCGATTCGATTCGGATTGGTAACAAACTACTTCGTACCGATTTTCGGCAACGCATTCGCCCCGACCGAATTGAAACGTATAAAGAAGACCGCTTTTCTATTCGTTTTGGTAATAAAAGCATTTTTGATACGCTGTATTTAGCCGTTCAGTCACGCCCCAATGGTTTGATTATCAACGATGTCTATACACCACTTCGGGATGCGATAGGGGTGAACTTTCGACCTGATATTTTGCCAGAAAACCTTGAGAAAACCCACATGTACCGCTTAGACGGCGGACGCATGAGGTTTGTCGGGGGAAAGTGGGAAGGCAATTCGATTGATTTTACTACCCGTGAGCTGGGGAGTTTTGGGTTGGCAACGGACGAGGCACCGCCTGCGGTTCGGGTGATTCAAGCCAATAAAAAAAGCATTTCGGCCCGAATCTCAGATGGCATGTCGGGTATTGAACGTTTTGATGCCTACGTCAATGGCGAGTGGGTCTTGATGAATTATGATTACAAACGCAGTTATATTTGGTCGGACAAACTGGTGGATTCCCTCGATTTTGAAGGTACGTTGCGCTTAGAGGTGCGGGATAGAGCGGGGAATGTAGCGGTTGTTGAAAGCGAAATCAAAGAAGCGGTAGTTCGACCTGCCACAGCTTCAAAACGCACCAAATCAAAAGCCGTCGCTGGGCGTCGAAAAAAAGCGGCTAAAGCGACGGGCAAAGCAAAAAGATCTTCCAAAAAACGTAAGCGATAATTAGGCAGTTAAAAATATGCAACTTTTTTTTCGTCAAGTAGGCACAGGGCAACCACTGGTTATTTTACACGGACTGTTTGGGTCGTGTGATAACTGGTTAACAATAAGTAAGGTAATCGCAGAACAAGGGTTTTCGGTCTATGCCGTCGATCAGCGAAACCACGGACGTTCGCCTCATGCCCCCAGCCATACCTATCCCGAATTAGCGACGGATTTGCACGATTTTTTACAACAAAATAACATTGAAAACCCGATTTTAGTAGGGCATTCGATGGGTGGGAAAACGGTGATGCAATACGCCATGCTGTATCCTGACACGTTCAGTAAATTGGTGGTGGTTGACATTGCTCCCAAGTCGTACCCCGTTCATCATGCCGAAATCTTAAAAGGGCTAAGTGCCGTTCCGTTGACCGAAATTCAAAACCGCAACGAAGCTGAGGCCATTTTGAGTCAATACGAACCAAGCCCGTCGGTACGTCAATTTTTATTAAAAAACCTGTACCGCAACGAAGAAGGGGTGTTTGCGTGGCGCATCAACTTACCCGTGATAAAACAATACATCGAGTTGATTGGGGCGGATTTGGAAAACACCCAAACAATACGAACACCTACGCTTTTTATTCGAGGTGCGGAGTCGAGGTATATCAAAGATGCTGATTTCTGGACCATCCAGACGCTTTTCCCGAATGTGACCCTCGATACCATCGAAAACGCAGGGCATTGGGTACAAGCAGAGCAACCTGAGGCTTTCGTAAAATCGTTGATGAACTTTGCCAAATGAAACTATACCTAATTCCAACACCTCTGGCTGAGGGGACAACGCAACGTGTTTTGCCAGCCCATGTACCTGAGGCCGTAAAAGATTTGGAGGTGTTTTTTGCCGAAGAGTTGCGCACTGGCCGCCGTTTTGTGAGTAGTTTGCGCTTGGGAAAAACCATTGAAAACCTCACTTTTTACGAACTTCAAAAAAATACCCCTGAGGCGGATACCTTGGCGCAACTGAAGGCACTGTTGGCCGAAAACAAAGATGCGGGTGTCATGTCGGAAGCGGGCTGCCCAGGCGTTGCTGACCCAGGTGCTGTAGCTGTAAAATATGCGCACCAATTGGGCATTGAGGTCGTGCCATTAGTTGGGCCTTCGTCGCTATTGTTAGCATTGATGGCGTCAGGCATGAGCGGACAATCGTTTGTTTTTCACGGTTATTTGCCCATCGACCGAGCTCCGAGAGGAAAAGCCGTCAAGCAATTGGAGAAAGAAGCAATAGCCAAGAGGCAGACCCAGATTTTTATTGAAACGCCTTATCGGAACAACCAAATGATGAAGGAAATACTGGCACAATGCCAGCCAAATACCCGTGTTTGTGTTGCTTGCAACGTGACATCACCAGAAGGATTTGTCAAAACGTTGACAGTAAAACAATGGAAAACCCAGGTACCTGAGCTCCACAAAAAACCGACCGTTTTTTTGTTGGGAGAATAATTAGAAGTGGTATTGCTTATTTTTTTTAGGTATCGTCTAAACGATACCTTTTTTGTTTTGTAGGAAAAATTAATTTAGAAATCCTCTTTTATTGAAAAAAATCTAAAAAAAAGGAGATTTGTTGATTTTTTTAGAAAATAACAATGATAAAGGTATGTTTTATTGGTGTAAAAAAAGTTGCATATTGTCATTGGTAATTATTATGGGTATGTAAAATAATTATTTATTTGCTGTAGGTATATTTTTGGCATAAAATTTGTCTATTTTATTGGAGATGTGTTCTCTTTTAAATTCAAAAATTAAGTCAAATATGTTAAAAATATACCCTTATTGTGGTTTAAAAAAGCCTCTAGTAGTATCAGTTCAAGTTGATTTTGCTAATAAGTGGCCATTTTTTTTGAGCCTATTATGCCTTGTAATCTACTCCTTTGCTGCTAATTCGCAAGTTTCGGGGACTGTTTTTAAGGATTTTAATGCAAATGGTACATACCAGACATCAGGTACCCACATTGAAATAGGGATGCCTGGAGTGATTGTTAATGCAACAAAACCAGATGGTGCCGCTCTAACAGTCTCATATACAGGAGGTGGCTCTTCTACCAATTCCACGGGCGCATATACTGTAACTGGAGGAACTGCGGGACAAATTCGTTTGGAATTTGTAATGCCTGATACCTACACTTTTGCTTCAAAAGGAGCGATTGGAAATACTACGGTCATTTTTCCAACGTCCGCTCAAACGACAGTTAACTTAGCTGTAAACTACCCCGCAGACTATTGTCAATCGGCTCCTTCTATGGTAATTCCTTGTTACGTTGCCAACCGCCCTCCTACTGGTGCCGCAGATACGGATGTGCTTGTAAAATTTGCATATTCAGCATCAGGCACTACCCATGGTGCAGACCATGTGCCGCTGGCGGATGCGGGGGAAATTGGGTCAACGTGGGGAATCGCTTATAACCGAGAATCTCAACTTATTTATGCCGCATCTTTAATCAAGCGACATGTAGGAATGAAAGATAATAATAGCGACGGCAAAGATGATATAGGGGCTATCTATTCAATCACTCCGTCAGGTACAGCCACATTTTGGCTTGACTTGGCAAGTTTAGGGGTTGATGTTGGGTTAAGCCAAATGCCTACAATTGCAGCCCGTGCGTTACCTAATACCCTACTGGGTCCCTCGCGTGATAGTGATATTTTCCCGCTAATCGGTAAACTTGGGCTTGGCGATATTGATATATCAGACGATAACAAACAGTTGTTTGTGGTCAATCTTTTTGATAAAAAAGTATATACTATCGACATTGCAACCAAAACATTGGTTGGGTCGGGGATTGCTATTCCAGATGCCTGTTCTGGTGGAACTGCACGTCCGTTTGCTTTGACCTATCATAAGGGCAAGTTGTATGCGGGAGCTATTTGTGATGCCTTGACTTCACAGGCTACCAGCGATTTAAAAGCAAGTGTATATCGTTTGGATGGTTCTACATTTACAAACATTCTTTCATTTCCACTTAATTACCTCAAAGGTCCTGCTTTTTGGGACCGTGACCATGGTTCCGTTAAATACGGTACTCAGTGGAATCCTTGGAGAGATGTGATGCTTCCGATGATTGGGCTGAATTATCCAGATCCCAATACAGGACAACCCCAAAACAATCCAGTGTATCCGCAACCTATCTTAGCTGACATTGAGTTTGACGTTGATGAAGCAATGATATTGACGTTCAATGACCGCTTAGGCCACCAAACAGGTACATTGAATTATAGTACAGACCCCAGTGATACAAAATTATACAGCAGCGTAGTGGGGGGGGATATACTACGAGCGGCATTGGTAAATGGGTCGTATGTGCTTGAAAGTAATGGTACCTCTGGAGGAGTGACCACGACAGGGGCAGGCAATGGTGAAGGGCCTGGAACATTGAATGGAACAAATACAGGCTATACATCGCCCGCAGGTGAATTTTACGTGGGTGATAACTCTTTGGGGTATTATCATGGAGAAAACGTTCAAGGGGGGAGCGCCCTCTTCCCTGGAAGAAGAGAAGTAGCTGTCCCTGTAACCGATCCTATAAATGCTTTTTCAGGCGGAGTATTCTGGTTGAGCAATACAGCGGGGACAACTAATAAGTCGTATGAAATTTTTCCATATAGTTATGATAACACCCTGTTTGGAAAGTCAAATGGGCTAGGGGATCTGGAATTGATGTGTGACAATCCGCCTATTGAGATAGGAAACCGAGTTTGGGAAGATACTGATAACGATGGGATTCAGGATGCAGGGGAAGCTGGTATTGCCAATCTTACCGTAACTCTTTGTGACAAAAACGGGGTGGCTATTCCAGGGGCGGTGGCAACGACAGACGCTAATGGAAATTATTTCTTTTCTTCTGCGTCTGGGACTGGTACTCCCTCTGCAATTTATAACATATCTCTTGCCTTCAATACACAATATATTCTAAAATTTCCAACTACATCAGGTACAAAAACGCTAACTGTTTCAAACACTGGGTCAAATGATCAGTTGGACTCTGATGCTGCTTCAGACGGGAAAGTTGCTTTTTCGACGGGCTATGCAGGGCAAAATAATCATAGCTTTGATGTAGGGTACGGAACATGTTCGGTCGTAAAACCCGTTGTTGAAGACGCTAGTCGTTGTGGAACAGGCACCCTTACAGCCACAATTACCACAAACTGTACTGGCGGCTCTACTTTGAAAATTTTTAGCGATGTTGGTTTAACAGTGGATGTAACGTCCTCGTTCACCATTGGGGCTACTACCCTTACTAGTCCTAGTATTTCTACAACGACCACGTATTATGCTTTGTGCCAATTAGATGCCTCATGCAAAAGTACAAGCGATGCTTTTGTATTAACGGTTGATGCAAAACCGAATGCGGCAGCTAGTCAAGCCACAGTATGCGCAGGAACAAGCGTAACTTTGACAGGGACATCTCCAACGACGGGGACTTGGACAGCTCAAGGGAATAATCCATCGGGTGGGACACTCGGTGCTACTACCTCAGGGGTTGCGACCGTTAGCTTTGCAACTACAGCAAGTGGGGATTTTAATTTTATCTACACTGTTTCTGGATGCTCTGATACGGTTAAAATTTCTGTAAACGCCAAGCCCGTGATTGCCGATGGCAGTGCGACACTTTGCGCAGGAGAATCGGTGGATTTAACATCAAAAATTACGAATTACGGCACGTATTTGAGTCCAGTTTGGACGGTAGGGACTGTTGGCGGCACGGCGGTGACAACCCCAAGTTCAGTAAAACCAGCCTCTACGACGACCTATGTGTTGGTTGCCCAAAACGCGGCAGGCTGCAAGGATACAGCGAACGTGGTGGTAACGGTAAATGCCAAGCCAAATGCAGGCAAAGACACGACGTTAGCCTGTGTGAACGCAGCAAATAATACTTTGGCTACAAGTTATACCTTATCACCAAGCCCAGCGGGTGGCACGTGGACTCAGGTTGGTACGACACCCGCCACGGCGACGATTTCTGGCAACAACGTGACGAACATGAGTGTAGTAGGCACGTACCAATTTATTTACACGACAACATCTGGATGCAAAGACACGGTAGCGGTGACAGTTGCGCCATGTGCAGGTTGTGTGAAGCCCAATGCAGGCTCTGATGCGGCTTCGGTATGTCAACCAACGGCCACGGCGAAGTTGACGGCCGTGACGGCAGGAGGGACATGGGCTCCAATTGGCAGTCCATCCAACCCAAGTGCAGCGACGATAGATGTGAGTGGCACCATCAGTGGTTTGAATGCAGCAGGGACGTATAAGTTTGTGTACTCGGTGACGGGTGGCGGTCAAACATGTACTGACACGGCACAAGTAGTTGTCTTGGCCAAGCCTGTCATCGCCGATGGCAGCGCGACACTTTGCGCAGGAGAATCGGTGGATTTAACATCAAAAATTACGAATTACGCCACGTATTTGAGTCCAGTTTGGACTGTTGGCGGCACAGCGGTGACAACGCCAAGTTCAGTAAAACCAGCCTCTACGACGACCTATGTGTTGGTTGCTCAAAACGCGGCAGGCTGCAAGGATACAGCGAACGTGGTAGTGACGGTAAATGCCAAGCCAAATGCAGGCAAAGACACGACATTAGCCTGTGTGAACGCAGCAAATAATACTTTGGCTACAAGTTATACCTTATCACCAAGCCCAGCGGGTGGCACGTGGACTCAGTTAGGAACGACACCCGCCACGGCGACGATTTCAGGCAACAATGTGACGAACATGAGTGTAGTAGGCACGTACGAATTTATTTACACGACAACGGCTGGATGCAAAGACACGGTAGCGGTAACAGTTGCTTCTTGTGCGGTCTGTACCAAACCGAATGCAGGAGCAGACGCGGCTTCGGTATGTCAACCAACGGCCACGGCGAAGTTGACGGCCGTGACGGCAGGAGGGACATGGGCTCCAATTGGCAGTCCATCCAACCCAAGTGCAGCGACGATAGATGTGAGTGGGAACATCAGTGGTTTGAACGCAGCAGGGACGTATAAATTTGTGTACTCGGTGACGGGTGGCGGTCAAACGTGTACTGACACGGCACAAGTAGTTGTCTTGGCCAAGCCTGTAATCGCCGATGGCAGTGCGACACTTTGCGCAGGAGAATCGGTGGATTTGACATCAAAAATCACGAATTACGGCACGTATTTGAGTCCAGTTTGGACGGTAGGGACTGTTGGCGGCACGGCGGTGACAACACCAAGCTCAGTAAAACCAGCCTCTACGACGACCTATGTGTTGGTTGCTCAAAACGCGGCGGGTTGCAAGGATACAGCGAATGTGGTGGTAACGGTAAATGCCAAGCCAAATGCAGGCAAAGACACGACGTTAGCCTGTGTGAACGCAGCAAATAATACTTTGGCTACAAGTTATACCTTATCACCAAGCCCAGCGGGTGGCACATGGACTCAGGTTGGTACGACACCCGCCACGGCGACGATTTCTGGCAACAACGTGACGAACATGAGTGTAGTAGGGACGTACCAATTTATTTACACGACAACATCTGGATGCAAAGACACGGTAGCAGTGACAGTCGCGCCATGTGCAGGTTGTGTGAAGCCCAATGCAGGAGCAGACGCGGTGTCGGTATGTCAACCAATTAGTACGGCGAAGTTGACGGCGGTGACGGCAGGAGGGACATGGGCTCCAATTGGCAGTCCATCCAACCCAAGTGCAGCGACGATAGATGTGAGTGGGAACATCAGTGGTTTGAATGCAGCAGGGACGTATAAATTTGTGTACTCGGTGACGGGTGGCGGTCAAACGTGTACTGACACGGCACAAGTAGTTGTCTTGGCTAAGCCTGTCATTGCCGATGGCAGTGCGACACTTTGCGCAGGAGAATCGGTGGATTTAACATCAAAAATTACGAATTACGCCACGTATTTGAGTCCAGTTTGGACTGTTGGCGGTACAGCGGTGACAACCCCAAGTTCAGTAAAACCAGCCTCTACGACGACCTATGTGTTGGTTGCTCAAAACGCGGCAGGCTGCAAGGATACAGCGAACGTGGTGGTGACGGTAAATGCCAAGCCAAATGCAGGCAAAGACACGACGTTAGCCTGTGTGAACGCAGCAAATAATACTTTGGCGACAAGTTATACCTTATCACCAAGCCCAGCGGGTGGCACGTGGACTCAGGTTGGTACGACACCCGCCACGGCGACAATTTCTGGCAACACCGTGACGAACATAAGTGTGGTAGGGACGTACCAATTTATTTACACGACAACATCTGGATGCAAAGACACGGTAGCGGTAACAGTTGCTTCTTGTGCGGTCTGTACCAAACCGAATGCAGGAGCAGACGCGGTGTCGGTATGTCAACCAATAAGTACGGCGAAGTTGACGGCGGTGACGGCAGGAGGGACATGGGCTCCAATTGGCAGTCCATCCAACCCAAGTGCAGCGACGATAGATGTGAGTGGCACCATCAGTGGTTTGAATGCTGCAGGGACGTATAAGTTTGTGTACTCGGTGACGGGTGGTGGTCAAACATGTACTGACACGGCACAAGTAGTTGTCTTGGCCAAGCCTGTCATCGCCGATGGCAGTGCGACACTTTGCGCAGGAGAATCGGTGGATTTAACATCAAAAATCACGAATTACGCCACGTATTTGAGTCCAGTTTGGACGGTAGGGACAGTTGGCGGCACGGCGGTGACAACACCAAGTTCAGTAAAACCAGCCTCTACGACGACCTATGTGTTGGTTGCTCAAAACGCGGCGGGTTGCAAGGATACAGCGAACGTGGTGGTGACGGTAAATGCCAAGCCAAATGCAGTTCAAGATATTTTGGGAACAAGTGCAGTTTGTACAAGTGTCGGAACGGTTGCTTTGTCAGCATCCCCTTCAGGAGGTACCTGGAACCAGTTAGGTTCAACTCCAAGCGTTGCGAATGTGACAAATGCGGGGGCTGTTTCGGGCATGACCTCTATCGGTATTTACCAATTTGTTTATACCTTAAATGGCTGTATTGATACTGTATCGGTAGAAACCAAAAATTGTGCAAAAGGTAGCCTTGGAGATTATGTTTGGAAAGATGAAAATAACGATGGTTTGCAACAAGATGTTGAAGTCGGAGTCAATGGAGTGAAAATGATTCTGTGGTCTGTTGTAAATGGCGTTGCAACCACTAAGCTAGACAGCGTTGTAACTTTTAATAATGGTGTTAAAAATGGCTACTATTCATTTGCTAATCTATCTCAAGGCGACTACAAAGTGCAAATGGATTTACGTACAATTCCAACAGAGTGTGCAGTAAGTAGTAAGCAAGATGCAGGTATTGATACCAACGACAACGACTTCACTGAGATGGGATGGAGCCCAACAGTAACCATAGACCCGACGAGCTCAGGTATTGCAAAAGATAATCCAACAATTGATGCGGGTCTAATTATAGCTTGCACAATGTCAAAAATCACGATGTCTAATTTGCCAATTTGTTCTTCTGATTTACAGACCTATACAATGACGTTCTCTGTCCAAAATCAATTGGGGGTTGTTAAAGTGAACAAAGGTGTTCTTTCGGGTAATAACCCTTATACAGTGTCAGGAATTCCTTCTGGAGCGTTAGTGACAATCACCGATAGCTTGAATTCGGTATGTAAAATGGATACAGTGATTATCGGTCTTAACTGTAATTGTAATCCTCCTCTTCCAACAATCGCGATTCAGAGTTTAACGGCTTGTATTGGTGATACCTTCCCAACGTTGAAAGCAACCGTTGTAGGATTAGCTACGGTGGAGTGGTATAGCCAACCAACGGGAGGAGTATTGATGCATACAGGTTTGGATTTCAAACCTGTCGGTACGATGGTTAATAGTATCTTTTTTTATGCTCAAGCCCGAAGCACTGACCCTTCTTGCCCAACGGCCATTAGTTCGAGTCGAGTCTCAGCAACAATCAATGCACAAAGTTGTATTGACACAGTTGATGTAGCTTTGAAGAAGCAGATTAGCAAGAAAGTAGCACGAATTGGCGACGTGCTTACGTACACAATAAAAGTGTATAATCAGGCATCTAAAAATGCAACTGGGGTTTCTGTAAAAGATAGTATGGCATCAACCGTCGAATTTGTGGTAGGAAGTATCGTGGCTAGTCGAGGTACTGCAAGTTTTGTGAATAATACAATTAGTTGGAACATTGGTTCATTAGCGGCAAATGGTGATACGGTTATATTAACGTATCAAGTTAAAGCTGTTCAAATGGGTATTCATTTGAATGTAGCTGAAGTCTGTACGACCAATGAAAAAGACGTAGATTCAACTCCTTGCAATCACAGAGACTCAGAAGATGATATTGATCGTCAATGTTTTACAGTGCCTATTTCATTATGCACAGGTAGCAAAATAGAAGCACGTGTCTCTGATACCTATGTGAACGTCAAATGGTTTAAAGACGGAGGAATTGTACCAGTGGCAACGGGGAATGTAGTGTTATTGAGTGAAATTGGAACCTATACGTTTACAGCAGATAGTCAAACTTGTCCAACTGAAGGTTGTTGTCCAATCATCATTGAAGCGTCAAACAATTGCTGTCCCCCAGCCGTATGTGTTCCTGTTACAACTCGAAAAATAAAAGGGTAAAAGTATAGTTTTTCAAAGAAGTAAAAAAGGTATTAGGCTCTGCCTGATACCTTTTTTGTGCAAAAAAATAGCCCTCGCGAAGAGGGCTAAATTAAAAATCGTTTTTCTATCGGTTCATCGAAATCAAGAATTCTTCGTTGGTACGTGTTCCTTTCATGCGTTCTAATAAGAAATCCATCGCCTCGTTTGGATTCATGTCAGAAAGGTATTTACGCAAAATCCACATACGCTGGAGGGTTTCACGGTCGAGGAGTAAATCTTCACGTCGTGTACCTGAGGCGTTCACATCAACTGCAGGATACATACGTTTGTTGGCCAAACGGCGGTCGAGTTGGAGTTCCATGTTACCCGTACCTTTAAATTCTTCAAAGATAACTTCGTCCATTTTCGAGCCAGTATCAATAAGAGCCGTAGCGATGATGGTCAACGATCCGCCATTTTCTACGTTACGAGCCGCACCAAAGAAGCGCTTGGGTTTGTGAAGTGCGTTGGCGTCCACCCCACCCGAAAGGATTTTACCCGAAGCAGGTGTAACGGTGTTGTATGCACGGGCCAAACGCGTGATAGAGTCGAGGAGTATCACCACATCGTGGCCACATTCTACCATCCGCTTTGCTTTTTCAAGCACCATACCCGTTACTTTTACGTGGCGGTCGGCTTGCTCGTCAAAAGTGGAAGAAATCACTTCGGCACGAACACTACGCTGCATGTCGGTAACTTCTTCTGGACGTTCGTCAATGAGTAAAATGATCAGGTAAATCTCAGGGTGATTACGCGTAATTGCGTTGGCAATTTCTTTGAGTAATACCGTTTTACCCGTTTTAGGTTGTGCTACAATCATCCCACGTTGGCCTTTTCCGATAGGGGCAAAAAGGTCAAGAATGCGCGTAGAATAGTTGTCGGGTTTGCCGCTGAGCTTGATGTGGTCTTGGGGGAATAAAGGCGTGAGGTATTCAAATGGAATACGGTCACGGATTTCTTCGGTTGTTTTACCATTGACGGTTTCGACGCGAAGCAAGGCAAAGTATTTTTCTCCTTCTTTGGGCGGGCGGACTGAGCCACGAATGGTATCGCCAGTTTTTAATCCAAAGAGTTTTATTTGAGACGGCGATACATAAATATCGTCGGGACTAGCTAAATAATTATAATCGGCAGAACGTAAGAAACCGTACCCACCATCTGACATAATTTCGAGAACACCTTCGTTGATGATAAGTCCATCAAATTCTTTTACGTAGTTGTTGTACTGCCGTTTGATTTTATTTTGGAACTCATCGGGGCGATAGTCGCGTGAGCGTTCTTCCGTTTTCGCGGGAAGTGGTTCGGCTTCTACCTCTGCGGGTGCTTCTGCTTCAAAATTTTCCGTAATAAATGAGGTGTCGAAAAAGTCATCTTCAGGAAGCTCGATTTTTATATCGGCAAATTCTTCCTCAGCTGCTGGTTGCTCATTTGCTGGCTGCGCGGGCGCCTCGGTGGGTGCAACAGTGGGTTCGGGAGTAGGTTCATCAAAAAAACGAGGGGCGGCATCCTGAGGTGAATTTTCAGGGAATGGCTTCTCGTTTTTATGAATACGTTGACGTTTGCCACGCTTCTCAAACGAATCGTTTGATTTGGGGTGAAAAAAGTCGATAGTACTTTGAGAAACTACTTCAATAGATTCTGAAGAAGCATCTTCTGCGGCGGCGTCTTCTGTTGGAGCATCAGTGTCTGACGCAGCAACTTTTCGAGGACGTTTACCTGAAGGTTGTGCAGATTTTGATTTTTCGGCGGGTGTGTCAGAAGTAGAGGACTGTTTTTCTAAAATTTTAGCAATCAGTTCTTTCTTTGAAAACTTAGAAGGGTCTTTGATACCGTTTTTTTCGGCAATTACCCGCAACTCCGCTAGGAGCTTGGGATTTAGATCATCAATGCTGAGCATATAAAAATGAAGGGTAAAGAGAACCTTTACACGGAGAAATGTTTATTATTAGTTATTTAACAACAAGAGGATAAACCAGGAAAAAATAGGGATTGATAGCTGGAACTGAACAAGAGAGACGGCTTTTGGGTTAATGTGTATCAGATAAGCCGTAGTATTGTCAGAAAAGTCTCGCAATTATACTTCTTAAACGGGATTCTGTCAAGAAAATTTTGGTATTTGTTATTTTTTTTGGCGCTATTGTGATTTTTTCGCTAAAAAATGACCGCTCATCCTTCTCACAGGTGCTAATTCTTGAAAACTCACTAACTTTGCACCCGCTTTTGCCACAGCAAGAGCAGTTATTAGTTTACCGTTAATCATGAGAATGTTTCCTAACGGCTGAGTACGAATAACGTGTAACAAATAACGTGTCATAAATAACGTATAAACCAAACAAATGGAGAGAAATCAAATCATTGGATTAGCGCTCATCATGATGATGCTAGTAGGGTATCAAATCCTAGCACCACAAACTGAGCCTCCCAAGACGAATCCTGCGACGCAAACCAAGTCTAGTGCCACAGCCGCTGTTGCACCTGCCCCTCGTCAGTTGGATTCGGTAGCTGCCAAAGCCATCTATGGCGATTTTGCCAGTGCAGCCATCGGTACCGCAAAAGATATTGTGGTAGAAACCGATGATGTTCGCTTGACTTTTAGCACCAAAGGTGGAAATGTCAAAGAAGTACTATTGAAAAAATTCAAAACCTACACCAATGCTCCTTTGTACCTCATTGATGAGCAAAGTAGTAAGTTTAACCTCGAACTCCCTACCAACAAAGGCACAATCAACTTAGCTGATTTGTATTTTACAACTGAGGCAAGCAACCAAGTAATCACGACGGGAAAATCAACAAAACTAGCTTTCCGTTTGCCTCTAGGAGCTAATCAGTACATCGAACAAACCTACACCATTCAGGGAAGTGGGTATTTGATTGATTATGATGTGCAATTGGTTGGATTAGATGGCCTTGTTAAGAACGAGCCTACTCGCCTTGTGTGGCAAGATAAGTTGAAACAGCTAGAAAATGACATGGCCGAAAACCGTAAAGTTGTAACAACCAATTATTACTCAGACGGGGAGTTGTCGGACATTGGTCGTGGACAAAGCGATAATGTAGAAGAGAAAATTGAGCAACCTGTTTCGTGGTTTGCCCATAAAAACAAATATTTCCTTTCTGCTTTTATTACAAAAGGGTCGAGTTTGAGTAATGCCACTTTAAAATCGTTGGTTAATCAGTCGGACTCGACTTACATCAAAACCATGCAAAGTGAAGGAAGCCTTTCAACGGCCGACTTGAAAGCTGGCAAAGGAAATTTCCAGTTTTTCTTTGGACCAAACGACTACCAAATTGTAAAAAATATTGATACAGCTACCGATTTTGGTGATAACGTGGACTTGGGCTATGCGTTCTTGAAACCGCTTAACAAGTTCTTCTTTGTGCCTATGTTTAGCTTTTTGGAGAAGTTTTTCTCTAACTATGGGGTGCTGATTGTGGTGTTGGTGTTGATTGTAAAATTGTTGATGACCCCGCTCGTCTATAAGTCGTATGTGAGTATGGCTAAAATGCGGATGTTGGCGCCAGAGCTGGCAATTATCAAAGAAAAAGTTGGCGATGATGCGGCCAAAATGCAACAAGAACAAATGAAGTTGTACCAACAAGTGGGTGTGAGTCCGTTGAGTGGCTGTATTCCTGTGTTGGCGACAATGCCTATTTTGATGTCGTTGTTCTTCTTGTTTCCCAACTTGATTGAACTTCGTCAGCAGTCGTTTTTGTGGGCAAGTGACCTTTCTACCTACGATGCTCCCATCAAGTTGCCGTTTGCGATTCCATTCTACGGTGCTCACGTCAGTATTTTTACGTTGGCGATGACGGTCTCTCAGTTGGTATATGCGTGGTACAATAACCAGATAACGCCTGCGCAAGTGCAGCAGCCTGGCATGCCTGATATGCGTATGTTGACGTATTTTATGCCTGTGATGTTCATGTTTGTGATGAACTCGTTCCCTGCGGGTTTGAGCTTTTACTACTTAGTCTCGAACGTAGTGACTATTTTACAACAGCAGGTGATTCGTCGTTTTGTGAATGATGATAAAATTCGCTCGATTTTGGAAGAAAACCGCCGCAAAATTGCGTCAGGTGAGAAGAAGAAGTCGAAGTTCTCGGATATGCTTGAGCGCTCAATGAAAGCGGCTGACGAAGCCAAAAAACAAGCAGATGAAGCGAAAAAGCAAGTCGAAGCAAAACGTGCGCAAGCGAAGAAAAAATAGGTGTGTCGGGGTGCTCACACCCCGACGCACACGCTAATAACAAAAAAGGGCAGCGATGAGCTGCCCTTTTTTGTTATCTATCAATTTATGCCATTGCGGGGTCGCTTACAGAATCTTTGCCCGTTTCGACGTGGCCCGCAAAACGTTGCTCAAAACCCTCCGCACCTTCTATGCGGATGCTGACATCGTACCAGCCGTGGCTTTTCTTGAGGTCGAGAACGAGCGATGCTTGTCCATTTTTAGCCTCTACAACCACCGTTTTAGGGGTGTTTTTGTAGGCATTGTCCGTAACCACTACGCGTAGCCTTTTTTGAGAATCCGCATTACGGAATTGCAAGGTTAAATTACCCGAAAGTTGATTTTTTGAACCCTTCGATGTTTCATATACTCCTTTCACACTCAACTGTGGGCTATTGGCTTGTCCTTTAAATTCGCGGAAAAACCCGTTAGGGCCATATACACAGAGATGATAGGCATTGTTTTCAAAACTGGAAAGCGGCCAAGAGGGTGTGAGTGAATCGCCTGAACTTACGGCGTACGACCAAGCTTTTAAGTCTTCAAAAGGAGCATTTTCGTTTGCACGGTATTTGTGCGGGGCATACACGTGAAAGGGAGAGCCCGCTGATTTTGCCCCAAACACACGGTTTTGGGCGCTCAACTGAACAGATACCGATTTTTTATCGGCACTGAGTACCGCGTCAGCGTAAAGTTCATACGGAATAGCGGCCGAGGGGCGTGTACCTTCTTCTTGTTTTGGCATCCATGAAGTAGCGGCAGGATTTTGGTTGGCTGCGGCAATTTCTTCTGGTGAAAGGGCCTTAAAGTTAGAAGGCGGATTTTTGAACTTGGCGTTGTGGACGAGTTGATAAAAGCTGTCTTTTTTAACGGATTCTGGCAACGGAATTTCTTCTCCGCTGTAGGGGCGAAAGACCGAAGTTAAATCCCCGCATACCGTTCTTCGCCAAGCGCTGATGTTGGTTTCTTTGATGTCTTTCTTGGTTTTATGGCTCAAGAAGTGCTCCATAAACTGCAACACAGAGGTGTGGTCAAACACCTGCGAGTTGACAAACCCACCACGGCTCCAAGGGGAGGCAATCAGCATCGGAACGCGGTAGCCCAGTCCAATAGCCCCGTCGCGGCCAGGGTTTTGCGCACTGTATTCTTTGCGTTTACGTTCTTGTTCCATGGTCACGTGTTCAACACTCGGGTCGATGCCTTTGGAAACCAACCCGTCGCTTAAATCAGGTTTAGGGGCTACGAAAGGAGGGACGTGGTCAAAATAGCCGTCGTTTTCATCGTACGTAACAATGAAAATGGTTTTTTTCCAAACCTCAGGGTTTTTGGTTAAAATATCCATTACCTCCGAAATATACCAAGCGCCGTACCAAGGTGCCCCTGGGTGGTCGGAGAAGTTTTCGGGGGCAACAATCCACGAAACGGTCGGGAGTTTGCCCGTGTTGACATCTTCTCTGAATTGGTGAAGGGTATCACCTTTAGGAACCGACATTTCACGTTCGACGCTGCCATCCTCGTAGCGGTGCGTGGTCAATTCGTGGTAGTGAGAATCGTTTATATTAGTCGTAAACGCCTTTTGGTGAAGGTTTTTGGCACGCTGTGAAAGTTTTTCAAAGTTTTCTTTGCTCCAAAGTTCGCGGTCTTTTTTGGCGATTTCGAGTTCGTCTTTTTTCTGCTTGAGCGTTTTTTGCGCTGTTTCAGTTTCTTTGCCAGACGGAGGAAGCGTTTGCAGTTTTTGTTCTAACGCCGCAATTTCTTTGGGCAATTCAACAACCTGTTTGGCTAGGAATCGTTGATACCCAGTTGAGAAACGAACGTTATATTGAGAAAACCACTCAATGGGGTTGTCGGTGAAGTTAGCAAGCCACGCATCTTGTTCGCCGTTGAAGCCCATCGAAATACTCAATTCGTTTTGATAAATTCTCCACGAAATGCCATTATCTTCTAACCGTTCAGGGAAAGTGGTCCAGTGGGCCAAATCGTCGTAATCAACGTCTGAGTTACGAACATTGGCCTTTGATTCGATCGTAGGTTTTTCCCGAATGGTTCCCGACCAAAGATACAAGCGGTTGGGGGTAGTACCTGTCAATGACGAACAGAAATTATGGTCACAAACCGTGAAGGCATCGGCCATGGCATAATAAAATGGGAGGTCTTCGCGGGTAAAATAGCCCATCGTGAGCGGCATGTGGGCATAGGCTTTGTTGCCCGATTTTTTGACGTCAAGCCAGCGGTTGTACTTCCCGTTGTTTCGAGCATCCACTTGGTTTTCCCAAGAGTGGGGGAGTGAGCTCATCCAAGTCACTTTGGTATCTTTGATATCAAGGCGAAAAGGGGCGTAGGTTTCGCCTTTGGCGTTAGATTGCAACCAAACCAAGTTTTTGTTGGGTTGGCGAATAGCCCGAGGGTCATTAAAGCCCCGAACCCCTCTGAGGGCACCAAGTGCGTGGTCGAATGAGCGGTTTTCTTGCATCAAGACGACAATGTGCTCGGCGTCGAGGTAAGTACTTCCCTGTTGGGGATTAATTTCTAATGCTTTTTGGATAGATTGAGGTAAGGCACTCCATAGGCTTGCACCGCTAGAGAGTAGAGCGGCTTTTTTGAGAAATTCTCTTCTAGAATCCATATAGAAAAGTTGGTGATGAAAATGGAACAGATAGCAATACTACGACAAAAGTGTACATAAAGGCTAAGGAAAGGCGTTAAGAAATGGTTATTTTCATTAAAAAATAGAAATACTAAGCGGTTATGGTATTTTTTGTCGTGGCAGAAACTTAACATAAACATAACTTGAAAATTTTGTTTTAACCGAAAAATAGCTATGTATTTGTAGATTTTTTTATTTGAACCTTTTAAATCAGTAAACCATCAATGAAATCTGAAAAGAAAGCCCAAGCAAGTGCAATTATTGAGAAAATAACCGCCGCACTTACCGACGAAACAAGCTCAAAAAAAGCGGCCAAAGCTGTGGGCAAAGCAGCTGAGAAATTGGCAAAGAAGCTTGCCAAAATAGCAAAGAAAGAAGAAAAAGAAAAAGCGAAAGAAGCTAAAAAAGCCGAAAAAGGTAATAAAAAGGAGGGGAAGAAATCTTCAAAAAAAGAAAAAGCGAAAGTAGTGGCGCCCGTGAGCGAAACAAAAGACGCAATTGCTGAGTAGTTGTAGGAAGTACTTTTTATGATAAGAGGAGGTAGCATCCAAGGCTACCTCCTTATTTGTGTGTTTTTTAATTTATTTTAATCACTTTCAACGTTACTTGTTCCATTTCGGTTTGTACGTTTAAGAAATAAAGACCACTGGGAAGATTCGTAACTTCCATTTCTTCCTGATGTGTGTTTGACTCAGGTTGAAAAGAATGACTAAAAATTTGTCGGCCTGAAGCATCCCTCAATGTAGTGTGAACGACTTGCCCTTTGCTTTTTTGTACTTTGAGGCGAAGGGTGTTGCTAACGGGGTTGGGGAGAACGGTGGCGAAGGCGCCGTTATCCGTTAGCTGTTTTCCGTTATCCGACCCTTGCGCATTTGCTCCTTGCTCTTTACTTTTTACCTCTTCGCTGGCTGCTGACTGCTGACCGCTATCCGCTGTCCTCGCTGCACCCAATCCGACGCCCTCTTTGGACTGAATACGGAACCAGTATTCTTGGTAAGCCAATACACTGCCCTGGGCTTGGCGCGTTGCAGGATAAATACTACCCCAGCCCTTTTTATCCCAATACCGTACACTTAACTTATACAAACCTTTCGGTAAGCCTTCGTCGTATTGATTGCCTCCGTTGCCATTGTCTGCAAAAAAACCGTAGGCTGGATGGTTTTGAGCGTATAACTCCGTCCAGCCATCACGGTTGGCGTACATAAAGTAGGGGGCGTTGTTTTCGTGGGTATTAAATGAGCGGATGGCACCCATTTCTGGCGTTGCCAACATATCAAACGTTAGCGAACCATTTGTTCCTAATGCACAAGCATCTACGTTGATTGTCCAATAACGAGGAGCAATTTTATTGGGATGCTCAACATAATAAAGCGTTGGGTTTTGCTGCGTGCTTTGCTCCAATTCAGGGCCACCGTCGCGGGTGATGAATTGGCTCGACCAAGCAGAACGGTCGTTGGTTTTTACCGCTGATTTGGATTGGCCGATATTGATTAATGTTACGACAAACGCATTCCAGTAAATGTCTTTGCGAATGCTCTCCGCACTTTGGCAACCACTTTCAAAGATACACTTTGCCCAGTAACTTTGCTTGGTGACATTGCTGAATGATACCTCAAAACTTGGCGTTGTGATGCCTGTGTTCCAGAAGGTTGTACTTCCTGCGGGGCAGTTGGC
The DNA here is from genome assembly GCF_057652295.1 of Runella sp. R5_40. NCBI lineage: Bacteria > Pseudomonadati > Bacteroidota > Cytophagia > Cytophagales > Spirosomataceae > Runella > Runella sp. R5_40. The sequence continues at coordinate 45,162 of NZ_JBYFCH010000014.1, read as the reverse complement.
TGAAATGGTCACGGTTGTACCAGTGCAAACTAATTCTTGAGAAACAGTTACGATGGGAGCTACCTGGGTAGGTGTTATCGTAAACGTTACCACGTTACTTTTTTCACTCACGCAGCCGTTTTCAGTCTGACAACGGGCGTAGTACGAGGTAGTTTCCAAAGGAACAGTGGTGGGCAGGCTTGGCAAGGCGATGTGGGTAGTGGCATTGTACCAAACTGTTTTCAAACTACCACAAGATGATTGCCCACCGAAACTTGCAGTGGAACTACAACTTCCCGTTGATGATAACGAGACTGTTGGGGCAGATGGAATTAAGACCAATTTTAAACGCATCACACCTGACTCAGTTTCTATGCACGATGGCAACCCGTTCGATTTGCGGCAACGCACCCGATAATTATGGTATTGATTGTCCACCAATCCTACGGGCACTCCTGCGCTATAATCGCCCCCATCCACCGAATAGAGCGTCATTTCGTCCGTGGCACAGTTGGCAGCGAAAAGAAGCGTTGTATTGACCAAACTACACACCTCTTTCGTTTCACCCGCTGCCACACTAACCCCATCAACGGCTAATGACACATTTTGCGGTACCGAAGCTCGGCTATTAATGGTCACTTCAATTGGGTTGGTATAAGTTACTGGACAAGTACGATCACAGGCCGCTTGGTAGCGGTGGGGTTGGTTATTCGATAATTGGGAAACTGGTGGAGTGGTTGACCAGTCGCTCCATACGCCACTGCCTATTTGAACTCGCCAAACGGGCGAACCCACCACACACGAATTGGTGACTGAAAACTGTAAACTGTTCACGGGATTCGCATCTGTATCGCAGAAGGTTTGTGAATTTCCTTCATTCAATGTCACTTGTTGGGTCGTTAAAGTAAAAGTGGGTTTGGTTAACACCGTAACCGTTGCCGAACCGTTTTGAGGTTGGCTACAACCATAGGTGTCGCTGACCTTTTCTAACGTATAGGTAAACACGCCCGCTTGGTTGGTTGCGGCGTTGAGACTAGCACTGTTACCACTTGAGGTCGTGATACTTTGGGTACTATTTCCATTTAGTTTGAAAGAAAATGTATAGGGAGAAGTCGCTGAAGCTCCCGTAAATTGAATAGTTGGCAAAGGGGCATTGAGGCACACCGTTGTGGTGCCTTGAATGGTAGCTGTTGGTAGTGGGCGAACTACAACGGTACCCGTAAGCGGTTGAGAAACGCATTGATTCCCGTTTTTGACGGTCAACGTAAAATGCATCGAAGTTCCTGATGCGGGAGCCGATAACTGAACCGTAATGAGGCTAGGAGTTAAACTTTGGTTAGTTTCTGCAACAATTCCAGCGCCAGCAACCGAATAAGTAACGGGCGAAAGAGTAGTCGCCGTGTACGGAATGGTAAATGAAGTTGCCCCTGCACAAATAGCAGGAATCGCACCGAAGGTAATTGTTGGGGGATTGGGGTCAGACAAGGTTTTAGAAGTTATGTCCGAACCTGTACAGCCTGAACGGGTAATGGAAAACGTACTGTATTCGCCCGCAGGTAAAGAAGACAGGGTAAATCCATTAGCTACGACATTGACGGTTTTAGGGCTTCCTGCTCCCGTGTAGTTTAGTGAATAACTGCCATCTTGCAATTGTTGGGTGGTAAAGGCAATTCTCCCGTCGCTACCCGAACAAGTACTTGGATTGGTAACGGCTCCTGCTACAAGGACGGGAGTAGAAGGGGCATTTAAGGTAGTTGATTCGGTTAAATTACCCGTGCAACCTGAATAACTCACAGAGAAATTGGTATATGTTCCTGCCGACAAGCCTTCTAACGTTCCAACTCCAGCCGCTACACTAAGTGTTTTAGGACTACCTGTGCCCGTAAAAGCGATGGAGTGGTTTCCGTCGGGTAAATTCGTGGTGCTAAAAACGATACGGCCATCATTTCCCAAACAAGTACTGGGGTTTGAGGTCGATTTTATGGATAAAACTGGGGCTAATGGGTCGCTGAGTGATTGGGCATCTGCTAAGGTGGCAGTACAGTTGTTGTACGTTATTGAGAAACCGCTGTAAACACCTGCCGACAATCCACCTAACGTAAACGTATTGGACAAAACCGTTACTGTTTTAGGACTTCCTGCCCCTGTGTAGGTAAGCTGGTAATCGCCGTCGGGCAAATTAGTGGTAGTAAAGGCAATTTTTCCGTTCGTACCCGCGCAAGAGGTTGGCGAAGTGACCGCCCCTGCCACTAAAGTAGGCATTGGATTGACCTTTACAAGCGCCGAACCACTCATGGAAGTCGCTGTACAATTGGCATCGCTCACGCTCGTGACTGTGTACGTCCCTGCCGCTGCGCCTACAATGGTATATGGGCTGCTTGAAATGCCTGTTCTTGAAGTGGATGTCGTTCCGTTTGAATAAACTACATCCCACGGCCCAGTTCCAGTTAACGCAATCGAAACGTTGGGAAGTGGTTCGGTAGAGCAAACCGTGCCGCCCCCACTGACCACCGATGTGGGTAAAGCATTGACAGTGATTGTAGGAGTAGTACTGCTGCATCCTGTTACGGTTTCGGTAAAAGTAAACGTTACATTTCCGCTGGCAATCGCAGTTACTTGTCCAGCATTCGTAACAGTAGCTTTGCTTTCATCGCTGCTTGTCCAAACCCCTCCTGTGTTGGGCGATAGCGTAAGATTTCCACCTATACAAATCGCCGTGGCAGGTACGTTGATGCTCGGAAGCGGTTTGACCGTGACCGTAGCCGAGGCCGAAAGGTTTAGCGTACAAGTACCGTCGTTGACCGATACCAAATTGAGCGTTTGGTTTGCAGTAACGCCCGAAATTGTCACAGTTGCAGTTCCTCCCGTGAGGGTGGTGGTAGCATTAGAACCACCGTTGACGTTGTACGTAACAACAGCGCTGTTAGTCCCTGTGAGGGTAAAAACGGCATTGTTGCCCGCACAAATGGCTGAATTGGTTCCACTTATGGTGGCAGTTGCGGTACAAGAGCTTAATCCTGAAACCTCGAAATCGTACACTGCTTCGTTACAGTCGTCGTTGTTGACAGTGATGGTTGCTGATTGAGCTCCAAGGGCAGTGGGAGTAAAGGTAACGGTAAAAGTAGCGGATGCGTTTACGGCTAATGGACTGGCGGTACTCAAACTTCCTACCGTAAATAACGAATTTGAACTTCCAATGGAACCGATGTTCAATTCTTTGGTTCCTGTATTTTTGATTGTAAAGGTTCTAACAAGCGAATTTCCAATAAATACATCGCCAAAACTTGTATGGTCGGTGTCAGCAGGGGAGGTGTCACCATCGACAATCGAAGTGGTATTTCCTTGAATATCGATTTCAGGATAGTGCTGCAACCCACCCGAAGCAATCCAGTTGGAGGTTGTTCCGTTGAGCGCAAATCCTGTCATGGTGCCAGTTCTGGCAGTATCATTGGTTTGAGCATCAAAAAGGGAGGTATTGCCTGTATTATCACCGCCTGCCGTCCCTTGGTTGAAATTGTAATACGCAACCAGACCACTTTCATTTCCTGCTAACTCATTGAATAAATTGGCTTGTATTTGGGCTTGCGTTCGTTGAACATTCCAAACACGTAGCTCATCCATGGTACCGTTCCAGGGATAACTGCCTGCCCGTGAGCCCAACCACATATTTGTACTAACGGTGGGGAAATTACCTTGAAAGCTGGCCGTTGGTGTCGGTTGGCCATCCACGTAGGCATACACGGTGCTCGTTGTGCCGTTGTAAGTGAAAGCATAATGGTGCCAGCAATCTTCGATGGGATAACCTGTGAAATAGGTATTGTCCCCGTAAACAGCTAGTGCCAACGTTGGCCCCAAAATTATGGTCGTTCCAGACCCAGTAAAATTGATGGGAAATGAGAAGTTAGGAGCTCCTTTTGCCCAAAACTCAACGGTGGTTGAATTGGTACCAAACAATGGGGTCGGCATAGGAACTTCAATGAGATCATCGTATCCGTCAAAATGTAGGGCATTGGCATTGACCGAGGTACTTGTCGCTGATACGTCAAAATCGTACGTTGATTCGTTACAATCGTCGTTTATAATCGAAATGACGCTGGTTTGGGTAGTAATAGAGTTGGGGGAAAAAGTAACTGTAAATGTAGCAGAATTGCCTGAAGAAAGCGGACTCGGCGAACTCAGCTCACTTACTTTGAATTTTGTATTGCTGCTCGTGATGGCACTAATCGTAAGCGGAGCGTTTCCCGTATTCTGAATGGTGAAGGTTCTCGTAAGGGCTGCTCCTGAAGTAGTCCCAAAATTTGTATCATTCAATTCCGACGTACCCGTTGTGCCATCGACAATGTCCTGACCTTTTCCTTTGACGTTGATTTCAGGAGCATTGACTGTTACGGTGAAAGTACAGCCCACGGCTGAATTGGTTCCATCGGTTCCTGTTAAGGTAACTGTCGTAGTACCAACGTTAAAGCTAATTGCCCCACTACCTGCGCCATCGGCCACCCCACTGATGGTTTTTGTGGTTGCTCCGCTCAAGGTGTATCCCCAAGTGGCTCCCGAACAATTATCCGATAGCGGGTCTGCTATGGTATAATCGGCGGTACAGCTACCTGATGCCACTGTCATTGTTTGGTTGGAAGGACAATTAAGCACGGGCGCTTCGGTATCATTGACGGTGACGTTAAATGTACAGGTGGCGTTATTTCCACAGCCGTTGGTCGCCGAGAGGGTAACGGTAGTAATTCCTTTATTGAAAACGGCTCCGCTACCTGTTCCACTGCCGCTACCAACGGTGGCTCCAGTAAATACGTATGAGATTGTGGGAGTAGGATTGCCCGTAGCCGTTGCGGTGTAATTGACCGTTGCGGTACATCCGCCAACGGCTGTGTTTGCCGTTTGGTTCGTAGGACAGACTGAGAAAGACGGCGCTACACAACTTCCTGTTCCAGAGATGGTAAAAGTGTAATTGGCTTCATCGCAATCATTGTTTAGTACCGTAATTGTGGCATTTTGAGCACCTGTAGCTGTCGGTGTAAAAGTCACGGTAAACGTAGCTAAGCTATTGACCGCAACCGTTGTGGGGACATTGCTTACCACAAACGTAGCATTATTAGACGTAATGTTAGTGAGGGTCAAAGCATCATTGCCTGTATTTTGAATGGTGAACGTCCGTTCCAAAGCGCCGTTAATGTTCACACTGCCGAAATCAGTATGATTAGCCGTCGAGGTAGATGTACTACCGTTCAAAATGGAAACCAAAGGTGAACCACCCTGTACGTTAATTTCGGGAGCGACAACCGCAGGGCAATTGGTGCCTGAAATGACTCCTCCAGCGGCAATCCAGTTGGAAGTAGTTCCAGTGAGTGCAAAGCCTGTCAACGTACCGTTATTAGCTCCGCCAATGGTTGTGGCCAAATCATTTAATGTAGTTGTCCCACTGTTATCGCTGTCCGCAAATCCTTGGTTGAAAGGGTAGTAGGCTACTAAATTTGCTTCTGTACCTGTCAATTCACAACTACGCTGTTGACTAATCTGCTCACAAGTACGGGCTGTGTTCCAAATACGCAATTCGTCCAATGCTCCCTTGATAGGCAGACAGCAACCTGAACCAATACGTAACACATCAAAACTAGGAGGTGCGCTGTTGCCCTTGGTATATAACAAAACGCCGTTTTTATAAAAATAGCCCGTCCCATTGTTATAAACATACGCAAAGTGCTGCCAAGTATTAAGGACAACGGTGTTGGCAGGAATGTTTACGGGGGTCATTCTGCTCGCTATATCAGTGCCTACATACACTGAGCCGTTGGCTGTGGTATGAAATGCAAAGCCATTCCAATGCCCACTAGAGGCACTTCCAATTGAGATTTCTTGGTTGTAGTCGCTCAAAGACTCGGGTTTTAGCCAAAACTCGACGGTGAACTGAGTCGGTGGGGTTGGGAGTAAGCCCGATGCTGTAATAAGGTCATTAGAGCCATCAAAGTGAAGAGCAGCCCCTGTAGTTGCCCCAGCGCCAGTCACGATAAAAGTGTACGGGCTTTCGTCGCAGTCGTTATTGGTGACAGCAATAGTGGCATTTTGTGCCCCTGTTGCTGTAGGATTAAATACAACATCGAAGGTTGCAGAACTATTTGCCGCCACCGAGGTTGGTTTATTGCTGATGGTAAACTTGGTGTTATTGGATGTAATGTCAGTGATAGTCAGCGTATTGTTTCCTGTATTCAAAATGGTGAAAGTGCGCGTCAACGACCCATTTACTAGAACATTACCCAAATCGGTACCATCGGCGGTAGCAGGGCTGGAGTCTCCACTTGAGATAGAAGTCAGCGGTGTGCCACCCTGTAAGTCAATTTCAGGGGCAACAACCGTCGGGCAACTCGTACCCGTTGTGACACTGCCAGTAGCTATGAAATTGGAGGTGCTACCGCTGAGCGCAAAATTGTTAAAAGTTCCATGATTGCCGTTTGCAGTGGCGTCTGTCAGACTTGAAATTGAGGAATTATTACCATCCGCTGCCCCTTGGTTGAACTTGTAATACGCCACAAGCCCGCTTTCATTTCCCACTAATTCACAGTTGTACTGTTGGCCAATTTGGTCGCAGGTACGCACGGTATTCCAAATCCGTACTTCATCAATTGCACCGTTAAAGTATTGAAGAGAACTGGGGTTTCTACCGATACTCAACGGTTGGTTTGTAGAGGGAGGTATCTGTGTCTCTGCTTGCGAATAGACCAGTACCCCATTGACGTATAGTTTTACTTTGGCTCCGTCGTAAGTGGCCGCGATATGGCTCCATGTATTCAAAGAAATAGCACTTGGGGCCGTGTGAAAGCGGCTATCACTGGAGTTGGTCCAAAAATAAAACATCGGTTTTCCATTGGTCAATGTCAGGCCATAGTTGGCAGTCGCATCCGTATTGGTACGTTTGTCAATAATGATGTTGTATGAATTAAAACTGGCTGGTTTAACCCAAGCTTCAAGGGTAAGACTTGCCCCAAGGTCAAGTATATTGGCATCAGGTACACTCACATAATCGTTGGTTCCGTCAAAAGAAAGAGCCGCTCCCGCTGTAATGGGGGCATTGTACGACAATGTCACTTGTCCTGCGGAAGGCAGGTTGTAGTTGATGTACCAATTGGCAGGAAGGTTAACCGTCGAAAAAGTCCCCGACAAAGTGGTGGCATTTATGATAGTGAGTTGGTGGCCGTTGCTACCCGTGTAGCTATTGATAAGAGAAACGTCGAGGGTTCCCCCAAGGGTTGCCGTACCTGTGATGTTCAGACGGTCGTATTGGGTACAAGCAGTAGTTCCGCCCAATTCAATTTGAAGAGTACCGTTGTTGGTATAACCGTTGGAAAAAGAATGGCAGCCAGGCGAATTTCCTGGTGCCACAAAACTTCCATTGGGGTTGGTAAACAAACTTCCCGAGTAAGTACCTGCCCCTTTGTACGTACCATTGTTGGTCAACGTACCCGCACCACTCAAGGTACCATTATTGGTGAAAGTAGATGATGTTTCATTAGTGATTGTTCCAGCATTTGTAGCAGGCACAGACGCCCCGATAGTCATCGTTCCAGTATTCGTGATTATTCCTGTTGACGTATTCGCGAAACTCGCCAATCCACTTCCTTGCGTCATTGAATACGTACCGTTATTGTTGAAGGTGCCGCTGTTGGAAAAAGCCAACAAGCCAAGCGCCATTGTAGCCCCTGTGCTATTGGTCAGGGTCGCTCCTGAACGGTTTGAAACGCCGAGATAGTTAAAACTAAAGGTGTTATTGTTGATGAATGTCCCAGCATTGTCCAACGCTGCTGCCATTGACCCATTATTGGTGATGGTCTTGTTTGCAGCATTGATAAAGCCGTTGAATTGAACTGAGCCGCCACTGTTGTTTGTAAACGTACCATTATTTTGAACATTGATGTATTGACTACTAATCAACGTTCCCGAATTATTAATCGTCCCTGTATTTGTAAAACCGCCATACGTGGAGGTACTCGTACCACTATGATTGAACGTCCCTGAATTGTTAAAACTGCCACTTGGATTGGAGAAGTTACCTGTTGAGGCAGTGTTCATAGTACCCGCGTTGTTCAAGGTACCATTGTTGGCGGTTAAAGTACCATTAATGGTAAGTGTTGCACCTGATTGAATGGTAATGGTCGGTGTACTGGTCATTGTGAAGGTAGTCGAGGCATTGATGGTCAATGACGTACCAGACGGAAAAGAAATAGCCCCCCCAGTGATGGTACAATTTGACGCAATTACGACGGCGTCACCGCTGGCCAAATTTGCCGAAGTAGGTACGACCGCACCACTCCAATTGGAAGCTGTCGCCCAATCGGTGCTGTTGGTACCGTTGAAGGTATAGCTGGTTGTAGCACTGCCAAGCCCCCCTAATGCTGCCGTTCCTGACATTCGAACACGGTCAACGGTTAGGCTACCATTGCTGAAAAAGTATGAAAAAAGGTAATTCATCGTCGTTAGGTTCGATGAATTGGTGGCAATGGTAACTTTTCCTGTTACGTTCGTTGCAGCCGAACCTATCGTAGCGGCATTCATGGCTGTTTGGTCGAGCGTAGTACCATTAAAAAAAATGTTGTACTGTGCCAACGACAGAATCCACGCAGACGTCGAACCGTTGTCGTAAGAAAAGGCGTACAGGTAGGTGGTTCCAGTGGTCAATGCTGCTCCACCTGTCATGGCTGAGATTCCTGTTCCTCTGACTCCAAGGGCAGGGTTACCCGATTGCCCATCGTTGGCAGGTAGAAATCCTAGATAGTGATTTTGGTTGTTGGTAGAAGCATTCGTTCCTAGCCCCAACATCAACACCGACGAACTGACGGGCGCTGCATTTAGCTTGAATAAAAAACTTCCTGAAATAGGACCAGCGGCGTCAAACCCCGTCGTGATTTGCCGACGGGCATTCGAACCGCTAGCAACAATCATTGCCCCACCTGGGCTGGTTAAACCTCCGAAACTTAGTCCCGTGGCGGTGTAGGCGCCTGTGCCTCCTGACCAAGCTGCGGCAAAGCCAGTTCCGCCGTTTTGGTTGGTTAAGTCTCCCGAAGTCGTTCCGTAATCAAAGTCTTCAGAAATGATAATTTGGGCAAACGTAGGGTTGCCAGACATGAATAGTAAACCGAGAAAAACACCACATAGGAGGAGCAGACTACGGTTGGTTTTGGAGAAGAAAGAAGGGTAGAGATTCGCTTTCATACGTTTCACGAAGTGATTGTCTATGTACTTCGCAAAACAGCTAAATTCAGCGGGTTAACTGTTAGAACAAATCGGACAGTCGCTGTCCGATTTGTTCTAACGGGGTGTTTTTAGGGAAATAATTCGCAAAAAATCATTGTTGGGGCTCGGGTAAACTCAGGCCAATACCTCTTCGCACAGTTGAAGGTAGTACTCTAAGTTGGGTTTGGCTAAACCTGTGACTTTGGCGGCTTCGTCCCAGCGACGCATCTGAATGATTAAGTCAAAGTAAGGATTTTGTTCAAAAGTAGCGGCTTCTTCGGCATTCATTGGCCCCCCTTGAAACTCTAGTGTTTTTAGACTTGCTTCCGAAAGTCCCGCAAAATACTTGGGGTTTTTGAAGGTCAAGTACCGTTTTGCATTGACGTGGTTAGCAACCAAAATGCACACCTTTTCGGGAAAACCTTGGTCACGGAGCCAATCGGCCGCTACTTCTTCGTGGTCTTTGCGGCCGTATTCTGCCATGAGTTCTTCTTCGAGCTCGGTTGGCATTAAGTGGCCAATATCGTGTAAAAAAGCGGCTACTTGCACTTCTTGGTCAAAGCCTCCTTTGCGGGCTAAATCGGCGCCTTGGGCGGCGTGTTCGAGTTGGCTTACGTCTTCGCCGTAGTATTGGTCATCTCCTTGTGCTTCAAAAAGTTGACGAATGGTGGTAATTGCGGACATTTTTTTGAATGAAAAGTTGAATTATCTTTCTTCGTCAGACGATAGTCAGACGAAGTTTTATTCACTTAAAAATTATTTGCTGTACCCCGTCTGACTGGCTTCATCGTCTGACTACCGTCTGACGATTTTACTTAAAAACCGTTTGAATGGTTTCTCCTACTGGATGTTCACAGGTAAAATGTAATCCAAGAGCTTTGGCGAGAGTTTGAGCGATTTGATTTTGAAACAGTACTTCCGGATGTTGCACTTCGCCTTTGGCAGGGGTATCGGGTCCCAAAGCGCCCATCCAGATTTGAAAACAATCGGGGGTTTTGGTCCCGTGGTCTTTCCAGCGGGCTTTGGGTGTATGTCCGCGTCCGTGGTCGGTAGTGAGCAAAATCGTGGTTTTGCCTTTGTATTCGGGTTGTGATTGGAGGTAAGTCCATAAATCTGCGACAAACTTATCAACCATATTGGCCGTTAGCAAATACTGGTCATATTTTCCCGCGTGGGCAAAGTCATCGGTTTCGTCAAACGACAAGAAAAATACCTTAGGCTTATTTTTTTGAATGTATTCTTTGGCCATGTAATAGGTAATAAAATCCTGGCGAGTTTCACCCCAAGGACTAGGCAACTTATCCTGAATGTCGTTTAGTAATTGTTCGCGAGGGTTGGGACTAGCGACGGGTTCGTGGCCTGCATTGACAGGGATGCCAGTTCGTTTTTCATTGATAATGTGCGGCACCACATCCCAAGTTGCATAGCTGGCTACTTTACCTTTGTACTTTGGTTGGTTGTTGATAAACTCAAAAACGGTGGTGTTGGGGTTGTCGATTTTATCGTTTGAGTTGATTCGCTCATCGGCAAAGCCACTCAAAATTTCGTTGTATCCTGGGTAGCTAAACCAGTAGGTGTTCGAGATGTTCATTTTACTGCCATTCCAGCGGTTTCCGTACAGTTGACCTTGTTTGGCGATGGTACTCCAGAAAAATGGAAATAGTTTTTGGCGGCGTTCTTCGGGCGTATTGGCCCAAAATTGTTTTATTAATTTCGCCGTATCGCTGGTATAAGTTGGATCAAAAAGGAGGGAAGAATCAGCCCCTCCAAACATTTCTTGCCAGCGAAGACCATCGGTGGTAATCAAAATGACGTTTTCGGTTTGGCGCTGGGCAATGCTTGATAAAGTAATCAAGAGAGAGCAGAGGAAAGATAGTATGGTTTTCATTTTGTAAAAAAAGTCAGGGGTTAAATATGGACTGTCATTTTAAAAAGAATTGGCCCTAATATCAGTAAGAGCTTTCAAAAATGCTATCATATCGGCTTTTTCCTCTTTACTGAGGTTGAGTTTGCCAGACGGTAGGGTTTGGTTGGGCAAATCAAGACCCAATCCTGCCGCACCTCCGTGGTCGTAAAAATCAATTACTTCTTCAAGCGTTTTGTAAGCTCCGTTGTGCATATAAGGCGCAGTAAGGGCAATGTTACGCACTGTGGGTGTTTTAAACGCATATTTTAGGTCGGGCAGGGTGGGATAATTGAATCCTTTTCCTAAATCAGGGTCAATTATACGAGACCTTGGAGCGGTCATTACCCCAATCACTTCCGACTCGCTTTTGGCGAATGAAGGTGGAACGGTACCGTTGAAGAGTGGCATAAAATGGCAAATGCCACATTTGGCCTTGCCCATAAAAAGATTAAAGCCACGCTTTTCGGAGTCGGTGAGCATAGTTTCTTTGCCACGCATATACTGGTCAAAACGACTATTGAAAGGTATCAAACTACGCTCATAACTGGCCAGGGCATTCATGACGTGCTTGGGTTCTATTTGCTTTAAGTCAGGAAACGCACTTCGAAAAAGGGCCATGTACTTCGCATCTTTTTGAAGAATATTGCAAGCCTCTGGTAGAGAGCCGTGCATCTCATCGCGGTTTTGAATTACATCTTGGGTTTGGACTTCAAGGCTATTGGCACGCTGGTCATGAAACTGGCGCTGTTGGAGCGCTGCATATAAAATTGTAGGAGCGTTGCGTTCGATGTGCCCACCGCCCAATTTAAGACTTTTGGGTAACCCATCCGTAAATGCTTTTTGTGGCTGGTGGCAAGTGGCACAACTACGATTGTTTTTAGCCGAAAGTTGGGTATCATAAAAAAGTGTTTTCCCAAGTGCTACTTTGGCATCACTTACAAACAAATCGGCATTGCCTGTGTAGTAGTTGGGGTCAAACGCATTTTTGTCAAATAAAGTAGCGACATCGCCCCGCAAAGCCCTCAACTCCGTGAAAGGCATGATTCGTAGCTCTTTCTGTTGGGCGAGTAGCTGGGTAGTGAGTGGGTTGGCATATTTGGTGATGAAGGTAAGACGGTCGAACGTGTCAAAGTCGTTGTTCTGGTTTGCAAAAGCGATGGCTTCTCTAAACAACTCATTGATAGCGTCAGATTTAGAACCTTTGAACAGGTTGGCGTATTGTTGTAGTGCTTCCAAACTTACGGCTAGTTCTGGGGTAGCGGTTTTACAAAGTGGTGTATCAAAGCCAGAAATTCCAAGCGAAATGTTTCTAAAAAGTTGTAAGCGTATCGCATCAAATAGGTGTGTTTCCGTAAATTCGGTAGCTTCCCAAAGCTCGCGGTAGCGGCGGAGCTCGGGTTGAAGTTTTTTTATTTCACGCAGCAGTTCCGCTCGGTTTGTGGAGTCAAACGGAAACAGATGTTCCTCAATAACTTGTAAGCCACCAGGTTCAAATGATTTGTTCTCTTCGAGTTCGTATTCTGGCAGCGGCGGGCCGTTTACCAAACGACTTGTGGTGGGAAAGAAATACTCAGTTAAATGCTCTATTTTTTTGTATTGAAGTCTGCTTTTTAGAAAGGATTTCTGTAACGAATCTTGGTCGTTGCTATGCTGGGCAAGTTGGGTCAATTCTCCATTGACGAGGTGTTCAAGCGAATCTAGATCTTTGATGAACTGTGTTTTGGATTCTTCAATAGGGCTTGTTTGAGGGCGGCAGGTTACAATCAATACTGCCGCAAAAAGACAGGTGCTCAGCAATAAAAAGTACTTGTTCATGGTATTGGTGGAAAAAATAAAAGCCTGCCAACTTTTAAAAAATTGACAGGCTTTTGATAAAACAACTATTATTTCTGGATACCGCGTACAATTACTACCTGACCACCCTCGGTAAAAGAGCTGGTCAAATCTGTAGTTTTTGTGGACGTCGAGCCATCAACACCTGCATATTTGACATCACGCCAAGTGTGAGGGTGAATATTAATAGCAAAGGTGTTAGGAATACCCGTCAAATCCGAAACATCATACATGGCGCCATATTCCCAAGAACTCAATAAATCGCTCTTGACAGTGTTGTATTTGTCATTGAAGGTAGTTTCAGTACGGCGGTGGTTCATTTCGAGCATTGGCTTGAGTACTTTAGTAGCAATGTTATACTGCCAAATGCGGCCATCGTGCTTGGTGTCCAAATAAAACGAGTCACCATCTTCTTGGATGTAAACAAAGTTTTGTGTTACGCAAATGTTGTCTGGGTTTACAATCGAAAGGCTTGGAGTTTCATCACCATCTACAATAAGCTGCAATTTGCCTTTCAATGGGTCGTTGGCATTCATCGAAAGCTGATACACACGGCCCCACATGGTTTTGCCAGGAATTGGATCTTTGCGGTTATTGGCTTGACCAGTTGCCGTAAAGTAAATTTCACGACCAGCCGCTGCAGAACCTTTGCCATAGTCAATATCTTCTACACGTGTAAACTGAATGGCTTTTTTGGTTACCGACTGTGCTGCGATTTGCGCGCCAGTTTGTGTTTTGGCATCATCTACTTCCACAAACTCCACGTCATAAGAAGTGCCACGCTTCATGTCGGTTTCTACCGCATTTTGATCCGTACGGCGCAAGAAATAAAGTTTTCCGTTTTGCAAATCGCCTACCGTGTTTGAAACATAAGCTAATAACTGACCAGCACCATCGTCTTCGCCAATGATGATGATAGTTTTGCCGCTGTAAGCAGTTTTGGGAAGTGGAACGGCGTTTTCCATTGAAGCTTTTCCCAAAGCAGGCAATACACGGTCTTTGTTCTTCTTGTCCGCAGCCCCAGTTGGATTAATCGCATGTACCATTGACTCAGCACCGCTTTCACCTGCTGTCAAAAACACGGGGCCAAAGCCGTGCTCTTCGGGGGTTGCCAATGTAGCCGAACACAAACGCCAAGTACCACCGTCATAATCAACGATGTATTCGCCTTTTACTGGTTTGAAAGTTTTATCCAAATAAACCCGCGATACCGAACGGTTAAACTCGTGGTTGTTGAGCATGATAAAGCCATCACCAGCAGGATTTTTGATGATACCTGCGCCGTCGGGCTGTCCACCAAATACGAAGTCAGGCGATTGTTCAAGTTTATCGTCAGAAGAAATCAACGTAGTGATTTCCAAATTCTCAAAACCTGCAAGAGATTTAATGAGCGAAGGGTTGACCGAGTGGTTTTTCAACACGACGTCAGTAGGAGGCGAAGTTACGTGGTCATTCACACAACTCGTCATGAGAGCCGCTGAAGTAAAAGCTGCAAGAGTAGATTTTGTAATTTTCATGTACTTTACTTTATTGATTTTAATTACGGTGTAAAGTACAGGAGCAAACGTTACCCTAGTATGAAATAGAGTTTATGCTTTTTTAAAATTAAGTGATAAAAAAATAGCGATTTTTTAACCAAGTTTTTCAAAACATTTTTCTTTAACATAAGCTATTAATGAATTTTATTCTGATACCAACAGTCGTGTTTTATCCTTGGTGAGTTCAACGTTATAAAGCCGAATGGGCATAGCTGCTGGCGACCCAAAAGTACACTGCCAACCCGTATAAAGCCACCCGGCACGCGCAAGGCGTTGTAAAGTGATAAAGTGAGGTCTAAACTGAAATTTACTCTACCGTTACCCAGTTCGGCATTACCCGTTAATCCTTCGATTTCGGGCGGAAAATCGTTTGATTGGGCTTCTAAAGGGCTAGTGATACAGCTACTTACCCCAAGGCAATAAAATGCCATCAGGGCTTGACTGCTCAGTCCTATTGTTTTAATAAAATCACTGCGTTTCATGAATTTATGGATAATTTTAAAAGAGTAAAGCGGGAAGAATACCTCCCGCTTTAGTGTTCACTTAGCCTATGAGTAAAACATTTATTTTAGTAACCACATCAAGTCGTTCACGTCATCTTTACCAGTGAACTGTGAGGAAAGAGCAGAATTATAGTTAGTTACGTTGGTGGTACGTTCGGTGGCTGGGTACTGCCAGCGTTTCGGAATACGACCACTGTTGCCAGTGCCTACACCTGTCAGAAAAGTAGGAATGCCCGTACGGCGTTGGTTGTAAAATGGCTCTAATCCTGAATTTTGGAAGAAAGCGATGTACTTTTGAGTGACAATTTGACTTAAACCTGTTTGATTGTTGCCAGCGTATTTTACCAGCGTACCGTCGAGGTAAGTGGTTAGCGTCGCTGCATCAGCGATACCATAGTGGCTCATGGATGCTTCAATCCCTTTTTTGTACCATGAAACAGCATCACCTGTAGCCCAACCACGATTAATACCTTCGGCAATGTTAAAACACAATTCTGGATAACCAATAAGGAAAAGTGCCTCGCCAACGTCGTTGGAGTAATACCGAGCACGTTTTTGGAAAGAATATTCACCTTTGAGCACTTTGGTACTCATATCGGCCAAATCTTCTCCCGAAGAGGCACCTACGTATGCTTCGTAATCAGTGGCTTTCAAACCTGCATTGATTTTGGCTTCGGCAGGTTCAGCAACGACAAAAACGCGCGGGTCTTTACGGGTTACGAGCAAATCAATGTACGTCTTGGCCATGTTCTCACGCGTGGCATTGAAACCAAAATTGGATGGGTTTCGGGGGTATTTGTTGAAGTTATTAAAAGTATATTGAAGGTTATCGCTCATGCTTGCTTGTACTGGGAATTTAGTAGGGTTGCTAATCATTTCGCCAAAACGTTGTTTTACCTGCAACTCACCGTCAGCATCTTTGCTACTAAGACTTATCAGTACCCTCATTTTGAACGAATTAACCGCTTTTTGCCATTTGACGAGGTCATTGCCTAAGTAAATATCGCCCGATAAATTGCGATCTCCTTTGGCGATAAGGGCGGCTAACTCCTCGTTGGAGCTGTCTAACCACTTCAAAACCTGAACGTACACCGCTTTTTGAGTGTCGTATTTAGGTGTAGGTGATTCCAACCCTTTGAGGGCTTCCGTCATGGGAATATCGCCTACGCGCTTTGTCATATTTTCGAAGAAATAAGCCCGAAAAAATTTGCCCAAAGCACTGTAAGGGTTTTGTTCAGGTAATCCTGCTCTTTTGGCTTCTTCTTCCATCTTTAATACGTTTTTGATCGTAAAATAGTAGAGGTCGGTGGTCGTCCAAGAATATTCGTTGGTCGCGTAATAATTGTAGTTTGAGCAATAATACTGGTTCCAACGGGCTTTGTCTCCCCAAGCACTTCCACCGTTTACAACATTGTACATGTCGTTCAAAACCCCATTGAAAACCAACGAAGCAGGTGCGTTCACAGGGCGGTTAGGGTCTTTTTCGAGAGTAGTAAAATCTTGGCACCCCCCTAATCCCCAAAGTGGGAATAATAACAGAAGTCTAAAAATATTTTTCATCGGTATAAAATTTTATGTGAATCCCCCATTGGGGGTTTGGAGCCTTGTTTTAGAATGTTAAATTGATGTTTACTCCATAACGACGCATGGTCGGTGTTTGAAGGTCAGAACTGCCTTGTGAGCCGTTGGCAAACTGGTCGAGATCAATGTCTTTTTTCTCGGCAAAATACAGTAAGTTACGACCAACAAACGAGATGCTTGCTTGTTTGAAGAACGTCTTTTGGAGCAAATTGGCTGGCAAATTGTACCCAATAACGACTTCGCGAAGTTTGGCAAATGAACGATCCATTAGGTTGCCACCGTTGGGGCTATACCGTCGGCTGATGTAGTCTTGGAGGAACTGCTTCGTGGTATTTGGAGTAAACTGAAGCTCGCCATAATTAGTAATGTTACCATCAACATCGTATTTGATAGCTACATTATTGGAAACTACCACACCTTCGCCAACGTATGATTTTACACCTTTGTAATCTTGGAAACGAGCCTCACCCATAGCGCCCTCCACAGTAGCAATGTGACGACCTCCACGGAAGGTCTGACGCTGAATGTAATTGGCAATGACACCACCTACACGTCCGTCAAATTGGAAGCTGAAATTCCAGTTTTTGTAATTGAAGCGGTTGTTTAAGCCCCACACCCAGTCTGGATTTAGATAGCCGAGGAATTGACTAACTGGGTTGATGATTGGGCGCCCTCCCGCGTCATTGATCAATTGGCCATCTTGCGTACGGATAAACGTTTGGTCGTAGTACGCATCAGTACGGTCACCTACTTTCAAGAATTGATTCAAACGGTCAACACCAGGGTAAATCTCAGTCAAACGCTCCTTGAAGGTGGACCAGTTGGCCAAAATTTCCCAATTTAATCCATTGAGATTTTTAATGGGCGTACCAGTTATTGAAAGTTCAACCCCTTTTTTCTGAGTCTTGATACCGTTAACCAAAGCCGCCGAATACCCCGTTGTCGTAGAAAGAGGCAAGTTAAAGATACGAGGCCCATCGTTTGAGATAAAATAGGCAGCATCAAAGCTGAGGCGGTTGTTTAAGAAACGAATGTCAGCTCCAAACTCAGTCTGAGAAGTAGAGTTGGGCTTAATTTGGGCATTGTTGAGCGTGTTTGTAAAAAAGGCCGCAGGTTGGTTGTTGTAGGTCAATGGCGTACTGTAAACGGCGGAGTTTTGGTAAGTGGGGCCATCGTACGAAGAGGTGTAGGAATCGCCGTAGCCCAAACCAATGCCTGAGAACGATGAAGAGGTTAAACCATCTTTTACGTTGGCATACGACCCACGTAATTTTAGAAACGAAATGGGGCCTAAATTTTGAACCAAATCAGAAACGACAAAACTCGCAGCTACCGAAGGGTAAAAGAACGTGTTGTTCCCTTTAGGAAGCGTTGATAACTGATCCATACGGCCTGTAGTAGAGACTGTTAGCAAGTTTTTGAAGGAGAAGTCTGCCGAGTAGTAGGCCGAATTTACCCCCATAGCCGAACGGAAATTGCTGAGTTTGACAGGGTTGGCTGAGTTGGCAAAACTGTAAACACCTGGTACGTTGAGGTAATCAGTGGTAGTGAAATTATAGTTGAAGTTGAACGTACGGATATTTCCACCTACAAAACCATTGACCGAAAAATTAGTGCCAATTTTTTTGTCAATTTTCACCAACAATTCCGTGTTGTTGTCAAACAAATTGCGCTGGTCTTCGCGGTAGTCGCCACGGCGTTCGTCGCGTCCGTACGTGCCCATCGAAAACGGGAATTTTTCGGTACGAAGGGTATTCCACGACGATACTTGGGTACGCAGCATGGCTTCGATGCCGTTGGCGATTTGGTATTTCATCGCCACTTGACCCACAATGTCGGTTTTATTGTGTCCCCGTAGCCACTCATACGCCATAAAGTAAGGGTTGTTATAACGCTGATATTCGGCGTAAATTTGTTGTACACCCTCTTTGCCAGGCTGCCAATAATTGCGCATGTCGTCGATGTTCCAATCGGCACCTGCCCAAATGATGATGTTGTAAATCATGGAGTTAGGTCCATAGTTTACGTCAGGGAAGTTGGGTGATTGTTGACGGTTATATTGCAAGTTTGACTCAAAAGAAAGTTTATTGCTAAACTTATAATCAAACGAAGTATTGAAGGTAGAACTGTTGAGGCGGGTGTTTGGAACGATTCCTTTTTGATAGGTATTCGACAACGAAAAGCGGGCGTTGTATTTGTCACCTGAGGCCGAAACCGCGATGTTATTGGTGGACAAAACGCCCGTTTCTAAATACCTCTTTAAGTTATCTGTTCCGCGAGCGATCCACGGAGTAGGAATGTGCTTACCAGTTGCAGGGTCAATAGGGCTATCATATTGCGAAATGAGTTGACCTTCAAATTTTGGTCCCCAGACGTCATAATCTCCGTCGTTTTTACCGCCCCCACGACCATCCACAAACTCATAAACACCGTGGTCGCCAGGGCCATACTGGTCTTGTACTTTTGGAATGGCGTTAAATCCGTTGTCAAACATGGTTGAGGAGTTAAAATCAACCGCAAATCCACGTTTATCTTTTGAGCCACGCTTGGTTGTAATCAAAATAGCGCCGTTTTTGCCACGGAAACCATACAAAGCCGATGCCGAAGCTCCTTTCAATACGGAGTAGCTTTCGATGTCGTCGGGGCTGATGTTCCAAGTGTCGGAGTTGATAGGTACACCATCTACTACGTACAAAATGTCCGTATTACCACGAAGTATTACTTGTGGACGACGGAGCATTTCGGCGCTCATTCCAATCGTTAAACCCGCTACCTTGCCAACCAATCCCTGAACTGCATTGGGTTCACGGGCTTTGATGGTTTGGCTCGCGTCGATTCCTTGAATAGAAACCCCCGTGCGACGAACATCTTTTTTGATACCAAGCGCAGTTACAACAATTTCATTCAGTTGACGAAAATCTTGCGCCATAGAGAGGTCAATGACGGTACGATTGCCCACCGAAACTTCTTGAGGAGTATAACCCACAAACGAAAAAACCAGAGAGGCATTGGCAGGGACACTCAAACGGTATTTGCCTTGGGCGTCAGTATTTGTGCCTTTATTTGTCCCTTTAATAACGATGCTGACGCCAGGTAGCGGGGTGTTATTTTCGACGTCGATAATTTTTCCTTGCACCGTCATATCTTGTGCAAACACCGTGGTGCAAAAACAAAGCGCTAAACAACATAGCACCCAGATTTTCTTCCCTAAAATTGGGGGTAGAGCTTGTAACATAAGTACAGAATGGTTAATTGTAAGAATGAAGAAGAGTTTGTGTATTTCAGGCCACAAAGTAAAAATGTGGATGTTACCTCATGATTAATGTAAGATGAAGTATGTATTAAGATTTTTACAAGAGTTAAACTTTTAAGCCCAGGTGTAATTAGGTAAAAGAAGTATTTGTCTTGTGTAATAAATTGAAAGACAGTGTATCGTAGTTTTTTAGGGCTGTTAATTTACTTTTTTTCTTTCTTGGAAAAACTCTTTTTTGTTAAATTTAACTAAACAATAACAAAGTCAATTGTTAACTTTGTATAGTAATATTATACCTTTGTTATTTCAACTAAGCTACCACGTAATCGAATGAGTGTACATCAAATAGAATTAGTCATTTTGGACATGGCTGGTACAACCGTAACCGACCAGCACGAAGTAGAAGCCTGTTTTGCCAAAGCTGCACGGCAAACTGGAATTGTAGCAACCGACGAGGAAATATTAGCCGTTCAGGGGCTTGCTAAACGTTTTGTTTTTCAGTTATTTTGGAGAAAACAATTGGGTGAAACTCACCCCGATGTCGAGAGTAGGGTAGATGAATCGTATGCGGTTTTTAAAGAGGTGTTGGAAAAACATTATCGCACACAGCCTGTTTATCCTACAGTTGGGTGTTTGGAGTTGTTTGGTTACCTTAAAAAGAATGGCATTAAAGTGGCCCTTACAACGGGTTTCTATCGGGAAGTAACCGACATTATTTTAGGGAAACTGGGCTGGTTGGAAGGTCTTGATGAACAGCGTGTTGGCAATGAATCGACCGTCATTCAAGCGTCGATTTCGAGCGATGAAGTACCGCAGGGGCGTCCTGCTCCCGACATGATTTATAAAGCCATGCGCCTTTTGGGAGTCACGGATGTGAAGCGCGTCATCAACGCAGGTGATACCCCTTCAGACTTAGGCTCAGGCAAAGCAGCAGGTGTGTATCTTAACCTTGGCGTTACCAACGGAACACATACCACCGAACAATTGATTGGTCACCCACACGACGCGTTGTTGGGTTCGATTGATGAAATTATTCAGGTTTTGGAAGAAATTAAAGTAAAAAACTAATGCAAAAACATTTTGACCTTATTGTGGTGGGAAGTGGTATCATGGGCACATTTCATGCCTATCACGCAGCTCGCCAAAACAAGTCGGTCTTATTGCTTGAAAAAGATAATTTTCCCGTTGGAGCTACTGTCCGAAACTTTGGGCAAGTGGTGCCTTCGGGGCTGTCGGGACGGTGGTTTAATTATGGGCAACGCAGCCTAGAATTATACCAAACGTTGCAATCGAAGGTAGATTTGACCGTTCGTAACAATGGTTCTGTCTATGTGGCGTCTGACGACGACGAATGGCAGTTGGCCAATGAACTGTACGATTATTACCAAAAAATAGGCTACACCTGCGAGTTATTAAGCCGCCAAAAGTGCCTTGAAATTTATCCATACTTGCGACCTAGCTACGTCGTAGGAGGCCTCTTTTTTCCGCAAGAGCTGAGCGTTGATTCACCCGTTTTGATGCAGCGATTGTTGGGGTATTGTAAGGAACAAATCGGCATTACTTTTCTTAACAATGCGACGGTGGTTGATTGCCAAAGCGCCAACGGAAAAGCCACGGTACGTTTGGCCAATCGACAAGAATTTGAGGCTGAAAAAGTACTGATTTGCAATGGACATGAGTTCCGAATGTTGTATCCCGAATTGTTTGCCAACAGCGGTTTGATTGTTAGCAAATTACAAATGATGCAGACGATACCTTTCCCTACTTTATCAATGAAGGGAAATATCCTGACGGGCTTGACCATCCGCCGTTATGAATCCTTCCAACAAATGCCTTCGTATGCGTCGATGGTTACTCCTGAGCATTATTCCGATCTCAAAAAGTGGGGGATTCACGTGTTATTCAAACAAGCCGAAGACGGTTCAGTGGTGATAGGCGACTCGCACGAGTACGCAGATGCACAACACGTAGATGATTTGGGTTTTCATACTACTGACTATATTAATGGCTTGATTATCAGTGAAGCTGAGCGAATTGTTACTTTTGAGGTGGACAAAATTCGTACAACTTGGGCAGGTTTTTACAGTCAAACCACTGAGGAAATCTATGAACGTCAGATCGACGACCACATCCAAATCATTACGGGGATTGGGGGAAAAGGAATGACTTCAACGGGCGGGTATTCCGAAGAAAATATAAAGAAATTGTTTACGTAGTTTCAAAGCGATGAAACATCTAGCTCCGAAGGCTTGATACCAAAGGTTTCTTTAAAACATTTGGTAAAATAGGAGGGGGTTTCGAAACCGACTTTAAAGGCCGCATCGGCAATCGATTCTCCTTGCTTTAACAATGTCAAAGCCCGCCGTAAACGATGATTGCGGATTAGCTCGTTGGGAGAAAGATTTGTCAAGCTATTTACTTTTCGTTGCAGTGTTCGCCGATTTAATTGCAAGGCGTCGGCCAGTGAGTCCACGCTGAATGTGGTGTCAGAAAGGTGATTATCAATGACTCCAAACAACCGTTCCATAAAGGCTCCTTCCAACTCAGGGGTGGGCGGGACGAGCACGGGTTTTTGGAGCAACTCCGTGTAATGTTTCTTTAATTTTTCTTGTCTAGCCAGCCAGTTTTTGACTTTCAACTGTAACTCAGTTGCGTGAAAGGGCTTCACAATATAGTCGTCGGCTCCTCCTTCAAAACCTGTTAATCGACTTTCAATCGCCGTTTTAGCCGTCAGCAAAACAACGGGAATGTGGCTAGTTCGGGCGTCTTTTTTGAGGTGCTGACAAAGGTTGATTCCGTCCATATTAGGCATCATCCAGTCAGAAATAATCAAATCAGGAATGGCTTCCATCGCTTTTTCTAATCCCTCTTGCCCATCTACGGCCGTAAGTACCTGACATTTATTGTCAAACAAACTGGCGATGTATGTCCGCAAATCGGGATTGTCTTCTACGATAAGCACGACCGAAGTGGGGGTAGTAATTTCGTCCACCAAAACAGAAGTAGCTGTTTCGACCAAAGCAGGAACGACTTCGGGCTGCTTTTCCAGCATGTTTTCGGTTTCAACGATTCCCCATGTGTGTGCATCGATGGGAAAACGTAAGAGAAAAGTTGTGCCTGAGCTGAGCCTACTTTCTACCGTAATTTCCCCTTTTAGTACTCCTACAAGTTCTTTCACCAAAGACAAGCCAATGCCCGAACCTTCATACATCCGTCGCGATGAGGAATCGACTTGGTAAAAGCGGTCGAAGATAGTGCTCAACTTTTCAGGAGGAATGCCAATTCCTGAATCCGATAAGGTGATAGAAAGCAGCGTATCGTTGATGTCCCAGTGGTACTGTACTTCCCCACCTTGAGGTGTGAATTTCAGGGCATTGCTTAATAAGTTGGTGATGATTTTACTGAGTTTGTCGGTATCGATGTACCCCAATGGCATTTCCAAAACTTTTTTTGGAACACGTAATTCAATGCCTCGTTCGTCGGCCAATGCTTCAAAAGGCTCAGCTTGGCGGCGAAGAAAAAGTACCAAGTTTTCTTTGGTTAATGAGGGCTGTAAGGCACCCGCATCGATTTTTGATAAATCAAGGAGCTGATTAATTAAGGCCAACAACCGAGAAGCATTGGCATGAATCATTCCTAAAAGAGGTTGTTTGGGTTGTTGCTTCAAAAGGGTTTCGAGCGGACTGATAATGAGGGTCAGCGGCGTACGAAATTCGTGGGTGATGTTGGAAAAAAAGCGGGTTTTCGCCTCGTCGAGTTGGCGAAGCTCCTGACTCTGGCGTTCAATGATTTCATGTTGTTGGGCCAACTGCTGAAGTTGTTTTCGGTTACGCCAAAAAGAATACGTTGCTAAAAAGAAAAGAAGGGTTACCAAGCCTACAATTCCCCACAAAAACCATTGTTGCCGCTTTTCTTGTGCTAGTTGTAAAGCCGTTTCGCGGGTGCGGAATTGGGTCTCCCATTGCGTCATGGTTTGGTTATTGCGCCGTAAATACACCCTTTCTTTTTCTTCTAACGCTTTTTTGTAGTAATCATTGGCTCCCTGAAAATCGCCTAATGCTTTGGCTACTTGTGCTCGGTTTTCGTAGAAATAGTCTTTTTCCCATTCGGGTGAATCGTATCGTTGGGCCGAATCTAAGTACATCGAGGCCAATTTGAAATTTTTTATGTTGATGTATTGGTCGGCAATATATTGAAACGTTGCGCGGGTGTCGGTAGGCCGTTGAAGATGACGAGAAAGAAGCACGACATGCTTAAAGAGAGCGATGACTTTTTTGTTTTCTCCCGATAAATAACTTAAAAACGCAACGACGGTATTGGTAAAACGATACCGTGCAAAAAGGGTAGTCTGGCTAGGGAAAGTAGCTAAAGCCAGCTCTAGGTTTTCGAGGGCATGTTCAATGTCCATCGAATTGTCCATAAAATAGGTATAAACAAGGTTTTCGTAGGTATCGCTAATCAGCGAAGAGTCGTTGAGGGATTGAGCGATGTCGAGGGCTTCTTTAAAAATAGGCAAATACTTATCGGGTTCTTGGCGGTAAATATCTCTGGAGGTATTGCCAATTTCATTCAATAGTGCGGCGGTTAATCCTTTATCCTTGGTAGCACGAGCGGATTGTAAGGCTTCGTTGGCTGTTTGCAAGGCTTTTTCAAACTGAATTTGGCGTCGAAACTGAGCGGTTTTGAACAATGCCAGTGTGCCGATTAAAGGAGAATGAGCTGAGAGAGAACGTTCTAAAAGTGCCAAACATTTCGATGCAGAATCTTGCTGTTGGGTAATCTGTAAGAATTTGGTAAGGGAAGCTAACCAAGAAGAATACGAAGCAGAATTGGTGGCTGGACGGGCGGTTGAGAGTATTTCTCCTGCGCATTTTATTCTCCCATTTTTGTACAAACTTTCAAAGGAAGAGTGATTTAGTACGTAATCAAGTGCTTCTGAATGGCTTAAATGGGAGGGAGGGCAGGAGGGTATAGCAAGGTGAGCTGTTAAGATTTTCTTTTGGAAAAGGACATAAAGTTCATCAACTCGCTTTTTTTGGATGGAGGTAGGCGACTGTTGTCCATAAACAAGGCAAAAGAAAAAGGGGATAATCGCTTGCAAAAAAAGCGAAAGAAAGTAGCTGCGAATGAATCTTGAACCAAACGACATTCCTTTAAAATATACTCTATAGTAGGGTAAGGGAGCGCTAAAATAGGAAAACGTACTAAAAAAAACGAAAAAATACCTAGAAGTTAATACGTAATCAGGTTGAACGCATTAAAATGTAGAATGGCTATTGATTGCTCCAGAGGAGCTACACCTTAGTAGAAAAATGCCCAAATCCCTATCTGGGCGGCCGACGTTCGGTGAAAGATGTCACCCGATGGGGCTTTTGGATGTCCTTTACCTCTTTTTTCTACTAAGATTTAGCCTCGCTGAGGCTACTTTTTTTAATGCGTTCAACCTGATACGTAATGTACGAAAGCAATCAACGAAGTAAATTCACAAAACCTCGATAGACTTGTCCTTTGGGTTCGGTCAAGATGTGATAAGTATAAACTCCTATTGGAAGGGGATTGCCATTCCAGTTTCCATCAAAGGAGGCCAATGAAACTTGGTGACGGTGATAAATAAGTTCTCCCCAGCGATTATATACACTGATTTGAGCGTCGGGATAGTCTTCCAAGCCCTTGATTTCCCACGTATCATTGACGCCGTCTTGGTTAGGACTGAACACATCAGGGATATAAAGTGGAGTAAAAACGGTAATATAAATGCTATCAGTTGCAACGCACCGAGAAGGGCCAATGGCTTTGACAATGTACTTTGTCGATTGTGAGGGGGACAATGTTGGGGTAGGACTTGCGATGTCACTAACGCCCGTGGTAGGAGACCATTGGTAACGATAGTCGGGGCCTAGGTCAGCATTTAATGCGATACTACCACCTTTGATAATGTCCTTGTCGGGGCCTAAATCGAGCTGAGGGGAAGGGGAAACGAGCACATCTTGGCGGCTTTCTCCATTCATACATTCTACACTTCCTTTGACGGAGTAACTAACTGTATGTTGTCCCAAACCCGCCAATTGAGGGTCAAACACATCTCCCATTACGCCTTTTCCCGAAAAACTTCCTCCCGTTGGGGTTCCCGTTAGACGAAAAGGAGCCGAGGTTGTTCCACAAAAACTAGGAATGGGAGCTAGAGTGGTTTCTATTTTGGTAACTAGTACAATGTCAATGGGTTTTGAGGTTGAAAAGCAACGGTTGGTATCTTTGACTGTAACGGTGTAACTTCCCGCTTGGGTCACCATAAAGTCACTTTTGGCACCACTTTGAGCGGTTTTTCCTTCTTTTTTCCACTCAAAAGTTTTCAAGTCTTTTCCTTGGGCTTTCAGTACTAGGGTTCCACCTGGACAAATTTGATTTCCAGGAGAGGTAATGGAAACCACAGGGTCGCCGTATTGGACCACCGAAATTTGGTTCGACTCCGTGGTACATCCGTTGGGAGACGTGATTTTGACGGTGTATGTACCAGTTTGCGTGACCGAAATGGAATCTTTGATGCCGTTGATTTCTTGGCCGTCGCGTAGCCAACGGTACAGGTAGGTGCGTCCTTGGGTGGCTTTGAGTGTTACTTTTTCACCTTTACAAAACCCAGCGCGGGACGTGCTCAAGTCGGCCTTGGGAGGTGTGTAGGTAATGACCGTCAGTGCTCCAGACACGTTAGCGCAATCGAAACCATCAACGACTTTAAGGGTATAAACTCCCGTCTCAATGGCATCAAAAACGTTGCTTGTTGCACTAGGAATGAGCTGATTTTCAAAGTACCACTGATATTTTAACGGGCCGTTTCCGCTTGAGTTACTGGTTAATTTTATCGTTCCTTCCTTGCACGGGACGCCAATCGGGTTCCCTGCCGAAATGCTGACCAACGGTTTGGCATTGGTCGTTATGACTAAAGGGGCGGAAACGATGGGAAGGGAGCAAAGTGGAGAGCGAACAATACAATGGTAAGTGCCCGATTGATTGCCACGAACTACCAAAACAGAATCAGCAGCATTGGGTACATCAACGCCTCCTTTTTGCCACGTAAATGTACTGCCAGGTGGGTAGTTTCGAGCGTTAAGCTGGACTAAACTGTCTTGACAAACGGTTGTAGAACTGGCAACTGATGGGCGCTTTACTTTTGATACAAAAAGGGTGGGAGGGGTAGTGCAATCAGCAACGCGAGCGGGCTCATGGGCATGAAGTAGTTTCAATGCCATGCACCACAACGTTAAACATACTAAAACCGACCGACCTCGCATTTGGGTAAAAAGGATTGCTTAGCTCAAAACACAGGAAGGACGTAAATATACTTATTGGTAAGGTTATACCCGATTTTTGGAATCAATTAAGATAGTGACAGGTCCATCGTTGAGGAGGGCGACTTTCATATCGGCACCAAATTCGCCCGTTTGAATTGGTTGGCCTAATTCCTGTGAAAGCTGTTCAATCATTTTTTCGTACAATGGAATGGCCACATCAGGGCGAGCGGCATCAATGAACGAAGGGCGATTCCCTTTTTTTGTGCTGGCGTGAAGGGTAAATTGGCTGATAAGCAGAATGTTACCGCCAACGGTTTTGATGTCAAGGTTCATTTTTCCTTCTTCGTCTCCAAAAATGCGCATTCCCACAATTTTCTTCGACAACCAATCAATGTCCTCTTGGGTATCGGCATGGGTGATTCCCAACAAAATCATGAAACCTAAGCCAATTTGGCCTTTGACTTGCCCTTCGATGGTGACGGATGCTTCGGTAACGCGCTGAATGACTGCAATCATAGAAAAAGGAAGACTTAAATAGGTAAATAAAAAAGTCGGGGTGGAAGCACCCCGACTCATAAACTAATCGTAATTTAAAACAGGCGAAAGCCATTTTTCTACTTCTTCGAGTGGCATTCCTTTGCGAACGGCGTAATCTTCCACTTGGTCTTTGGCGATTTTTCCGAGGGCAAAATATTTACTGTCGGGGTGGGCAAAATACCAACCACTGACTGAACTCGCAGGGTACATGGCAAAACTTTCCGTCAGTTGAATTCCTACTTGGGCTTCGGCATCCAACAACTCAAACATGGTGCGCTTTTCGGTATGGTCGGGGCAAGCAGGATACCCTGGTGCTGGCCGAATCCCCTGGTATTTTTCGGCAATCAATTCTTCGTTGCTGAACGTTTCGTTTTGGGCATACCCCCAGTATTCTTTGCGAACGCGTTCGTGCATCAATTCCGTAAAGGCTTCGGCCAAGCGGTCGGCTACGGCCTTGAGCATGATGCTGTTGTAGTCGTCGTGGTCGGCTTCGTATTTTTCCAACAATGCCTCAATTCCAATACCCGTCGTTACGGCAAAAGCCCCGATGTAGTCTGCCCCTGTTCCCTCAATGGGGGCGATGAAATCGCTTAGGCAGAGATTTGGTAGATTGGCAGCCTTTTGATTTTGCTGACGTAAATTATGCAATCGTACCGTTTCGTTTTGTTGTAACAACGATGGCCATTTTCCCATGCGCTCGTCAGGAGCCGCTACACTTCCCTTGCGAGAAGCAGTTGGCTGCGTAAGCACAATGTCATCTTCCACCGAATTGGCAGGGTAAAAACCAATGACGGCGTTGGCTTTGAGGGATTTATTTTTGATGATATTGGCTAACATGGCATTGGCATCATCGTACAATTTTTTTGCTTCTGCCCCTATCGTCGCATCGTCAAATATCTTTGGATATTTTCCGTGTAATTGCCACGTTTGGAAAAACGGTGTCCAGTCGATGTACTTCGCGATTTCCTCCAATGGATAATCGTAGAAGTACTTATTTCCCAAAAACTTGGGTTTCACTGGCTCAAATCCTGCCCAATCAATGTTGGTTTTATTGGCTCTTGCGGCGGCAATCGATAAGGCTTCTTTTGCTTGTTGACGTTTTGCGTGGTCTTCGCGAAGTTTGGCGTATTCTTTCTTGATGTCGGCCAACGTGTCGGCGTAGGTTTGTTCGTTTTGCGTCAACTTTCCAGCCACTGGCACCGCGCGACTCGCATCCAATACGTGAATAACAGGCCCCGAATAGTGCGGGTCAATTTTTACCGCCGTGTGAATGCGTGAGGTCGTTGCTCCCCCAATCAACAAAGGCATGGTAAAGCCTTGGCGCTCCATTTCTTTGGCAACCCCCACCATTTCGTCTAAGGAAGGAGTTATCAAGCCCGAAAGCCCGATGATGTCAACGTTATTTTCTTTGGCCGCTGCTAAAATTTTATCGGTCGGAACCATCACCCCAAGGTCGATGATTTCGTAGTTGTTACAGCCAAGTACTACGCCTACGATGTTTTTTCCAATGTCGTGAACGTCGCCTTTTACTGTTGCCATCAAAATTTTTCCAGCCGCAGCACCACCACCTGCTTTATCAGCTTCGATGTAAGGGGTCAAATACGCCACGGCTTTTTTCATTACCCGTGCCGATTTTACCACCTGTGGCAAGAACATTTTGCCTGCCCCAAACAAATCTCCAACGACGTTCATGCCGTCCATCAACGGCCCTTCAATCACATCTAGTGGGCGGCTTGATTGCTGACGCGCTTCTTCCACGTCGGTGTCGATGTATTCGGTAAGTCCTTTGATAAGAGCGTGTTCCAAACGTTTTGAAACAGGTTGGTCGCGCCAAGCATTGTCAACAACTATTTCTTTTCCTTTCGATTTTACGGTTTCGGCAAAAGCCAACATCCGCTCCGTTGCGTCAGGGCGACGATTGAGAATGAGGTCTTCGCAATGCTCCAACATGTCTTTGGGCAGGTCGTCATAAACCCCCAACTGACCTGCGTTCACAATCCCCATGTCCATTCCAGCCTTGATGGCGTGGTACAAGAAAACAGTGTGAATGGCTTCACGCACGGGCTCATTGCCACGGAACGAAAACGAAACGTTGGAAACCCCACCGCTCACTTTGGCGTACGGTAAGTGTTCTTTAATCCAACGGGTTGCGTTGATAAAATCAACGGCATAATTATTATGTTCTTCGATACCCGTACCCACCGTAAGGATGTTCGGGTCGAAAATGATGTCTTGTGGAGAGAAACCTACTTTATTGACTAAAATCCAATACGCACGTTCACAGATTTCGACACGACGTTCGTAATTATCGGCTTGGCCTACTTCATCAAAGGCCATTACTACCACCGATGCCCCGTAGCGTTTTACTTTTTCGGCCTGTTCGATAAACTTCTCTTCGCCTTCTTTCAACGAAATAGAGTTCACAATGGCTTTTCCTTGCAAACATTTCAAACCAGCCTCAATCACTTCCCATTTCGAGGAATCCACCATAAAAGGAACGCGGGCAATATCTGGCTCGGCCATAAGCAAGTTACAGAAGCGTGTCATGGCTTGCACGCCGTCAATCATCCCTTCGTCCATGTTGATGTCGAGGACTTGAGCGCCCGTTTCTACCTGCTCGCGAGCTACCGAGATGGCTTCGTCGTATTTGCTTTCACGAACCAAACGAGCAAATTTCTTAGAGCCTGTTACGTTACAACGCTCGCCGATGTTGACGAAATTGGTTTCTTTCGTGATTTTGAGGGGCTCAAGTCCCGAAAGTTTCTGAATATGGTCGTTTTCGGGTAAATCACGAGGCCCGTATTTGGCGGCCACTTCGGCAATGGCCTTGATGTGCGGTGGTGTTGTTCCGCAGCATCCTCCGATGATATTAATAAAATTATCCTTCAAGAAGCCTTCAACGATGTCGGCCATTTCATCGGGAGATTGGTCGTATTCACCCATTTCATTAGGCAAACCTGCGTTGGGGTGAGCCGAAGTAAAAAATGGCGCTTGGTTGGCCAAGGTTTGCACGTAAGGGCGCATCAAATCGGCTCCTAACGCACAGTTGAGGCCAATCGAAAGCAAAGGCATGTGCGAAACCGACGTCAAAAAAGCTTCCGTCGTTTGTCCCGACAAAGTTCTTCCCGAAGCATCCGTAATCGTACCTGACACCATGATAGGCATTTCAGATTTACGGTTTAAAGTAGTAGGTTGAAAGCTTCCTGGAATGGGTCGAACGCTCCCTTTTTTAACGTCCGAAAAATACAAATCAATGGCATACAGTGCTGCTTTGGCATTGAGTGTATCAAAGATGGTTTCGACCAAAAAAATGTCAGAACCACCGTCGGCAAGGGCTTGAGCTTGTTCGTAGTAGGCATCCACTAGCTCATCGAACGTAACGGCGCGATACCCTGGGTCATTGACGTCGGGCGAGAGTGAGGCCGTACGGTTGGTGGGGCCAATAGAACCTGCCACAAAACGCGGCTTATCGGGGTTCATGGCGGTGTATTTATCACAAGCTTCCCGTGCCAAACGTGCCGATTCGTAATTTAGCTCATACACTAAGTCTTCCATGTGGTAGTCGGCCATAGCGATGGTGGTCCCACTGAAGGTATTGGTTTCGATGATGTCGGCACCTGCTTCGAGGTAGGCCTCGTGGATTTCGCTGATAACGTCGGGGCGGGTCAACGACAACAAATCGTTGTTGCCTTTGACCTCGTGTGGGAAATCTTTGAAACGATCGCCACGGTAATCAGCATCTGTCAATTTATAACGCTGAATCATTGAACCCATCGCGCCGTCAAGCACAAGGATTCGCGATTTTAGTATTTCTTGGATTGGTGGTTGTTGCATTTTTATACTAGTATCAATTCTTTAATTCTCTTAAAATGCTTCACATTAAGTGTTTTAAGAGGTGTTTTGTGAGTGATTGCAGTGGCTGCAATAAAAATATCTCTAAATTCAATTAGCTTATTCTCTTGTTTAAGAGCATGAAAAATTTCTGAGGCTTTTTCGGCTACTGCATCGTTGAAAGGCAAAATGGTTAGCTGCTGAGTTAGTAGATAGACATCTCGTTTTTTTAAATCATTGGTAGCACCCATTAAAAGTTCATAATAGGTCACAGATGACAGTGATAAAGGAGTGTCTGCTAATTTGTACAATGCAGTACGTGTTTTGTTTGAAGCACGTAAGTACTCAATAAAGATAGAGGTGTCAAGCATTACCATTCAGAACCTTCAAAGTTAAATTTACTTGGATAGGCCTGTAATTCTGCCAAATCATCCTCAGACCAAGTCGAAACCTGTAATAATTGTTGTTTGTAAGTAGAGGCATCTACAGACATTTTTTTTTGTTTTTTCTGTACTAAAAACTCTAAAAAATCCATTAGCTCTTGTTGACCGAATGTATCTAAGAGATTGTATTTCAAGATTAATTCTTCCATAATTAAAGGAGATTTATTTACTCAAAAACATACTTTCCGCTGGGCACGTTCACTTTGAAGGAGGCGTATGCTCGGAAAAGATAGACATCTTAGGATTGTACAAAATTAACGTAATTCAGAAAGAATTTTTCTGTGATTAGACGATTATTGTCAATTAATCTTTGAAAATAGATTTATTTTATACTTTTGAGCCTTTAATACCTATAAAATACCCGCATTTGTAGAAATCAGTCTGCAAAAAATAGATAAAATGTCTAACCTCAATTTCAGTGTAAAATACAACAATGCTTAAACTAGACACAACCGACCGTGGCCTTCTGCGTTATCTGCAACAAAATGCACTCTTAACGACCAAAGAATTGGCCGCTCAACTCAATCTTTCCTATACGCCTGTCTATGAGCGCGTGAGGAAATTGGAAAAAGAAGGAATCATCAAAAAGTACGTGGCGCTCGTCAATCG
This sequence comes from Runella sp. R5_40, assembly GCF_057652295.1. Taxonomy (NCBI): domain Bacteria; kingdom Pseudomonadati; phylum Bacteroidota; class Cytophagia; order Cytophagales; family Spirosomataceae; genus Runella; species Runella sp. R5_40. The sequence goes on along the minus strand of NZ_JBYFCH010000014.1, from coordinate 12,629 downwards.
AGAAAAAATAGGCCGTAACCTCATTGCGTTCTGCAACGTTTCTCTCAAAGAACATAGCCGTGCCAACGGCGAAAAGTTTGTGTCGGCCGTGATGACTTTTGAAGAAGTGATGGAGTGTTATAACATTTCGGGAGAATATGATTTTATGTTGAAAGTAGTGGTGAATGATATGCCTGAATATCAGCGCTTTTTGATGGAAAAGCTGGGGGCTTTAGACAGTATCGGCAATACCCACAGCATCTTTGTGATGAGCGAAATCAAACACGAAACCGCCCTGAAAGTATAAGCTATGTTGTACGTGTTTGGCGGGGTGATTGGGGGCTATGCCGTGGCTTGTCTATGGTTGTGTTGGCAATGGTTACGTATTCCCAAGCGGCCATTGAATCACTTGGACGTGCCTCCTGATTTTAAAATTTCGGTCATCATTCCAGTGCGCAACGAAGCCGCTCACATTGGCGTATTATTGAATGACCTTGAGCGACAAACATTAGCCAGTCAGCATTTTGAAGTGTGGGTGATGGATGACGCTTCCACGGACAAAACGGCGGAGATTGTGAATGAATTTATTCAAAACAAAATGTTGAATTTACAGCTCGTGTCATTGGTCAATGCTCCCGTAAGTTCACCTAAAAAAAGGGCCATTACGGAAGCACTCAAACGAGCGAGTGGACAATTGATTATCACCACCGACGGAGACTGTAGGGTAGGAGAAAGGTGGTTGGAAATGTTCGCCCAAACGTACCTAGAAACGGGAGCGAAATTAATAAGCGGCCCCGTAACGTTCTTGAAAACAACGCCTACCAGTGTCGTAGAATGGATGGGAGAGGTGGCTCAAACCATCGAATTTTCCAGCCTGATTGGCACGGGGGCTTGTCTGCTCGAAGCGGGTCACCCAACCATGTGCAACGGGGCAAATTTGGCGTATGAACGTGCCGCCTTTGAAGCTGTAGGAGGATTTGCAGGGGTAGAGCAAATTGCGTCGGGCGATGATGAGTTTTTACTTCAAAAAATTTCAAAACATTTTGGCGTGGAAAAGCTTTATTTCCTAAAAAATGAGGCTGCTGTTGTCTCAACTCACGCGCAAGATTCTTGGCAAGGTTTTTACCATCAACGCATTCGTTGGGCCAGCAAATGGGCAGTCAATAAACGCCTTGCCACGATGCTGGTTGCGATTTGGGTATTTTTAGTCAATTTGATGACGTTGATTTTGTTAATAGCACCATTCTACGAAAATGTAATGTCTTTTGAGTTTTGTACAATTCTATTGTTAAAATATGTGCCTGAATTTTTGTTTTTACGTTTGATTATCAGATTTTTGGGGAGAAAATCTTGGGATTGCTACATTCCCATAGTGCAACTTTTTTATCCAATATACGTTCTGTTTTTTGGACTGGCGGCTCAACGAAAAGGCTATGTTTGGAAAGGGCGAAATTTGCGTTAAATTGCCTCCGCAATAGTGATTTTACCCCCTGATTTTCGCAGCTTTAAAGCTGCAAATTTCGCAGAATTTAACCAAAGTTTTACAATCATTAACGGGTCTTAACTAACATCATCAACAGCTATGATTCCATTGTTTGTCCATAAGTCGCCCCGAATCTTGAAGTCATTTTATTCACCTTTCGTTTGGGAAATTCCAACGGAAGAACCCGTGATTTATTTGACATTCGACGATGGCCCTATTCCTGACGTAACTGAGTGGGTGCTGGAGCAACTGGACATTTATTTGGCAAAAGCCACGTTTTTCTGCATTGGCGATAACGTTCGTAAATACCCTGAGTTGTTTGCCAGCTTGCTTGCCAAAGGACATAGCGTCGGAAATCATACCTTTAATCATCTGAAAGGTTGGAATACGGAGGATGAGACTTACCTCGAAAACGTAAAGCAGTGTAGTGACATCTTACCCGTAGATACGTCCCTTTTCCGTCCACCTTACGGGCGGATAAAGCTGAGCCAAGCGCGGCCTCTCCTTAATAATTATCATGTAGTGATGTGGGATGTACTAACGGGCGATTTTGAAAAATACCTTAGCCCTGAGCGTTGCCTTGAAAAAACGTTGAAATATACCAAAGCAGGCTCGATTGTGGTGTTGCACGATAGCCTAAAAGCGTGGCGTAATATGAGTTACGTACTTCCTAGAATGCTAGAGCATTTTTCCAGTCTTGGGTATCGTTTTGAAGCCTTACCGCAGCACATTCCGCCTTCTATGAACCTTGGTGATGCCGCAAGCTCGCCGTATTTGGTACATTAATTTTAGTAAATCATCATCTAACCTAACCGAAAACCGATGAAGTGGACAAAACTTTTACCTTTTACTTTTTTACTGGTGGCGATTTGGGCACAAACCCATGCTCAGTCGTTCAATAACCTGCCTGTTGTTACCCAAAAACCACCCTTGCACGGAAAGCACTGGATGGCTATTACGGGTAAACCTTTGGCTGCCACGGCAGGAGCAATGATTTTTACCAAAGGAGGAAATGCCGTGGACGCAGCTTGTGGTATGTTGGCAGCTACCTGCACCATGTGGGATGTACTCAGCTGGGGCGGTGAAACGCAAGCCCTTATTTACAATCCCAAAACCAAAAAAGTCATTGCCATTAATGCCTTGGGGGTAGCACCAACGGGAGCCACTGCCGATTTCTTCAAAAACAAAGGCATGAAGTATCCTCCTGAGTACGGGCCTTTGGCAGCCATGACACCAGGAACGCCTGGCGGATTGATGACCATTTTGGCCGAATACGGAACCATGTCGCTCAAAGAAGTACTTGCACCTGCCATGCAATTGGCAGAAGGATATCCTATTGAAGCCCAAACGGCCAATTCAATCGAAGGGAAAAAAGACCTTATCAAACAGTGGCCGTATTCCAAAAAGGTATTTTTGCCGCATTTGGGTGCCAAACGCGAAGCGCCCGATGCAGGAGAGATTTTTGTGCAAAAAGATTTGCTCGAAACGCTCAAAAAATTGGTAAATGCCGAACAGCAAGCGTTGGCAAAAGGAAAATCTCGAAAAGAGGCAATTTACGCCGCTAATGATCTTTTTTATCGTGGGGAAATTGCCAAAGAAATTGCTCGGGGCTGCCAAGAGCAAGGAGGCTTGATTACGGAACAAGATTTGGCCAATTGGAAGGTCAAAATCGAAGAGCCTATGATGACTACTTACAAAGGAATTGAAGTATATAAACTCCAACAGTGGACGCAAGGCCCTGCCATGCTTCAAACGTTGAACATCTTGGAAAACTTCGACCTCAAAAGCATGGGTTACAACTCCACTCGCTACGTGCATACGCTGTACCAAGCCATGAATTTGGCCTTTGCCGACCGTGATTTTTACTACGGAGACCCTGCGTTTGGCCCCGAAGAGCCCATGAAAGGGCTACTTTCTAAGGAATATGCCAAAGAGCGTAGCAAGTTGATAAACCCCAATATGAACGACCCCAAAATTGGCCCAGGCGACCCGTATCCGTTTGAGGGCAAAGCAAATCCTTACCTAGATTTGCTCAAAAATTGGGGAAGTGCAAGCTTAACGGCTCCTAAAAACAATGCAACGTTGGACGAGAAATTCCAGGAAAGTTTCACGGCAGGAACGACCTCGGTAGAGGCCGCAGATGCCGAAGGTTGGGTGGTTTCGATGACGCCTAGTGGTGGATGGGTACCTGCGTGTATTGCAGGAAATACGGGTATCGGAATGAGCCAACGAATGCAGTCGTTTGTGCTTGACCCGAAAGAGAATCCTTTCAACGTGGTTGAGCCCGGAAAACGTCCTCGGGTGACACTTACCCCTAGCCTTGCCCTAAAAAATGGCAAGCCTTTCTTGTCCTTTGCCAAACAAGCAGGAGATGAACAAGATCAGTTATTGCTCCAGTTTTTCCTCAATATGGTGGAGTTTGACATGACCGTGCAGGAGTCGTGCGAGGCGCCAAGTTTTAAAACGTTTCAGATGTATTCGACTTTTGGTAACCACGAACGCATCAACGGTGGTTTAACTCTCAACGAAGCCATGCCTTCTTGGACACGAAAAGACCTTGGGCGAATGGGGTATAAAATCAACTACCAAGAACGAACCAGTGGTCCCATCAACGCCATTTATTTTGATTGGGAACACGGTAGCTTTTGGGGAGGCTCAAGCAACCACGGTGAAGATTACGGAATTGGCTGGTAGCAAATCAGACCATCCCGCGTGATTTTAACTCCAAATATTTGTTGACGGTATTCGCATTTAAGTCCTGTGGTGCCGTCAAAATCGACTGAATGCCGTATTGTTCAAGTTCCTTGACGATACGGCGTTTTTCGTAATAAAACCGCTCGGCAATGGTCTTCAGATAAATCGTTTCGGTTGTTTCGGCGGGCGTTTTTAGCAATTGAGCCGTTTCGGTATTTTCAAAGAATACCACTATAAGCAGGTGGTTCTTTGCTAATTGTCGTAGATAAGGCAACTGACGATGCAGGGCATTGACAGTTTCAAAATTGGTGAATAATAAAAGCAAACTACGTTGGCGAATTTGGTTTTTGACGTGGCTATAAAGCGTTTCGTAGTCGCTTTCCAAATACCGCGTTTTTTGTTTGTACAATACTTCCAAAATCTTTTGCATTTGTCCCGTTCGGCGGTCGGCGGGAAGAACTTGCCCAATCACTTCTGAAAAGGTAAAAATTCCCGCTTTGTCTTGCTTCAATAAGGCAATGTTGCTCAATACAAGCGACGCGTTGATGGCGTAATCTAACAGTGTTAAACCCTCAAACGGCGATTTCATCACCCTTCCTTTGTCAATCAGGCAATACACTGCTTGCGAGCGTTCGTCTTGGAAGGCGTTTACCATCAGCTCGTTGCGACGGGCGGTGGCTTTCCAGTTGACCGTTCTGATGTCATCACCCTGAACGTAGGGGCGAATTTGTTCAAACTCCATACTATGTCCCAACCGCCGTTGACGTTTGATGCCAATGTCGGTGAGTCGGTTGGAAATGGCCAAAAGTTCGTATTGCCGCATTTGTAAATACGAAGGATACACAGCCACCATTTTGTCTTGTGAAAATTGGTAACGCCGTTTTAACAAACCAAGCGGACTTTTAACAAAAACATTGACAGCCCCGAAACTATATTCACCGCGTTTGGTGGGACGGAGTTCATACCGAAGCTGTTGGGTTTCGTTGGGCGCCAAACTCGTTTGAAACAACACATCACGTCGTTGAAATTGGAAAGGAATTTCGTCGATGATGTCAAGATTAATACGGAACGAATAACGGTTCTCAAGGTGAAGAGTGATGGGGTTGGGGTCGCCATTGGAAAGCCGATCTGCAACATCACGACGGGCAAAAATACCTTTTTCGGCCCGAAACAGCAGCAAAGCATCCACAAGGGTCACCACCAAAGCTACCGCTGCCGCCAACTTTACCAAACCAAATAGCCCGATGAAAAGGTAAGAGACCAAAAAAGCCGCTACCAAAACAATCAGTAGTGCCCAGAAAAGCGGAGAAAAATACAGGTTTTTGATGACTTTCATGCTAATAAATAAATTCTCCCGCTCCTTCGCGAATGACCTCAAAATCGTCGGTGGTGGCGTCAATAATGGTTGAAGCGATAAGCCCTCCAAAGCCGCCGTCGATTACAATATCCACTTGGTGTTGAAAACGCTCGAACATGATTTCGGGGTCGGTAGGGTACTCCATAAAATCATCATCGTCTTTGATAGACGTAGTAATGATGGGATTGCCCAATTCGTGGACAATTTGAAGTGGAATGGGGTGGTTGGGTATCCGAATTCCCACTGTTTTGCGGTTTGCCAATACTTTTGGAACGCGACTACCAGCCAAGAGGATAAAGGTAAATGGCCCTGGCAGAATACGTTTCATGACTTTAAAAGCCGAATTGCTCACTTTGGCATAATCCGCAATGTGGCTTAGGTCGTGGCAAATGAAAGAAAAATCATTTTTTTGGGGCTTGATGCCTTTGATGCGTGCAATGCGCTCGACGGCGCGAGCATTGTGAATATCGCAACCTAAGGCATAGACCGTATCGGTAGGATAAATCACCAAACCACCATCTTGAAGACAGCGGATTACCTGCTGAATTTTGCGTGGTTCGGGATTCTGGGGGTGTATTTTAAGGAACTCTGCAGGCATTCGACAACTCAGTTGGTTTCCGAAATAAATGAAAAAGCTTTGTTTTACAAACGTATCATTTTATTTGGAGAACACAAATAACGAAAGTCATTCAACGAACTTTAAGAGTCGAGCTGTACAAACGGAACGCCTTGCTGCATCAATGATCGTTTTCGGTTGCTTTGCCACTTGGCGTAAAATTGATAAAGCCAATTGACTGGGAGGTGGAGGCGGCATAAAAAAACGAGCAATTCGGTTTCCCAGCCAGGGTCTTCGATGTAATTGAGAAGCTTACGAAATTCGGTGGCTTGCTGGGCATCTTCTGCTACGAAGCACTTTTTGATGAATTGGCGTATCCTTTCGGCTAATAAGTCATATTCTTCTTGAGAACGGCTGAGGTCGTAGGCTTTGTTGCAAACTGCCCAACTGGATTTCAACATGTCGTTTCCAACCAGATAAAACTGCGAAGCCATCGACCCATCGAGAACGCGCTTGCTCATTAACACTTCATCAATGTAATGGTATTTATAATCGTGGGCCGAGCGAACAAAAAAATCAAAATCTTCGTAACTCAGCGTTTCGTCGTACCCACCGAGTTTCATCAATACGGATTTTCGCATCATGATAGAAGGAGTACAGATGAAATAGCGCCGCAATATTTCTTTGTAAACATTTCCCGTTGGAACTACTCCTTGGGCTTTTCCATCGTTACCTAAGGCATAATGGTAGCCAATAAGTTTTCCTGAAGTGTCTATGTATGAAGCATTTGAAAAAACAACGGCATAGTCTTTGGGAAGTCCCTCAAACGCTTTGACCTGCTGTGCGATGCGTTGAGGAGGCATGACGTCATCAGCGGCCAAGTCGATGACGTACTTCCCTTTGGCTTCACCCAGTCCTTGATTAAAGGCTTTGCACAGCCCAATATTGTCGACATTGCGGATAAAAATGGTGTTGGGGTACTGATCAATAAATTGTAAAATTACCCGTCTTGAATTATCCGTACTGGCATTATCAATTACAATCAATTGAATATTGTCATACGTTTGATTGGCTACCGATTGCAGGCACTCGTAAATAAACGGCGCATGGTTGTAGCAAGTACAGATGACAGACACTTCTGGATTCATAAGGAGGCGTTGAGACTATTTCTTTGCGTAAAAGGGCATTTATTTGATTAGTAAAAGTAATCTAAAATTTACAAATTCTATTCAGGATATACTTACTTCTTAGTAAACGGTAACGGCATGTGTATCTATTCGACATAAAAAACGCCGCGAAAAATGCCTAATAATTTTTTTTGAAAAAATAGTAAGCAGGATAAGTGTTCTGAAAAACAGGGGATTGAATGCTTTTGAGCTAAAAGTGAAGAAATTTTATTCAACATAAAGAAAAACTTTGGCATGATTTTCTCTATGTATTTATCAAGATGTAGAAAAACATCTTTCAATATTTATGGGTTAGGGTAGTGCATAAATGCCGACACGCGCTGCGTACGGCATTTATTTTTTTGTACCCTTCGTAAGCTTCGACGGAGGCGTAGATGTTTCGTATTTGGCCCGCCAAATGCTCAAATTTAATTCAAAACCAAAAATCAATAGCAAAGCAACGAGGTAAAACCAAATCATCAGTGCAATGATGGTTCCGATGGAGCCATAGAGCTTATTGTAACTACCAAAATGGGATAAATAAAACGAAAACCCGTAGGTGGATGCTATGAGCAAGAAAGAGGAGATGATTGCGCCAAGGTTGAAAAAACGCCAGCCGTGGTTGATTTTGGGGGCAAAACGGTAGATAATAGCCACTGCCAACGTAAAAGTTGCAAACATGACACCATAACGCACCACGTCTAATAAAAAAACGGTAAAGCTGTCGCGGAGAAAAATGGTGTCGTGAAGCCAATCGACCAAAAAGCCGCCGACAATGATGATTAAAACCGCCAAAAAAAGCACAAAAGACAGCATAATCGTCAGCATGATTGCAATGCCTTTGGTTTTAAAATAGCCGCGATTTTCAGAGGCTTGGTCGGCGGTGTTAAAGGCGGTCATGAGGGCGCCCATGCCATTGGTGGCGGTAATAAGCGCTAAAATAAAACCAAACGACAAAATACCTCCTTGTTTTCGGCTGATGATGTCATAAATTGTGGTGGCGGCAAATTCATAGAGGGGCTCTGGCATGGCATCGCGCATAAATCCCATGATTTGTACCTCCATGTTTTCAATGGGTATGTACGGAATGAGGGTAAATAGAAAAAGCGTGGCGGGAAAAACCGCCAGCGTAAAATTATAAGCAACAGCCGTAGCGCGTTGGTCGATGTTGTACAAAAGGATTTTTTCAACCAGAATCGTAACGATGTCGGCAAGTGATACTGAAAGTGAAAAGAATCGTTTACGGTGAAGAAAATGGTAGAACTTCCGTAGTTGACGATACTTAGATTTAGACCAGTGTTGGAGCATGGAGCAGCGACGCGAATCGTTTTGAAAAAACGAAATTACTAAACTTAGTCCATTTACCCATGCTTTATGCCAACGGCTTACCAAGTTTTTAATCGAAAAAGCTTGGTAAGCCGTTGGGTTTAAAGATTAGAGACGCGATTGATTTTTAAGGAGTTTTTGATATTCGCGCTCAACTAATTGATTTTCTTTAAAAATATATATCCCTGCAAAATGGGACAGAAGTCCAATTCCCCAGCCAAAAGTTGGCCAAATGGGCCAAGGGTATTTTGAGCCGCTACGAAATATAATTCCTGTTCCCCAAAGTACCCATAAACCAGCGATGACGACGAGGTAGGTGAATAAATGGCTTTTAAATCCTGCCCGTTGGTGGGCCATTTTCCAGAGAATGGGGTCTTTTTCAGTTTCCATGATTGTTAATTAGGTTTAGAGGTGACAATTGTAATTTGTTTTTGATGATACAAAAATAAAAAGCGGTAGGGGCGAACCCTACCGCTTTCAGATTAAGCCACTCTTTTGGAGGATGAACTTTAATTTTTGAGGAGTAAACCCATTAAAACGCCACAATTGAATAGGCTGCTTGATGAGGTTGGCGGGTTTGATCGCCAATTTTGCTGCGATTGCGGTCATCGTCGTGAATGACAAACAACGTGTTTGACCCAACAGGCGTGAGGTCTTCTGCTTTGTGGGTAAACTTCAACGGCTGCCCTGTCGAACGGTCTTTGACCAAGGTGAGTTTATTGGCCTTCAGGTCGGCTTCGGTTGCCCACCATAAATAAGCGCTATTTCCCTGTGTTTCACTTTCCATCGAAGTAAGTACCCAAAATAGCTGGCGTTTGGCATCGTACTCGATGCACGAAAGCGCCAAAGGCTTTGGTAAACTGGGTTCTAAACTGGCAATATCAATGTCAGCCAATGTTTCAAAATTATTGGAAACCATCAAAGAATCATTGGCGAAGCGATAGGAGACAGTAAGTACTTTGGCTTTGTACTTAAAATCATCGTATTTTTTTCCTTCTTCACGGATTCCAAAATATAACTTATCGTGCGTAGCTGCGAATCCTTCCACTTTAAAATAAGGCATTCCGTCAGGAAAATCGGTGGAGCGGAGGGCTTTGGACAACGCACTACGAAGGCTCATGGAGAATTTTTCGCCCGCCACCAAGTGCGCAGCTTTGGGCTGAATGTTTTTTGGGTCGGCACCAACTTTCCAATAGAGAAGCGCATTATAGCCATCCCATTCGTTGCTTCCTTCTTTGACACGATCAAAACCTGTGCTTAAAAAGGCCAAAGAACGATTCGGAGCAAGGGCAAAATCTTCGTATTTCTGGCTAGTTTTGAGTAAGTTTTGGGTCAAATAGGTTGGTTTATTGGCAAACATATCGGTTTCAGAATAAGCCCAATAAAACACCGCAGCGTCGTTGTTTGGCATGTCTTTGTCGTTGGCAAGAGTGAGGTTTTGGCCATCGTACAAAACAGCAGAAGCTTCGCACCAAAGCTCACGGCCTGAGGCTTGTAGTCCCGCTTGAAAGCAGTCAATAAAGCCTTCTTTGACAATACTAGCTCCCGAAATCGAACGACTTGCGGGGCGCTGACAGCTTACAAAAGCCAATAGCCCTAAGGCGTAAAGAGTTAATTTTTTCATACCTGTAAAAAAAGACGGAGAAACGGAGCTACAGGTTGCATCTCGGTTTCTCCGTTGCGTTTTGAATGTTATCGAAACGAATTACATGCGCGATTTGATGATGTTTGTGAACTCTCTTGATTTAAGAGAAGCACCACCAATCAAACCACCGTCAACGTCGGGACAAGCAAAAAGTTCATCCGCATTTTTTTCGTTGCAGCTTCCACCGTACAAAATGGTTGTGTCGTCTGCTACTTGAGCACCAAATTTCTCAGCAACGTGCGCGCGCAGTGCGGCGTGCATTTCCTGTGCTTGGGCAGAAGAGGCTGTCAAGCCCGTACCAATGGCCCATACAGGTTCGTACGCGATGACAACTTTTCCAAAATCTTCAGCTGACAAATCAAACAACGCTGCCGTGATTTGGTCTTTTACGATGGCAATAAAATCCTCGTTCTGACGCTGTTCCAACAATTCGCCGCAGCAGAAGATGGGCTTCAAGCCGTTTTCCAACGCAATTTTTACTTTTTCTGCTATTAACGCATCCGTTTCTCCAAAGTACTGACGACGTTCGCTGTGACCGATAATGACGTATGGAACCTCAATCGCTGAAAGCATTGAAGCTGAAATTTCGCCTGTGAAAGCCCCAGATGCCTTGTGGTGGCAGTTTTGGGCTCCGAGGGAAATGCGATCTACTTCTTGTACATATTTCTGCAAAACTGGCAAGTAAATGTAAGGTGTACACAAAACGACTTCAACGTCGCCACGAACCTCGTCCCGTACCATATTTACTACTTCCGACGTAAGGCTCAACGCTTCTTCAAGCGATTTGTTCATTTTCCAGTTACCAGCTACAATTTTTTTTCTCATTGGATGGGTGATTTTTAAAAGTTTTTGGGAGTAATTTTATTTCGATTTTTGGGTGTATTTAGCAATATTACATCGAGCTTAGCCGAAATTGCCAAAGAATCCGCCTCAAACCTTCTAAAACAATTAAACTCGATGCGAAGTTAAGAAGAATAAATTGATTCAAAACGGCACTTTTTGTAGTATATTTTTTGTTTTTCTAAGAAAATAGCATAACTTTACTAACAGCCTACCTTTTTTCGGCACGACAATGAGACGGTGGTTTTTATCTTTCGCAATAGCCTGTTGTTTGCCACTTTCACTTTTGGCCCAGCGAGGCCAAAAAAAAGAAGACAAATTTGGCTTCTTCTTGCAGGGTAATATGAAGTTTACCCGCATCCCTTTTGAAATGCACGCTAATCTAATCGTTGTACCAGTTCACATCAACGGTTCAGATACCCTTCACTTTATTCTCGATACGGGCGTAAGCTCAGTGATTATTACGAATCCTAATTCACTAAAAAGAGAAAAACTGAAATTTACCCGAAAAGTGGTTCTAACTGGGGCTGGAGAAGGGGAGTCATTGACGGCTTCGGTGGCCATCGGTAATACCCTCGAAATGGGGAAAATGAAAGCAACGTACCAAAATATCGTTGTTCTTGAACAAGATGTGCTTCGGCTGTCGGAATACGTAGGGATTCCGATTGATGGAATTTTTGGCTACGAAGTGTTTAACAACTTTGTAGTCACAATTGATTTTGTGAACAAGGAATTGTTGCTGAACAAACCTGAAAGTTATAAATACCGCAGTCGCCACGGTGATCGTTACCCGATTGTGGTGGAAGATACCAAGCCCTATGCCGACGTGATTGCGCTGGTGGACAATGGGCAAGAACTCCCCATTCGGGTGGTGATTGATACGGGTGCTGGCCATGCGTTGTTGATTGACAAACACGCTGATAACCAAGTTAGACTTCCAGAAAAAGTACTTCGGGCGCAGCTTGGTAGGGGATTAAACGGCGTCATTAATGGCAACCTCGGCCGAATCGATAAAGTACGTTTTGGCAAATACGAACTAGACAATGTTTTGGCATCGTTTCCTGATAGTTTATCGTTTGGGATGAAATTTGCTAGTCGAAACGAACGTCAAGGCAATATTGGTTGTGAGCTTTTAAGACGTTTTAAAGTGACGTTCAATTACGCTGATCGGTATATTGTCCTCAAACCTGTTAAACGTCGTTTGAAAGAAACCTTTGAACACGATATGAGTGGGATTGAGTTTCGCGCCAAAGGCCAAGATTTTAAGGATTATATTATTGATAAAGTGGTTGAAGATTCGCCTGCTTGGGACGCGGGCTTGCAGGAAGGCGACGAACTTCTGTTTATTAATAACAAATCAGCCGATGATTTGATTATCAGTGAAATATACAAACTTCTTCAAAAAGGGGAGGGCAAAGAAATTGCGATGCTAGTTCGCCGCAAAGGAGTCATTCATTTTGCCAAATTTCAGTTGAAAAGAATGATTTAAGTACTAAAGCACAACGGGGCCGCCCTTTAGGTTTGTACTATGGTAAAATTTCAAGATTGAGTATTTTTAACAAACAGTACCAGAGTGGGCTTCC
>NZ_JBYFCH010000013.1:0-169321 GCF_057652295.1 Runella sp. R5_40 | reverse complement strand
ACCGTAAACGTAATGTCGCGGGTCGTGCTCGCTCCCGCCAACAAACTCGAAATCGGCGTGTTCAAGGTCGCAATGCCATTGCTTACGCTCCAATTTGCATCAGATAGCGTCAATCCAGTCGGTATGTAATCACTCAACTGTATCGACGTCGCATCAACTTCTCCTTGGTTGTAAACCGTAATCGTGAATTTCACCGTGCTGCCTGGGTTCACACTCGAAGCTTGGCCTGTCGCCAACGTCTTCTTCAACGCCAAGTCAAATTTGGGCGAGTATAACGCAGCATCTATGGTCGGGTTATCTTTGCTCAACCCTGCCCCATAAGGGTCAATTGTCACCGTTTGACTCAAGCCCGTCGTTGGGTCAAAGTCGCTATCTTTGGCATCGTCGTTGCCTTGATTTTGGAACGTCGATAAGATACAGCCTGCTGGTAAACTGCTCGTCACAATCTTCACCTGATAGCTGCCCGCTGGTAGATTGGTAAAGCTGTAAAAGCCCGAACCATTTGTCGTCGTCGTATTGATAACGGTGCCACTGCTGTTCAGCAACTGTACCGTTACATTCGCTACGCCCGCTTCGGTATTGTCCTGAATCCCGTCGTTGTCCGTGTCTTTCCACACATAATCCCCGAGGCTTCCTACTGGACACGACAACGGTGCCGGTACCACCACCACTTTGTCGGGACAACCTGATACTTTAATCGTCAATGTTACCGACTGTCCTAAGGTCAAACCACTGATAACACCGTTGCTTGCCGTACCCGCCGAAGGAGTCACTGTGGCGCCAGATGTCAAAATATAATTTAATGTATAACCAGTATTGGTCGCGTTACACAGCGGACCGCTGATACTGATGCCTGGATTCTCACAAGGATTACTGCAACTCACAGGCGGAGTTACATCCACTTTCGCCATACAACTGCCCAATGTGGACGTCACCACTACACTCGAATTCAACGGAATATTGATGATACTGTTGCCACTCACAGTTCCGTTGGTTGTAGTTACCAATGCCCCAGGGCTCGACGTAAACGACACACTGTAAGTTGTACCATTACAAATCGGTTGGCCTACAGTCAGCAATGGCGTCGTACAAGTAGTTGGGCAACTTGCAGGGCCTTCTACCGTCAGCGTGCTCACACAGCCCGCACTTTCGGTCGCAGTCAGGGTTACGTTCGTGCCAATCGGGATGCCCATAACTCCGTTAGCGGTAAGGGTTCCGCTACCCGCAGTTTTGGTTACATTGCTTACACTACTGTAGAAAATAATGTCGTAAGTGGTGCCATTGCAGACGACATTTCCTGCTGTCAACACTGGCTTAGTACAATTATTCACCGTAATCACCGCTGGATCTGAATCATCTTCGTCCGTGGCAGCATTGGTATCGCCTGGTGTACCTGTTCCCGTACCATTGATAGCATCGTCTGAAGCTGTTTTTTCTTTCCCCCCAGCATCGTTGCTCGGATTGGTATCGTATTGGCTGTCTTTGTCAAAAGGCGGCGTGTTGTTGGGATCGGTGTCATCGTCCGCACTTGTAATCTCGGCGCGATTGACCAACTCCCCGCTCACGCCCGCATTGACCGTAAAGCTGATATCTACTTTAGCACTGTCGCCTACAGCAATCGGGCCCACAATCGGCGTATTCAACGTTGCTGTTGTGCCGCTTAGCGTCCAATTTGCATCCGCCAGGGTCAAACCTGTTGGAATATAATCCACCAATTTCACATTGTAGGCTGGGACACTGCCTTGGTTGAAGACCGTCACCGTAAATTTCACCGTACTGCCCGAGGCGACCACCGACGCCTGACCCGTAGCCAATTTCTTGCGTAAAGCCATATCTAAACACACTGGTACGATGTCGGTATCGGCTCCGCCAGCACCCGCTCCAGGGGTGATGTCTTCAAAAGGTTTGAAGGTGCCACTGCCAGCTGGGTCTTCTACCGACTGGAATAGTTGGAACTGATCCGAGGCTGTTACGCTGAAGGTATTTCCCGTGTAATTGGCAGGAACTGGTATCTGCAAATGGAACACCCAATCAGGAAACTCACAACCTACGTCATCTTGACCCAAGGCAGTACAAGGCGCTCGATAAGTATTTACTGGGTCAGATTCGTCCAAAATATTATTCGTATTGCGGCCCCCGTCGGCATTTGATTGATCTGTAAACTTCGTCAGAGTGATACCCGATGGCGGGTTGAAGGGATCAAACGGCTGATTGTTGTTCAACCCTTGAATAGTAATCATCAAGCCACGAGCCTCAAAACGACGTTTAGGTAAGGGGATGTTAATGCCCCCAATGGTAATCGAACCTGGATTCAAAGCCGCATCTTCATCAATCAGCAAACGCGTTATAAAGTCCACTTCGAGTTTACTGCCAGGTTGGTAACATTTGTCTTTGATGGCCACATCCATATTGACCCCTACGGTGTAGAGAAGGTCCGCTGTGGCGGCTTTGATCGTCGCACTACCGCATGAAGCTGTTGCCTCCCCTGTCACCACAAACACTGTCCCTGGCGTGTAGGTGCTGCTGAAACTACCCGTATAAAGCCACGACTCGTTGGGATCCATGATACCGTCGTTGTTGAGATCCCCCTGTTTGGTCAGCGTTAATGTCTGGGCCGTCGCGTTTGGAAGATTAAAGGGCTTAACTTGCCCAACAAACGTGACCCCACTCAACGGAACTCCACCTGGGTTAGTTATCCCAAAAGTAATCTGGACCACATCATTTTGACTGCGAATAGCCTTTGGTGAGAGAAGCACACCAGCCGCTAAGTTACTGTTAACACATTGCGCAATCACTACATAGTCTGGATCCGCATCGTCTTCATCAGTTAAACCGCTTCGGTCTCCAGGCTGACCAGTACCTTTTCCGTTGACAGCATCATCACTTGGACTATTATATCGCCCACCCGCGTCGTTAGTGGAATTATTGTCGGGAGTGCTGTCTATGTCGGTGCCACCTGTGGCACTGCTGATTTCAGCACGGTTTACAAGGGTATCACCCACTGCCCCAGATACTATTTTCAGTTTAATGGGAATAATCTTAGACTCACCCACTGCTAGGGTTGCAATCGGGGTGCTCAGTACGGCATTGGTACCCGAGAGCGTCCAGTTGGCATCGGCCACTAAGCTCATAGAGGATGGAATATAATCCGTCACCTGTACATTGGTGGCCGCCACCGTGCCTTGGTTAATAACCTCGATGTTGTGCGTGACTGTATCACCTACTAAGACTGCTGTGCGACCTAAAGCAACTTTTTTGGTCAAGGCCAAATCGAAAATCGGGGTGTCAATTACTTCTATACAAGCCATTGGGCACTCTCGATTCCCTATTCCCATTTCTCCAATCAATACTTGCAAGGCATTAACAAAAATTCGATTACAATAAGTCCCAACTGTATTACTTTTGACAGGCACAATGATGGTACATATACCTGGTAAAATAACAGTCCCTGGTACTACTGTTACAATTGTATCTCCCTCTGAAAAAGGTTTTACTCCTGTACAAGTTCCTGTATTAGTTCCAGCTGCCAATACTAACCCATGAGGTAACATATCAACAAAATCCTCTGCCACAACCATATTTCCACTAGTTCTATTTTCTATTGAAATAGTCAAATAGCCTACCTGATTAGGTTCTAAACGTGGTGTAGAAAAACTTTTGCTAACCAGAGGGGGGGTAATATGAGTAGAACTAACATCCAAACAAGCCTTGGCCTCGTCAACATTACTACATGCTTCTACTGTTTTTAGAGCCCCGCTTGCTATCGTATTGCAGTAATTTCCCTCAGCAGGTGCTACTACATCTAATGAAAGCATTGTCTCTCCTGGTAATAATACCTGTCCTTTAGGAATAAAAAACAACTTTGCCCCCCCCACAGCTACTACACCTAACCCATTATTAGTGCGAAGGTTGGGATTAGGCGCAACTACCATTTGTGCTGGCGAGTTAGGCAAGCTATCCACCATATTTTCCTGTAAAGTGATTGGAGCCGTATGATTGTTCATAATGGTCACTATCAAACGTACAGGAACATTTACATTGGCCTGTTGAGGGCTGAATTCCTTTTTTAATGTGGGGGAATTAATCCCCGTTATGGTAATGGTCGCACAAGCATAATCATCTTCCGTATTTACACCATTTCCTGGAGTGCTATCAGGGTCATTTGTTTCAGTTACATTTTGCACTTCAGCACAATTTTGGATAACCCCTGCTTTTAATGCCTTAGTAGTCAATGTTAGTGTTGCACTTTGACCAGCACCTAAAGAAGTCAATAGCCAACCACCATTTAGAGAAAAAATGCCAGATGTTGCACTGCTGCTAATCAAAGCTAGTTGGTCTGTTGGTATTAAATCCGCGACTTGAATATTTGTCGCGATCATGCTTCCTTCGTTAGTTAAAGTTAACGTCCAAGTAAACGTTGTCCCCACAGGGCATGTTCCCCCTGTCGTTGGAGTTACGCTTTTAGAAAGTTTTAAGTCAATATTCGTATTATCTACACAAGTCTTATTAGTTACGAAGTCATCCTCTGTAGGTAAACCATTTCCTGGCTTAGAATCTGGGTCAACTGCACCTGATGTCTTAATTTGTGCATAACCATTCTTGCAAGGCCCGCAGGTGTTTTCTTCCAATATCACCGTCTTATCAACGTAGCAAGTATTACTGCCATTAAAAATACGAATTGTATATATTTGACTAGCTATAGGATTAGTCAAATTACTGAAAGTTGCTGCATCCGCTGTCAAACTAACTGCCGATTCGTATGCTGGTCCCGCATAGACTCCCCCTAAAGAAATTCCCGCCTTATCTCCATCAGATACACCAGATACAGTTATAGTCGCGTTATTATTAGGGGTTGTTCCTGTACAACTGGCAATGGTAGGAGTAATGACAATCTCACTTGGTGGTGTACAGTCTGGCACACAAACCTTTGGCTCTAACGTTACTGTCACGTCTTTATAACAACCAGAAGAATTAAATACACGTATTGTATATTTTTTGGACGTACTTGGATTAGGTAGGTTGTTCGCTATAATTCCATCCTCCGGTATAACTTTGGCTGTATTGTAAGTGGCACTACCTGTATAGGAGCTTCCTTCCACATAATCATAACGTTGGGTACTTGTAAATTTGGATAAAGTAATTTTTCCATCATTGTTGGAATCTCCCAGGCGGCCACACGTAACAGGAGTGGCAGAAGCAGTTGCCAATACACTTCCGCAAGTACCATACAAAAGCATATCATCATATCCTACTACGGCATTAATACTACCAACCAAATGAACATATCCAAAAACCACTCTGTATTTCACTTCTTCTGTTCCATCACTGCAGAACTCATTTCCTGAAAATTCAAAGTTCATCGGAGTCGCTGTCCGTGTGTTGGTTGTACCTATAGATTCGGTTCCCCACTTTATATTACTTGGTGCAATGGTTTGTAGCTCTTGATATATCTTTACCCCATTCCTAAAAACGGCAACTCCCTGTTTCTCAAAAACAGGTTTTGTAACATTTGACTGTACAGGGGTAATACTAAATTTATCCAAGCAACCAATCGTTCCTTTAGGAATGATATAATCAATGTACAAGTTGGTTGGGTTGTCTGGGTTAAATTCCGTTGAAGTACAATCATATAGTTTACAGTTTTGTGCAAAAAACAAGTGCAGCCAACCTGTATGGTCAGGGTTAAGCTGTGAGGCTTTTGAACCTAAATACACTTTAGCACAAGTACTTTCACGAAATTCGGGGCAGAAAAAAGTATTATCATTTGAGAATCGATAATACCCTCCTCCTGCACACGTTCCTGTCTTAGGATTGTAGTAAGAAGTAGTTACAAAGTTTTTCCATCCTGCTACAATAGAAGTCTTACACGTGTTCTGAGCCTGTGCTATTGATTCTAACCTCAAACCACCCAACACGAAGAAAAGCACAATTAAAGCTTGCTCAGCTTTCCTATATATATTTTTCATCTTCTTCATTTTTAATGTTTCTGACTTATTTTACCTCTACTGTTAGCGTAATGGTTTGGGAACCCACAGCAACTGTCCCTAAATCCCATATCGTTGAAGTAGCATCATAACTACCCTGGCTCGTCTTTGCAACAACAAACTTCGTATTACTCGGTAGCACAATACAAGCTGTCACCCCTGGTGCTGCATCTGGTCCAGCATTAGTAAGTGTATAGGTGTACGTCAAATGATCTCCTTTCGCTCCATTTGTTGTAGCTGGGCTCACCGTTAAACTCAAATCAGCTGTTAAACAAATTTTGGGTTCCAATACCACCACTATATCTTTGTAGCAAAAAGCATCCTGAAATACCCGAATCGTGTAAGGTTGCAAAGAAGTAGGGTTCGGCAATGTACCTGACAAAGTCATCGGAGCGGTTGTCAAAGCCATCGCTGCTGAGAAGCCAGAGCCAGAGTAACTGCTACCTGCTGAATAGCCAACCTTGGTAGCTCCCCCTCCATAAGTGTTCAACACCAATTTAGCATCCGAATTAGACCCTCCATTTGTAGCACAGGTCGCCTGCGTAACCGCTACCGTACCCGTTACCAAACACGGTGGACAAAAAATACCTCCAGCACTTATGTAATCAATTTTTAGGTAATTAGAAGCAGCTGAGGTAATCTTTACATACTGGAAAGCAATCGGGATATGGAATTGATAGGTTTGTAAGGTCGTATTAGTAGCCGCAATGGTACCTGTCGTAATTTTTGTAAAATTCACGTTATCCGTCGAAGTATAAACATCGAAGTTTCCAGCGTAAGACGTGTTGAATGAACTGGCAACTACGTAAATATCCCCTTCTGCCAACATCGACTGACCAAAATTCACCACCACCGATTGACCGTTATAAATTGCAGCTACGGTACCGTCTTTGGCCAATACATTATTAGCTGTACCCGAATTAACCGTCCCAGTAGCTGTCTGTGGTGTCATCAACGTATAAGCCAAATTACAACTTCCCGAAGATGCCACACAAGCTTTTCCATATACATTGACGGCATCAATGCTTACCTGCCCAAAACCTGATTTCATAATTTTGACGTACTGAAAAGTTTGTATTGCCACTACCTTCATACGTTGCAAAAGAGGAGGGTTATTGGTAAAAATCACCGTTTGCACTGCCGTGAAATTGACCCCATCCATAGAGGTGTACACTGTAAAATCACCCACCTGACTCGAAACATACTTAAATCCATCAATAACGATGCTATCTCCCGAAGCCAGTGCCTTTGCAAACTTCACTACTATACTTTGTGTCGCAGTTGTTAAACTAGCAATAGTTCCATCTGCGCCACGCATTGCAGTGGCAGATGCCCCTGCAGTAGCCGTGGGTTCAATGTACCGCCATACCTGAGTTTGCCCTGCACTACAATCTGCATTATTCACTATTGCTTTCTTGCAAAAATCTCCTTTGTAAGACACTGCGTCAAAATTCGTGTAGCTGCCCGAAACAGGCACCAACTTCGCATAACGGAACGTCTGAGGCACTATCAATTTATAGCTTTGTAAGTTCGTCCCAATCGCTGCAGGTATCGTAATCAACGTCGCCGTCGAGAAATTAACCCCATCTGTAGAAAAAGTTACATTGAAATTGCCTGTGTAAGTCGTGTTAATACCTGAGGCGACAATTTCCAATTGTCCTCCATTACCCAAAGTTTGTCCAAAATCAACTACAATACCAGCATCAGCCCGAACGACATTCCCATCAGCTCCTCCAAATAACACGTTATTGACATAACCCGCAGTGGCCGTACCAGTCACTGCTGTAGGGTATATTTTTGCATTGGTCACCGCTGTCTCACCAGCAACACAGGCAGCAGGAGTGCTCACACACACCTTCCCAAAGACACGTACGGCGTCTATTGTTACTTGACCAAAACCAGAACGCTCTACCTTTAAATACTGAAATGCCAACGTGGCTGGTATTTTAAAAATTTCAAAGGCAGGAGATACACTCGTAAATATTTGCGTCGGTAAGGCAGTAAAATTGACCCCGTCAATGGAGGTAAATACCGTAAAATCACCCACTTGCCCAGATGTATATTTATATCCTGTTACCTCTATTGTATCGCCTGTTGCAAATGCCTTGTCAAATTTAATCACTACATTTTGGGTTGAGTTAATTATGCTAGATACTAACCCGTCTGGCCCCTTCAAAATATTGGTTGGGGTTGATGTCCCTGAGGCCGCACTTGCTTCTATGTATCGCCATACTTGGCTCTGACCAGCGCTACAATCCGCATAATTAACTACCGCTTTTTTACAAAAATCTCCTTTATAGGAAACTGCGTCAAAATTCGTGTAATTGCTTGCTACAGATACCAACTTAGCATATTGAAATGCTTGGGGTACGAGCAATCTATACGTCTGTAAATTAGTGCTAATCGCCGCGGGTATAGTAATCAGGGTAGAACCAGAATAGTTAATTCCATCGGTAGAAAAAGTTACATTGAAATTGCCTGCGGAGGTCGTGTTAATAGCTGAGGCAGTAATCTCCAACTGACCACCAGCAGGCAAACTCTGACCAAAATTCAGAACAATCCCAGCATCTGCACGTACAACATTCCCATCAGCGCCTCCAAATAATATATTATTAATAAGTCCAGAATTAGCCGTACCAGTCGCCGTTGTAGGGTATATATTTGCATTGGACACTGCTGTCTCTCCTGCAGCACAGGCAGCAGGAGTACTTATACACACCTTCCCAAACACCCGTACGGCGTCTATGGTCACTTGGCCAGAACCTGAACGCACCACCTTCAAATACTGAAACGTCGATGTGGCTGGGAACTTGAAAATCTGAAAAGCGGGAGACACATTTGTAAAGACCTGTGTCGATAAGGCTGTAAAGTTTACCCCATCCATAGAAGTATATACTGTAAAATCTCCCACTTGGGTAGATACATACTTATACCCTGTGACTTCTATGGTATCACCAATAGCAAAAGCCTTGGCAAACTTAACTACCACACTTTGGGCCGACGTCGTCAAATCTGTGTTCAATCCATCTGGACCATCTATCACATTGTTCGGAACGATGCCCACTGTCCCAGAAGCTCCAGCTGGCTCAATATATTGCCACGTCTGGCTCTGCCCTGATACGCAGTCAGCATAATTCACCACTGGTGCCTGACAATAAGTACCCTGGTAACGTACCACATCAAAATTGGTATAGTTACTGGCTGCCGAAATTACTTTTACGTATTGAAATGCCTGCGGTGCAGTGACCGTATAACTAGCCAAGGTCGTATTAGCTGGTACAGTTTTAAGCGTTGCAGTAGAAAAATTAATCCCATCGGTTGAAAAAGAAACATTAAAGTTCCCTGTGTTGCTAGTGTTGATACCCGAAGCAATAATCTCAACAGTACCCCCCGCAGCCAAACTTTGTCCAAAGTTAACAACAATCCCTGCATCGGCTCGTACCACATTCCCGTCGGCACCTCCAAGAAAAACATTGTTTACGTAACCCGTAGTTGCTGTGCCTGTTGCACTTATGGGATAGGTCGTCCCTGTTGCACTCGTCCAGCCAGATGGGCATGTCTGTGCCATCACTGAAGCATGATAACCCCCTAAAAGACTGATACTTAGCAACAGCAACAGCCTCCTCCAATTGAGCATTGTTTGTATAATTGGATTCATTTTGATAGTATATTTAGTTAATTAAGGTTTTGATAAAAGGACTATGTGGGCGTTTGACCAACGCCAACAAAAAGGCTTTGCGCGCTTCGGGTGGGTCGCCACGACGCAGGTGCAGACGCCCCAAGCTCTCGCCAATAGGAGCCATCAATCGCGGCGGCTCGTCGTAGGAAATCGCCCCTTCCAGATCCAGAGCGGCCTTCCAAGCCATTTCATTGAAAGGTTCAGCCCCATCGAGGTTGTCGATCCAACCCGCCAACTCATAGCGAGCCATGCTTAATATATCGTAAGTCTCGTTGATATTCTTAAACTCGCCAGTCTGTTGACGCTTGATGCCCTCCTGCTCAAAAACCTGCATAATTTGAGTTAATTGTCCTCCTTGCGCCATGGATTGAGCAACATCGCCACGTTCTACGGCCTCCATACCCTGGCAATAAGCTTGCATTCCCTGTAGGTATAGACGCACCAATGGATTGGTCAGCGGTACATCAAGACTATTAAGCCAAAAACTAATTTTCTCCTTGGCCTTGCCAAACTCACGAAAACGCATATATACCATGGCTGGTAAAATTCGACCCTCGTAGAGAAGCATCAACGCCGAGCCGTCAATCGGAGCCTGTTGGCTGAGGGTGAGGTTGGCATACTGCTGCGCGCTGACGAGGGCTTTCTCCTTTTGACCCAGCTCACTGTAGGCTACCGTCAGGTAGTGGAGGTTGTGCATATAGTTCTGATCAGCAGCGTAGGGAACCTTTTCCGTTTTGTGGTACGCCAATTCCTGTTGGCGGGCTTTTTCAAACACGGCCACGGCCTTGGCATACTGCCCCTGCAAAAAATAGATATGCCCTGGCATATGGGTAATGTGCGAAGCACCAGGAGCCGTGGCGGGCATCCGCTCGGCCAAAGCAGCTACAGAATTGAAATCGGGCCGTACCTCCATCACGTGTACATAGTAATGTTGCAAGCCCGTATGCTGCGGAAATCGCGCCAAACTACGCTCCAAAAAAGTTTTCACTTCGTCACTACTTTTCCAACCATCATCTGTGCGGACGTTTTGCCGCAAAACGATAGCAGCGAAAGCCAACACTTCGGGCTCGTTGGGAAAGCGAGTCGCCAACGCCCGAAAGGCGGAAACAGCCCCATGAATGCCCTGCAAAATGAGAACTTCCGTAGCACTAATCAGTTTTTTCTCAAGGTCGGTAGCTCCATGCTGTCGGGCTTTGGCTTGAGCAATAGCCTTTTGCCACACGCTGTTATCGTCGCCACCAAAACCAGGTTGACACATGGCTACGCCCCAATAACCCATGGCGCAGGTCGAATCCAAACGAATCACCTGACGAAAAGCACGATACGCTTCGATGTGCCAAAAATCATGCAGTAGGTTTAGCCCTTGATCAAACCACTTCTGAGCCTCAATGCTGCGGGTACTAATGGGCAGGTGGCTTTTACCAAGGGCTTCGCGAAATATAGGTGGGGGTAAAGTATCTAAACTTAATGTCGTAACGTTTATCATACTCCCTTGCCCACACAACGGCGGAAGCTTGGAGGAAGATGTTGCTCTACGAGCATCGGTACTGCAACTTATTAATGCAGCAACTAACGGCAAATAAAAAAACACAAAAAACTGTTGACTATTTCTAGACTTGTACTTTTTTATTCTTCTATATGTGTTTGGTAATACTTTCATGAAATGCCAAATCATTATTATTACAGTTGATTTGACGCAATCTTTATGCTAAGTATTTATTATCGAGTTTATTAAGGTTACGAAATACAGGTAAAGGGTACAAAAAATATTTCCAACATAAAACACTATTTATCTAGCCATAAAATACGCTTTACCAAATTTTGTGCCACGGCTGTGTTAATTTTTCAGGCCAGTACTTATACAAGAAAAAACACCCCATCAGCAATGCCAACGGGGTGTAAATACTAGTTTTTAAGATATGTTATTTCTTTAATTTCCTCACTACATATGGAACACATGTCTGCGTAGGACAACAATTACCGCCTGCCTCTATGATTAGAGGGCAACAACCTCCTGCTGGGCAACTATTGTTTTGTGCTGTATAGGTATAAACCCCCGCCTCACTCAATAATACTACGTTCCCACTCGCAATCTGTTGGCCATTCTTAAACCATTTTACACCCGTGTACGTACTCGGCACACTCGCCTCTAGTTTTTCCGAAACGCACAATTGAATAGGTACCGTTATACATAATTGGTTTTGGTCATCTTCTCCATTCTTGCTATTCCCAGGAGTCGAATCCACGTCCCGCTCGTTGAGTTTCACAATCTCAGCTGTGTTAAACCATACTCCCTGCGAGAGTACCTTTACCCGAATCGTCAACTTCACCGTGTCCCCCTGGACGCCAATGGTACCAATCACCCAACGACTAATACTTGGAACATAGCTCCCCCTTGTGGCACTGCTGCTTACGTATTGAAGTCCAGTCAGCAGGCTATCGGCTACTTCTACCCCCGTCGCAGGTACTGCTGACTCATTCCATACTTTTACGGTATATTCTATCTCTTCTCCCAACGATACCACATTCTTATTCACCTGCGTCGTCAAACGTAAATCCGTCGTCGCTGTTGAACTACACACCGACACCGTCTCGCTGTCGCTGCCACCCGCGCCGCTCGTCGGTGTGATGTCTTCAAAAGGCTTGAATGTGCCGCGATTCGTGATGTCTTCTACCGATTGAAAGAGCTTAAAATCATCCGAGGCACTTACCGTAAACGTGCTTCCACTGTAATTGGCTGGAATCGGTATTTGAACCCGAAACACCCAATCGGGAAAATCACAACCCACATCATCCTGACCTAAGGCCGTACAAGGCGCACGAAAGGTATTGACCGCGTCGGATTCATCCAAAATATTGTTCGTATTGCGCCCACCGTCCGAGCTTTGATCTACAAAACGAGTGATGTTGACGCCCGCAGGTGGATTGAAGGGATCGAAGGGTTGGTTGTTGTTCACGCCCTGAACCATGATCTTCAAGTCACGGCCTTCAAAGCGGCGTTTGGGCAAGGGGATGTTGATACCCGCTACAGTAATCGAACCAGGGTTCACAGCTAGGTCTTCGTCAATCAGAAGACGCGTCACCAAATCCACGCTCAGCATACCACCAGGCTGCGCACAGGCTCCCTTCACTACGTCCATATTGACGCCTACAGTGTAGATTAGATCCGCCGTGGCGGCTTTAATCGTCGCACTACCGCACGAAGCTGTCGCCTCTCCAGTCACCACAAACACTGTCCCTGGCGTGTAGGTGCTGCTGAAACTACCCGTATAAAGCCACGACTCGTTGGGATCCATCACTCCATCGTTGTTGAGATCCCCCTGTTTGGTCAGTGTCAGTGTTACCGGCGTGAAATTAGGCCGATTGAAGGATTTGACCTGACCTACAAAGGTGAGATTGCTCAAAGGAACCCCGCCCGGATTGGTCACCCCGAAGGTGATTTGTACCACGTCGTTTTGGCTCCGAATCGCCTTGGGAGAAAGGATTACCCCGGCGGCCAAATTGCTGTTGACGCATTGAACCACCACCACATAATCTGGGTCTTCGTCGTCTTCGTCGGTCAGACCGCTGCGGTCGCCCGGACTGCCCGTGCCGTTGCCGTTGACCGAATCATCACTGGGGCTGTTGTAGCGACCGCCCGCGTCGTTGGTCGGGTTATTGTCAGGGGTGCTGTCTTTGTCAGTACCGCCAGTAGCGCTGCTGATTTCGGCACGGTTTACAAGGGTATCACCCACTGCCCCAGATACTATTTTCAGTTTAATGGGAATAATCTTAGACTCACCCGCTGCTAGGGTTGCAATCGGGGTGCTCAGTACAGCATTAGTTCCCGAGAGCGTCCAGTTGGCATCGGCTACTAAGCTCATAGAGGAAGGAATATAATCCGTCACCTGTATATTGGTGGCCGCCACCGTGCCTTGGTTAACAACCTCGATGTTGTGCGTGACTGTATCACCTACTAAGACTGCTGTGCGACCTAAAGCAACTTTTTTGGTTAAGGCCAAATCGAAAATCGGCGTGTTGACAACTTCCACGCAGGCTTCGGCGATATCTCTATTGCCTATAGGAACCCCATTTACCTGTCCTATCAGCGCATTCATAACCAATACATTGCAATATTTCCCTACTGTAGCACTCTTAACAGGAGCTGTAATAGTGCAAATTCCTGGGGGAATAACTGATCCAGATACCAATGTAATTACATCCCCTCCAATAGTTGCACTAACTGTTCCGCAACTACCTGTTGGTGTTCCTGCCACAACCAATCCCAAAGGTAAATAATCTGAAAAATTCTGAGTTAGCGTAAAATTAGTTATGTTACGGTTTTCTACTTTAATAGTCAAGATCCCTACTTGATTCACCTCAAGAGTAGGTGTAGAAAATGACTTACTTAATAAAGGTGGAGCAACGAATGATGTGTCAATAGAAACGCAGGCTGTTGCTCCTGTTAAATTTTCACATGAGGTTGTTTTGAGTGCACCAGCAGCTAAAGTGTTACAAAAAATCCCCATCGTAGGTGCAACTACATCCAATGAAATTTGTGTTAAACCCGGCGGTAAAACAGTTCCGGCAGGAATAAAAAACGAAGCCCCTCCTGCTATACCTATTACACCTACTCCATTCGTTGTATTGATATTTGGATTAGGAGCAATTACCATTTGAGCCGGGCTTTTAGTCAACGTATCTACCAAATTAGCGGTTAGCGTAATGGGAGTATTTCCGTTATTGTATAACTTTAACGTCAATCGTATCGGTGTACCCGGAGGGGCCATATTGGGACTGAACTCCTTGGCTAATGTGGGCAGATTTTCAATTCCATTTGTAGAGGTTACCGTAATTTCATCACATGCATAATCATCTTCTGTCGTAATACCATTCCCCGGCGTACTATTAAGGTCATTTAAAGGAAAGGCTGTCATAATCTCCGCACAGTTTCTAATCTGTCCAACTTTCAGCGCTTTAGTTACTAAAGTTAATGTTGCCTTTTGTCCTGCTTTTAAAGTATCTATTAACCAACCTGCTGTCGAAGAGAAGTTTCCTTTAGTAGCTGATACTGAAAGCAGCAATAGTTCATTTTCTGAAAATACATCTCCTATCTGAATGTTAGAAGCGGGCATTGTACCAACATTAGATACTTCCACAGTCCACGTAAAAGCAGTGTTTATAGGACAGAGAGTCCCTGTTTTAGGGGTTACTGTTTTTGTTAGTTTCAAATCAATATATTGGGGATTAGTACAAGTCTGATATACTACCTGATCATCCTCTCCAACTATATTATTATTTGGATTTGAATCCGGGTCAGCTGAATCTGACGCAATAATCTCACCTACTGCATTTTTACATGGAGTACAGGTGTTTTCCTCGATTAAAACTGTTTTGTCTATATAGCAATTATCACCTCCGTTAAATATTCGTATTGTATAAGTTTGGCTACCAATAGGGTTCGTAAGCCCGGTAAATGTGTAAGTCCCATTTGTCAACGATGTTGAGAGCGCATATGATGTGCCGGTATAAGACATTCCCGTTGAAATTCCTACTTTATCTCCCCCTATAATCCCACTTACTGTAATAGATGCATTATTATTGGGAGTCGTATTAAAACAGGTTGCTGATGTAACTGCAACAGTAAAACCACTTGGTGGGGTACAATTTGGAGTACAAGGTGCTGGATTTAAAGTAACGGGTATATCTACATCACATCCCGATACATCAAACACGCGAACTGTGTACGTTTTGGACGTACCCGGATCCGGAAGATTGCTTACAATTATTCCATTTGCAGGAATGGCTATTGCGGTTGCATAGGTTGCCGATCCGGTATATGTACTTCCAGCGGTATAATCAAACTTATTCGTTGAATTGAACCCCGAAAGTGTAATTTTTCCATCTATATTCGGTCCACTTGGACTACAGGTGGCTGGGGTTGCCTGAGCAGTCACTACGGGTGCGCCACAAGTACCATATAGAAAAATATTATCGTAGCCAACTCCTGTTCCTTCGTTATATGAAGCCGTATATATACGATGTACAAGCCCAAAGTAGATGCGATAAGTCACATCCTCACTTCCATCAGTACAGAAAGCATCTCCTGAAAACCCAAAGGTTATCGGCGGACCATTAATGTTGCTACGCTGTATTACCTTGGTATCAGAAAATATTTGAACTCCATTTTTATAAACCGCTACCCCCTGTTTTTCAAACTGAACTTTAGAAGAATTAGTTTGTACAAGTTGTAATTCAAAATGTTCTAAGCAAGCTTTTTTACCTTTAGGAATCGTGTAGTCGATATACAGGTTTGCAGGATCAAGTGGTTCCCAAGTAGTTCTATTGCCGTCCCATTGGACACCGCCTATGACAAAACCGTTAAAAATATTTTCCACATAAAAATTCAATAGGCATATAGCACCTGCAAAGTTATTTGTATTGGCATGCCCCTTTGTTCCTAACAGCGCATTTCCACATCCATTATTAATATCAGGGCAATACTTATACGTTTCTCCCCGAAATGCAACTACTGACCAACCCGAAATCTTACTGCCGGAGCATACTGCTTTTTTTTGCTCCGGGGTATTCATATCCCACCCAATTAATATTGAAGGTGTATTACATGCTTGCTGCCCATATACGCAGGAGGAGTCTATCAGCAAAAACATAAGTAACCAGTTCAAACCCACTATCCATGGTATTTTTCCAGCCACTACAGATTTTCTAAATATTAATTTCATCGTCGTAACATGTTTGGAATGATAGTTTAGTTATTTTACTTGTAAGGTTAAGGTAATTGTTTGGCTTCCAACTGCTACGGTTCCTACATCCCAAATAGACGTTCCGGAATTATATGTACCTATCGTCGGTACAGCAGATAAAAATTTGGTATTCATCGGCACAGGAAGACGAGCCTTTACCCCTGTCGCTACATCCGGTCCGGCGTTTGTCAGAGTAAATGTATAATTAACCTGTTCTCCTTTGTTACCACTCGCTGTAACAGAATTGGCCGTCAGACTCAAATCGGATGTTAAGCACTTTTTAGAAATTAAGGTAACCATATAATCTTTATAACAGGAAGCATCCTTAAATATCCTGACCGTATAAGGCTGACCAGCTACAGGGTTGGCTAAATTGTTGACCAAGGTCATAGGGGCGGCAGTAACTGCCATAGCTGCTGAATAATCAGGCCCTGTATAACTGCTGCCGGCTGAATAACCTACTTTTATAACCCCAGATGAATACGTACTTAAAACCAGCTTGGCGTCTGAATTGGCTGCACCCGTATTCCCACAGGTAGTTTGTACCGTAGTAACAGTTCCTGTTACCCCCGAGCACTGTACACACTGAAACATAGCAGCTGATATGTATTCTACTGCTAAAGATCCGATAGCTGTGACCTTGACATATCTAAAGGAAGAAGGCGCAAAAAACCGATATGTTTGCAAATTATTCCCACTGGAGGCTACTACTACTGTCTCACCAACCTTGGTCCATGTAACATTATCATTAGAAGTCTCGACATAGAAATTTCCTGGTGTTGATGTACCAGCTCCGGCTGCTAATACAAACACCTCTCCAGTAGTCCCTAACGGTGATGACACGCCAAAATCTACTGTTACCCAGTTGGCCGAAGTATAAAATAAAGTAGAAAATCCATCCTTGTAGAGGACATCATCCAATTCATTGCCCCATTTATTTCCGTCAACTACTGCAACCGCAGGAATCTCTTTATACTGTAGAGAACAAGACCCCGTCTCTTGGGTTACACAACCCTGCCCATATGCGTGTATAGCATCGATGCTTACTTGCCCCGTACCCGAAGGCATGATTTTGACATATTGAAACTCTTGCGTTGCCAAAAATTTAAGTTTTTGGAATTTCGGTGTAACGACCGTAAAAGCAGTTGTTTGCAATGGTGTATAATTACCTCCGTCCATAGAGGTGTAAACTGTGAAATTTCCCGGCCTGACCGATGTATATTGTCCTCCCTCTATTATAATGCTATCTCCAACCGCCAATGTTTTCTGAAATTTAACAAGTACACCTTGTTCCGTAGCCGTAAGATCCGCACTTATACCGTCAGCCCCTTGGAGCACATTACCCGATACTACCCATACTGTACCTTTAGCTGATACCGGATTAAAATTCTGCCATCTCAATACCTGCCCGGCTGCACAATTGGAGTAGCTATCTATCTGACAATACGGGCCTTGATAATGTACATCATCTACTCCTACCCAAGAGTTTGACAAAGTAGCCAACTTTACATATTGGAATGCAGAGGGTACAGTGACAGAATACGATTGCGAAGTAGTAATAGTATTGATTGTTTGTGCACTACTATATGTTACTCCATCAGAAGAAAATGAAACTGACAGTGTTCCTGGATAAAGTGTAGAGAGTAGCTGTTTGGCGACTATTTTAAGGGAACCACTTGTTGTCAATACTTGATTAAACTTGACGACTACAGCATTACCCGTAAAAAGTTGCACGCCTTGTCCTTCGGCCATTCCCCCAAATGCAATATTAGATAAGGAACCGGCATAAATCGTTCCTGTAGCCGTATCCGGGTAGACTGTCCCACTCGCCACTGAAGTCCAGCCCGAGGGGCAGGTCTGAGCTATTGCTGAAGTATATAAACCTCCTAATAGACTACTGCCTATCAATAGCAACAGTCTCCTCCAATTGAGCATTGTTTGTATAATTGGATTCATTTTGGTAGTATATTTAGTTAATTAAGGTTTTGATAAAAGGACTATGTGGGCGTTTGACCAACGCCAACAAAAAGGCTTTGCGCGCTTCGGGCGAGTCGCCACGACGCAGGTGCAGCCGCCCCAAGCTCTCGCCAATAGGAGCCATCAATCGCGGCGGCTCGTCGTAGGCAATGGCCCCTTCCAGGTCGAGGGCCGCTTTCCACGCCATGTCATTAAAAGGCTGAGCGGCGTCGAGGTTGTCGATCCAGCCCGCCAATTCGTAGCGTGCCATGCTCAGTATATCGTAGGTCTCGTTGATGTTCTTAAACTCGTTGCTCTACTCCCGAAAACACATATATACCAACGCCAGCAGGATGCGCCCCTCGTAGAGAAGCATTAACGACGAGCCCGTCAATCGGAGCCTGTTGGCTGAGGGTGAGGTTGGCATACTGCTGCGCGCTGGCGAGGGCTTTCTCAAACACGCCCCAATAACCCATGGCGCAGGTCGAATCCAAACGAATCACCTGACGAAAAGCACGATACGCTTCGATGTGCCAAAAATCATGCAGCAGGTTCAGCCCCTGATCAAACCACTTCTGAGCCTCAATGCTGCGGGTGTTAATGGGCGGGTGGCTTTTACCAAGGGCTTCGCGAAATATAGGAAGCTTAGAGGAAGATGTTGCTCTACGAGCATCGGTACTGCAACTTATTAATGCAGTAACTAACGGCAAATAAAAAAATACATAAAACTGTTGGCTATTTCTAGACCTGTACTTTTTTATTCTTCTATATGCATTTGGTAATACTTTCATGAAATGCCAAATCATTATTATTACTATCGATTTGACGCAATCTTTATGCTAAGTATTTATTATCGAATTTATTAAGGTTACGAAATACAGGCAAAGGACACGAAAACAATATTTTACATATAAACATTATTTTAGTTCAATAAAATAATTCTAACAAATTTTATGCCACGATGAGTTATTTTTATTATAAATTTTTTTTTCAAAAAAATAAGCACTCATATTATCTGAGTGCTTATAAATAACCATTATATTAAGTAAGAAAATATTAGCGCTTTTTTCTTGGCAATACTAGTGTAAAAGTAGTACCGTTTATTTCTGAACTCTCTACCCAAATAGTTCCTTTGTTCTTCTGAATAAATCGCCCAATCATGATCATGCCCATGCCCATACCTTCTGCACCCACCACCGCACGTTCTGGCTTACGAAATACTTTTTGAATCATTTCTAATTTAGTCGCCAACATTCCCTTTCCGTTATCTATGATTTGTATCTCTACGCGGTTAGGGCTAGTATTTTGGGCCAATATCCTTACTTTTCCACGCTCACTGAGCGCTTTGTACGAATTATCGACCAAATTCCGTACGATTAATTCTACCGCATTGTAATCGGCATATACCAAAATATCTTCCGCACAGTCAATTTCGAATGAAACACCTTTCACAATACCTACTTTTTGGTACAAATCTACCACAGCATTGATTGCCAATGAAAGTTGAAACAATGTAGGGTTATAGGGTAATTCATTGCGCTGGGATAAAACCCAACTCAACAAATTATCAAGCATTTTTTGAATGGCTATTCCAGACTCATCCAAGGACTTAGAAAATTTTTCAATAGCTTCGTATTCTTTCCTTTTAAGATGAAAACTTATCAAGTCCCCTATTCCATGAAAGGCGTGCATGGGCCTGCGTAAATCGTGGGCAATTATCCCAAAAAACCGTTCTCTTGCGCTAAAATAACGTTGAATCTTTTGGTTAGCACTGTATAATTTATATCCTAAAACACCTATCCCAATAACAACTAATTCTGCAACCATTAGAAGAATAAAATTTCGTCTTTCAGCCTCTTCTAAGTGTTTAATTTGCTCTTGTTTTCGCTCAAATTCGTACTGCGCTTGAACATCCAGCATTTTGTCACTTTTTTCTTCCTCAATGCGCTTTCTATAATGTTCAAACATTTTATATTCAAATTCTAGGGCCTGCTTATAATTGCCCTTTTTAGCCTCAAACCATTGCAAGTTGTTGTACAATCCCCAGCGTAACACATTATTTTCTTTTTCATATTTATCCAAAACAGCTAGCCCTTTTAGTACATATTCTTTTCCTTCCTCTATTTTCTCTAACGACCTACAATCATTAGATAAGTTCAGGTAAGCCGTTGCTTTTTCGCGGCTCTGTTGCTCGGAGATAGCATGGAGAATTTCTTTATTGAGCTTAAATGAATCCAACATTCTGTTTTGAACATAATAAGTAATGGCAAGAAACGTCCGAAAATCATCCAACGAATAACCCACCGTAGCATCTCGCCTTGCCAAGGCGATTGCCTCTTTTGCCATTACCTCTAGCCTTTGCCCCTCAACCACATACAATCCTTCCTTCACTCCATTTCTCCCTAGCGGCATTAAGGAGTTTTTTTTTACAATGTCAGAATAACCCAGCGTCAGGAAAGCTATTTGGGCCTGTACAAAATCATGAATATTGTAGTATTCTTTTAAAATTTTCTCAATATGGGCAATGTACTCCTTCTGTAATAGGCTGCTTTTTGTGGCGGCATCACCAAAGTTTGATGATTGCATAATGATATACAAAGCATAACAATGCAATATCCCAGAAGCATCTTCTAAGCGCTCAAATTGCGTTAAGGCTTCTTTGAGATGAATTGACGCTTGGTATGTTTGCCTCTTTTTGTAAAAAAAGTAGGCTTGGAGGTAATTATAAGACGGCTGGGCAAACGATTGGTCAGGAAAGGCAGCCATCAACTGCTCAATTTCTTTGAAGAACCTTCCCTGTTTATTTGCATTCACCCAAGTGTATGTACGTTCGAGCACAAGTAGGTTTTGTAATCGCTCAATTCGTTTACTTTGATGGCCAGTCGTCCATTTTTCCAAACTATCCACTTTCGATACAGGAGCTACGTCAGCAAACGTAAGCGTCTGAGCCATAACCCCATGTACCTGCCCAATAAATAGTGTGATATAGAAAAGAAACCTCATTTGCCTAGTTATTATGTATGTTCATTGGATATACTTACTGACTAAACAGTCGAATAAGATTCTCCCGAAATGACCGTCCTACGGGGATGGGATTCCCATTTACGATTACTTCCTGCGCTGACAAATCGAGGCGAGTGGCAAAATCGCCATTGACGACAAAAGCCTTATGCACTTGTAAAAAGCGCGCATCTAGCTCATGAATTACATTCCTTAAAGAGCGTTTTATACTATAACGGCGCTCAGTGGTCTGAAAATGAACATAATTACGGTCAGCTTTTATGTATATCGTTTTTTCATAGGGTAAAAAAAGTTTTTTTCGAAACTTACCTGGAATCATCAACCCTTCTTGCGATGGAGCAGGAGGCATCAGATGCTCAACCATGGCCTGTAAACTTAGCTGATGAAAGGGCTTCACGATGAACATCGTTTTGGGTAGGGTCAATATTGATTTTAAATAATCGTTGTTCGGATGACCCGTTAAAAAGATAATAGGATATGCTCTATTATCAATATTAAATATGTCATAAGAAAAGCCATCAGGAAGTACTACATCCGAAATCACCAAATCAGGATTCCAACTGAGCAAAATCTCTTTTCCTTCCGATAATGAGGCTGCTAGTTTAATTATGACGTCATTTTGATACTGAATAAGCATCATCTGAAGCTTTGATTGCCATAATAGGTCGTCTTCAATTACTAATATTTTCATAACTGATTGTAAGTTTATTTTATGTCATAAATGTACACATACTTATAAGGTTATACCAACCTGTTCAACCAAGAGACTATCACAAACGGGTACGAAATGCAATTAAAGGTGATATTGTGATTATAGGAGAAACGCATTGTGTACATAATGTGCATTACATCCCCTTTACACATTGTTTTCCATGAAAATAGCCTGATTATTGGGAATGTATATACACGAACGATAAGACAATAGTCACATAAAACTATTCAAGTCGTTTTTTAGAATATTTCAACCTACTTTTAAAATTTTAATCAGATGAGTATGGAAACGTTAGGATTTTCAGTTCGAATCGGTCAAGAAAGCGTAATCAAACTGACCGAGTTCCTTGTATTTCAAGGCATCCCCTTTATGTTGCAGCCAACGGCAAGCACCCAAAGCTTGACCCAGCACACTCCAACCCCTGTTAAAATGGTTTTTCGAGAGCAAGCGGTGGCTAAAGACCAAAAACAAGAACCCGAAGAAATACCCGTCATTCACCCCGCTGCCAAACCCAATGATTTACAAATCTGTAGAGAATTGATACAGAAATACCTTCATAGCGATTTCTCCCAACCCATCCCGACGGAAGTTGAGATTGCAAAAGAGCAGGGTATTAGTGTCATGAAGCTAAAATTGGTTTTTAAGCGGCTGTACGGAAAAACGCTCTACCAGATGTACATGGATAAACGAATGGACAAGGCATCTTCGTTGTTAAAATCTGGTTATAAGGCAGTTGAAGTAGCTCGTTTAGTGGGCTATGGAGTAAACTCGTCCATCAAATTCAACAAAATGTTTCAAAAATACTTTGGAACAACCCCAAAAAAATATCAAGTAAGTTTTAGAGACTCAGTAAATACTTCTTCCGCTTTTTATACCTAGAAAGATCTAAAAGTCAATAAATTGTGTATAAAGCTAGTTGGGTTGTTCTGAGCCCAACTAGCTTTCGATGAATACCTTCTTGGTTGTAACTACAAGTACTTTTTGGGAGATAAGACAAAAGATGACAAAAGTCATCTTTTGTTGTTGGTTGTTTTTTTTGAACTTGCAAAAAACAGCAAGTCTAATCTATCATTTTCCGAAAAACTCTTTCCTTTACTCACCATGAAAGTTATTCTACTCTGGGGCACCTGCGTTGCCGCGGCATTGAACCTATGCGCGCAAGTACCTACCCTTGGGAATGTTTTTTTAACTGCCAATACTGACAGCCTCGCCCAAACCCTTTCCCACAAAACTGGCACTGCAAAACTTTCCACCTTATTGAGTCTTTGCAAAAGCCTTGACTTATGGGAAACAAATGAGAGCAATTTAGAGACTTACATTCATCAAATCAAAGGGGAATTAAAAACCTTTTCACAATCCAAGGGCCATTACTTCTATTTTTTTGCCAAGCTAAAAGCTTCACAAAATAGCATAGAAGATGCCTATAACTACAGTAGGCTGGCATATGAATACTACAAAAGCCATAACGACACCACTGGTATCGTATCCTCTTTGCTAAGTCTAGGAACCATTGCAGTTGAAAGAGAAGTGAACTCTCCTAAAAAAATACAATTTGGGCGTAAGCATCTAGAAGAAGCAATGACCATTTGTAAAAACTCTTCAAACCCTGAGTTGAGGATTATTTATTGCTATGTTTTTACCAGACTTATCGGAAGAGAAGGGCTCACAACTCAAAGTGCACAGTTAATAACCGAACTCAAAAAAGGACTTATCTTGATAAAAAAGCATCCCCAGTATATATGCTACAAACCCTTCTTACTGAATATTTTAGCTGTCGTTTATGAGTCAAAACAGCAATTTCAAGAAAGTTACAAATATACTTTCGAGATTTATAAACTCTATGAATTGTACCGCGGCAGTAACATTCCATTAATCACGCTATATAACCTTGCCCTTTTTAATGAAAATTTGAAGAAATATGAGGAAGCTCTAGTGTATTACCAGAAGTCTATGCAAAAAGCACGTGATTTAGGCGACTTTACTTTTCAAATGCGTTATAATATTTCTATGGGCATACACGCTTCTTTAGTAAGCCTAAATAAATACAAAGAAGCCGCGATATGGGCTGACAGTATTTACACGTACGCCGAAAAACACAATAATAGGGCCTTGAACACAAAACTTCAGAACGCCGTAGTGAAATATGAAGTTGAGAAAAAAGAGGCTCGTACCAAAGCTTTAGAACAAGAAAAAAAACTTGTAGAGGCCCAAAATAAGTTGTTTTTAGGATTAGGAGCAGCAATTGCACTCGCCCTCTTGGTTACCATATTTCTTCTATATCGGCTCCGACAGGCCAACTTTAAGCTTAAAAATGCGTATGATGAAATTTTACAGCTTCATCAAGCCCGCGATTATTTTTTCGGAATCATTGCTCATGATTTGCGCAGCCCCTTAAATAGCTTTCAAGAAATGGCAGAAGTGATAAAATTCTATATTGAAACCAAACGTTATGATGAATTAAAAAAAATCTCGGATGGCATTGATCAAATGGGCCTGCGCATCAGGGTACTGCTTGATAACTTGCTGAGTTGGGCATTGAGTCAGCGTCATGAATTGCCCCACTTGCCCGAACAACTTGTACTGCTCAAAAAAATTCTTCCCATTACCGAACTCTATCAACAAGTCACTTCTTACAAACACGCCAAAATAACCGTAGAGTGTCCTACCAACTTGACCGTATATATGGATTCCAATGCGTGTGATTTAATCATTCGTAACTTAGTAGATAACGCCTCCAAGAACCTACAGAAAAATGGCCGAATTCTCATTAAAGCAGCCTATAACGAGACCAGCAACTGTGTTGAATTGTCTGTCGAAGATGATGGAAAAGGAATGTCTCCAGAAAAACTTCAACAACTTACTCACACCCTTCACCATCCTGAAATAAGCCAAAATACTCCCCGTGGATTAGGCATGATTCTCATTGGTCGCTTCCTTCAAAGAAACCAAATCTCATTTGGCGTGAAAAGTGTTTTAGGCCAAGGTACAAATTTTAATTTAATGATTCCTGTTGCAGCAGGACAAACCTAACTTGCCCTTTTGCCCCAAAAACAGCAAAAATTTGCTTTTAGGTATCAGGGTTAAACGCATTAAAATCAATAGCATCTTTTTTATTATAATATACATTCAACCTCTTTTGGTATCTTTTTTAGCAAAAGGCTTTTTCCTAAATCTACAATTGACGTATTTTGTTGTATTGGTTAAAAACCCATACCAAAACTTCAATTGTGACCAATGCCTACTCTTTCTCCCTTTAAAAATAAACGTTTAGCAGCAATCACCCTGTTCGTTGCCTTATTTTTGGGGTCATCAAGTGCTACGCTTTTGAATGCTCAAACCCCCAAGGTAGCTTCGTTCTTAACGTTAAAAGACCTAGCTCGGTTAGACAGTCTTGAAATGCACTTTATTTGGGCGAGCGAAGAGCCTGACAGTACTTCAATGGCTGCTGATTTGAACGCGATTGAACTGTATGCCAAGCAATCGCAAGACGAGCAGCTACGCCTTTTTCTCAATTACCTAACACTCAACTACTTTACTTTTAAAAAAATACCCAAGCCTAGCTCTAGGTATTTAGAATTGAAAAAATTGCTGGACGGATTAGCAAAACTACCCCAAACCCTTTTAACCGATCGAATCAGGGCTTATGTTGAATTTAGAATGGGTGTGTACCTTTATAACCAACGCGCCAATTCTGTCACCCTCGTCAATCATTTTCTTACGGCGGACCTGCTTTTTCGGAAAATAGGCTATGACAATGTCTTGTTAGCAGACCACAAGCTCAACCGCCTTGGAACGTATTACATGAACCAAGTTTCTGATTTTAAGACGGCTATTAAGTATTTCAGAGAAGGTGAAAAGTATTTGGCCAAAGACCCAATTGACCATTATCGGATTGATTTTTATAAAAACTATGCCAACTGTTTGGGCTACTTAAACCAATACGACCAAGCCATTAAGTATAACAAATTGGCGATTGCTCAAGTCCGACTAAAAAAAGATAGCTTAAAAATAGGCACCATCAACGGTAACATTGGCGAAATCATCCTCAATACCTCCCCTAATCCCGCCCAATCAGAACCCTACTTTAAGCAAGAGTTGGTTTATCGTTTGCGCTACAAACCCAAAGGGTTGGGCGATATTGCCAAGGTATATGGTAATTTGTGCCAAGTAGCTGGGGTCAAAGGCAACAAAGGGGAAATAGTTCAGAATTTTGAAAAAGCCGTTAAAATTCTCAACTCTGATCCTGATACGCTAGATTACCACGCCTTGCTGTCTGGATTATACAAAAACCGAATGATTGCCGATTCGCTGATTGGAGATTTCAAAAGCGCTTTTCTGCACCGAAAAGGGTATTACGAAGAATTGATTGTCAGCAACGAACAAGAAATTAAAGCCATTACTTCGGAAGCTTCGGTACGGTTTGACGTAGAAAAAAATAAACTTCAGGCTGAACTTGCAAATGAGCAAGCCCAAAACTCGCGCTTTTGGGTATTGGCCATTTCATTGGTGCTTGTCATCGTTTTGTTTGGTGCCTACTTTGTTTATTACCGCCAAAAAACACGACGCGAGGAATTAATGCAGCGCTTGTCTTTTGAGCAAAAAGAAGCCGAACGATTGGTGGCGTTGGACGAAACCAAAACGCGCTTTTTTACCAATATCTCGCACGAGTTTCGCACCCCGCTGACCCTGCTCGTTGGCCCTTTGGCAGAGCTAGGCAAAAAATACCCCACCGAAGGCATGATTCCTGTCATGCAACGAAACCTATCTCGCCTCCAAAACCTTATCAATCAACTTCTTGACCTTTCCAAACTCGAAGTCGGAAAACTAGAACCCACCATTCAGTATGGCGACGTAGCCCATTTTTTACGTTACCAATTTGCGTCCTTTGAATCGCTTGCGCAGAGCAAACAAATTATTTTTGAACGGACGCAAAGTCATCAAAAATGCCTTGCTTATTTTGACGAAGATAAGCTGGAAAAAATCGTCACCAACTTACTTTCTAACGCTTTTAAATTTACCAATGAAAATGGGCGCGTAAAAGTGAATGTACAGTACACTACTCCCGAAGGAGATGACCATGAGAAAGGCGCACTTCTCACGCTAACAGTGGCTGACAACGGAATTGGGATGGATGCCGAACGACTCCCCCGAATTTTTGACCGTTTTTACCAAGTTGATGACAGCCAACGACGCCACTACGAAGGAACGGGTATTGGATTGGCCTTGGTGAAAGAATTGGTTTTAGCCCTCAAAGGGACGATTGACGTGACAAGTAAGCCCGAAAAAGGAACCACTTTTGTCGTGACTCTCCCCTGCGATGCTGCTCATTGGGGTGAGTTTGTCCACGTTGGCCAAACAACTGTTGAAAAACCAGATTCACGGCTGGCGTTCGAGTCTAGCGCATCAAGCCTTACGGAAGCTCCTGTTGTCGATAAAAATAGCGAGGCACCGTTACTACTTATTGTCGAAGACAACCCCGATTTGCGCCATTATATCCGAAGTATTTTTAGTAGCACGTATCGCATCGAAGAAGCACAAGACGGCCAAATCGGCCTACAAATGGCTACCGAACTAATTCCTGATGTCGTTATTTGTGACGTTATGATGCCACGGCTCGATGGGTTTGGTTTTTGTAAAGCCCTCAAAACCGACATTCGCACCAATCACATTCCTGTCGTAATGCTTACCGCAAAAGCTACGCTCAACGACCGACTGGAAGGGCTTGAGACAGGTGCCGACGATTACCTGTCGAAACCGTTTCATACGGAAGAACTGCAAGTACGACTCCAGAATTTGCTCAAAAAACAACAATTGCTCCAACAAAAGTACGCTCATCTGACCCCGATAGTTCAGGCTACCGACGAAGTCGTTCCAGCGGCGTCGATGGATGACTTATTTTTACAAAAAGCAACCGATGTTTTAGCTAAAAACTATACCGAAAGTAGCTTTGACGTTGACCAGTTTGCGGCGGAGATGAGCTTAACGCCCGTGCAGCTACGTCGTAAATTGAAAGCACTCACCAACCAAACCGTGACCGAATACGTCCGAAATTATCGCCTCCAACTAGCGGCTGATATGCTGAGGGCCAAGGCTGGAACCGTTTCAGAAATAGCTTATCAAGTGGGCTTTGAGAGTTTGCCCTATTTTTCTAAAATATTTAGCGAACGATACGGAATTTCACCAAGTGAATACGCGTAGCAGACCATGAACTACACCACTATCTATTTCATTGTCAATGGCTCAAAAAAAGCCAGCCAACGTATCATACCTGAAATTACAAATACCTTTGCCGCTTATCCAATAAGCGTTCAACTTACGAACTATAGCGGTCATGCTGCAATGTTGGCAGAAGAAGCTGTGCAATCGGGTGCCTTGGTTATAATCAGCGTTGGAGGTGACGGAACGCTCAATGAAGTAATCAATGGAATTATGAAAGGCTGTGCCAAAAGCGGACTTGATTCCCGTACCGTCGCACTGGGCGTTCTTGCGACGGGTTCAGGTAATGATTTTGTTAAAAGTTTAGCCAAAAAACATACCTTAAACTCATTACTAGAAGCTATTCAGGATTCCAATAACACATTGGTCGATGTTGGAAAAGCTGAATTTTTAACAGTAGATGGCCAACCGACTCATCGTTATTTTATCAATATCGCCGATGTTGGCATTGGTGGCGTGATTGCTGAAAAACTAAGCCGATACCAACGTTGGCTTGGCGCTAATTTTACGTACCAACGGGCGATTTTGGCTACCTTTTTGAGTTATACTCCCCAATGGCTGTTAGTCCGCACCCCTGCGGAAGAAATAGCTACCCCCATGATGAGCTTAGTAGTGGCCAATGGGAAATACTTTGGTAGTGGCCTTGGGATAGCCCCCAGCGCCCTCCTCAACGATGGTCTGCTGGAAGTAGTAATGCTCAAAAACATCACGGTCATCGACTACTTGCGTCACCTACCTACCATCCGTAAGTGCCGCCCTATACAACATCCCC
Organism: Runella sp. R5_40; assembly: GCF_057652295.1. Taxonomy (NCBI): domain Bacteria; kingdom Pseudomonadati; phylum Bacteroidota; class Cytophagia; order Cytophagales; family Spirosomataceae; genus Runella; species Runella sp. R5_40. The sequence goes on along the minus strand of NZ_JBYFCH010000013.1, from coordinate 140,238 downwards.
AAGTGAGTTATTCATCTGCTAAATCCATTCAAATTGACACCCAAAAACCGTTACCTATTGATATGGACGGAGAGTTTGTAGGCGTCACCCCCGTTGTTTTTACCGTGTTGAAAGAAGCCATTTCAGTGATTTAACCCCCAAACGACTAACACCCAGCGATGTTGGGCATCAAAGGTTTCGCTTCATTACCTCCACGCATCTCACTAATTCTTCCTCTCTCGACGACGCAAACCCTAAGCGTGTGCCGTTGAGGGTTGGGTGAAGGTGTTTTCCGTTGGAAAAAAAGAGATCGTGTTTGAGACAACGTTCCGCAAATTGTTCTAGGTCAATACTTTTATCAAACAACGTCCAAATCGCCATCCCACCGTCGGGAAGTTGAAACTGTACGTAATCGCTCAATTCGTTTTGAAGTAGTTCGGCAAAGACATCCCGCCGTTTGCGGTATTCTTTCAGCGATTTACGAAGGTGCCGCTCAATCACCCCGCTTTGAAGGAGCTCGGCCACCGTATTTTCCAGCATCAAATCTCCCTGTCGGTCGATGATCCGCCGCAGGCGTGCCAAATGTGCAATGACGTCCTCTGGCCCCACCAAATACCCCACCCGAAAGGCGGGCGAAATGGCTTTGGTAAACGACCCACAATACAGCACCATGCCCGCGCGGTCGGCACTTGCCAGCGGCAGCAGCGGTTTGCTCAAGTAGTGAAAATCATAGTCATAATCGTCTTCAAAGACAATAAAACCGTATTTTTCCGCCAATTTCAGTAAATTCAATCGGCGGTCGGCGCGCAGGGTGACGGTCGTTGGGTAATCGTGGTGCGAGGTCACATAAACCAAACGAACTGTTTTTTGTTGGCATAGTTTTTCCAGTTCTTCTACCACTAGACCGTATTCATCCACCTCAATTTGCTCAATGTGCGCGCCCGCTTGGACAAAATTGGTGGTAGCCGTTCCCCAACTCATTTTTCCCGTCACGACCACGTCGCCGCGCTGTACCAAACCCGCGCTCGCCAAGTGGATGCCCATGACCGTACCACGGGTAATCAGGATGTTTTCGGGCGTAATTTTAAGTCCACGTGTTTCGTTCAAATACGACGAAAGTTCTTGTCGCAACCAACCAGACCCTTTGGTATCACCGTAGCCCAATTTTACGTACTGATTCCCCAGCAGCAATTGACTTCGATACACACGGCTTAGTTCGGCGAGTGGTGCCAAACGTGGATCAGGAAAACCATCGTCCAAATGCAAGGCATACCCCGACGTCAACACATCGCGACGTAAATGCGGTGGCTGGGCAAAAGTAAACCCCGCTTTTTTGGCAGGATTCACTTTTTCGAGCGTCTGTTTGCTCAGTTTTTGGGGTTCAACTTCGGGTAAAGTTTCAACCACGTACGTCCCGCTCCCTGTTTTGCTTTCTAACCAGCCTTGCACCAACAGTTCATCGTAGGCTTGCACGACCGTTTTGCGATGAATATCAAGCAGTTCTGCCAACGAGCGAGTACCAATTAGTTTCTGTCCCGCCCGCAGCTCGCCCGTCCGAATCAACTGAATCAGCTGATTGGCCAATTGCAAATACGCTGGTTGCTTGGCGTTTTTGTCGATGGATAATTGTAACTGAGAAACAAGCATTTTTCGAGTGACGAATTTTTTGAATGACGAGTGACGAATTTTTTGAATGACGAATAGACCGAATGACGAAAAAAAAGTTCGTCATTCGTCACTCGAAGTATTCGTCATTCAAAGATTCATCATTCTCTTAATCTCTATAATTAAGGGCTGGTTTGCGGTCGCCGACCAAGGCTTTATAGGTAAAATCAGCCCCACGGCGTTTTTCAAATTCGGCTTTGGCTTCCGAGATTATTTTTTCGTTTTGGAATAAATCAATGGCCGTCGTTGCCAACGCTTTGGCCGCAATCACCATTCCTTTTCGTCCAATGCTCGTGCCCCCCGCCGCTACTGCTTGCCAACTGTGGGCAGGCGTACCTGGCACCCACGTAGCCGTGCGCAAACCAACAGTTGGCACCGCCCAGCTCACATCACCTACGTCCGTTGAGGCACTGCTTAGTCCCTCGTTGGCCAATGGTTCAATCGTTTCAACTGAACTTAGCTCCCGAATCCCCATTCCTTGCGTTTTGCTGATTTCTTCGGCATATTTCAATTCCTCGGCCGTATATTTCATTCCTCCAATGCCTTTCAAATTTTCGTGCATCAACTGCGACAAAACATCGTTGGGCAAAATTTCGTGTACGCCTCCAATGATTTCTTCTTCCACCGTCGTGCCCGTGGCCAACGCCGCCCCTTGGGCCGCTTTTTGTACGCGTTCCCAAATTGACGCCACGTATTGACGACTTGGGTGGCGAACGTAATAATACACTTCGGCAAAATCAGGAACAACGTTTGGCGCTTTGCCGCCGTTGGTAATCACGTAATGGATTCGGGTAGCCGACGGAATGTGTTCTCGCATCATATTGACGGCATAATTCATCACCTCTACCCCATCCAAAGCCGAGCGACCGCGGTCAGGGGCAGCCGCAGCGTGCGACGAAATGCCTTTGAAACGGAATTTGGCCGATTTGTTCGCCAACGACGACGACGAACTTGCGCTGTTGCTATCGCCTGGGTGCCAGTGCAGTACCACGTCCACGTCTTTAAACAAACCATCGCGTACCATATATACTTTTCCCGACCCACCTTCTTCGGCAGGTGTACCGTAAAACCGAATCGTTCCTTTGTGTCCTGATTGCACCAACCAGTTTTTAATGGCAACCACCGACGCCAACGAACCTACCCCAAACAGGTGGTGCCCGCAAGCATGCCCTGCAATACCTCCGATTGATTTTTTGATGGGAATTGAATCTTGTGACAAGCCTGGCAAGGCATCAAATTCACCCAAAATACCAATCACAGGTTTACCTTCGCCAAAACTCGCTACAAAAGCCGTAGGCATATCTGCCACGGCCGACTGTACCTTAAAACCTTCCTTGCGAAGCTGGTCTTGTAAAATGGCCGAGCTTTTGACTTCTTGGTACCCTACTTCGGCAAACGTCCAGATTTGCTTAGAGAGCACACCGTACTGCTTTTCTTTTTGGTTAATTTCCTTGATAACACTTTCGTGGGCTTTGTTGGGAACTTGCGCAAAGGCCGTACTGATCCCCGCTAAAAACACCCATAGGTTTTTGGTTTTCATCGTTTGTTTAGGTTAAAAAGTGGACTACTTACTTTATTAAAAGTGGACACGTATAGCAATCCAGTAAAGATATACTTTTGTCAAAAAAAAACCAACCCATGCAGCCAACTCCCCGCACAACTCCAAGTCGTTTGGCCAAACGCGCTCAGTACGACGAAGAAACCGTTTATTCGATTTTGGATGAATCGATGTTTTGTACCGTAAGTTTTACCATCGACGGGCAGCCTTTTGCCCTCCCCACGGCATTTGCCCGCTACGAAGACCGTATTTATCTTCACGGGTCGGTGGGGAGTCATTTTATTCGAGAACTAGAAAAAGGCATTCCTGTTTGTATTTCGGTCATGCTGACAGATGCCTTGGTGGTGGCCAAATCGGCCTTTCATCATTCGGTCAATTATCGTTCGGTCGTGGTTTTTTCCAACGCCGAAAAAGTAGAAGATACTACCCTTAAATGGGAGGCTCTCCGTTGGATTACGGAGAAAATTGTCCCCAATAGTTGGGAGTACCTACGCCCCATGACGGAGAGCGAAGTTCGTAAAACCACCGTTTTGTCGTTTCCCATCGTAGAAGCCTCGGCCAAATTGCGTACAGGGATGCCCAAAGACGACGAAGAAGACCAAGAACTGCCGATTTGGTCGGGGCTGATTCCCCTTCGTACCGTTCGTGAAACTCCCGTGGGGGATGAATTCAGTAAAAATGTATCTTTACCCGAACATTTAACTCACCTACCTTCATGAAACGTTCCGACATCCAACACATGCCCCAGTTTTTTGATCGTTACATCCTACTTGTTGACGACATTGACATCATCGACGGTCTGGAGGCAACAGCTGGCCTTTATCACGCGCCCGAAATCAAAGAAAAACTGGAAGCACTTGGCGACCAAGTCTATGCACCTGGCAAATGGACGGCCAAGGACATCATCCAACATTTGATTGATAACGAGCGCATTATGTCTTATCGAGCGATGCGTTTTGCCCGCAATGACAAAACAAGCCTTCCAGGATACGACGAAGAATTGTTTGGGGCCAACACCACCGCTAACCAACGCACGTTGGACGATTTGCTGGATGAATTTGCCGTAGTTCGTCAGTCAACCATCGCACTTTTTAAAAGTTTCAGCGACGAGATGTTTCACCGTTCGGGCGTTAGTTTTAACCAGCAAATTTCTCCCTTAGCTTTAGGATTTGTGTTGATTGGCCACCCCATTCACCACTTACGAGTGTTGGAAGAGCGTTATTTTCCGTTGATTTAAGGTTCACTTACTACCATCATGTTCGCAAACAAAATTAGCTTGGCAGAAGCTTCTCAAAAACTCACTCAACACTCCGAGGAATTTATCTCGTTGTTTCGGCGTAGCAACTTAGAAGTGGAACTTTACAAGCCTCACCTTGTGGACAAACAAACTCCCCACGACCGCGACGAAGCTTACATCATCGCATCAGGGAGCGCAACGTTTGAGTTAGAAGGAAATGTGACCGAAGTAGAAACGGGCGATTTTTTGTTTGTACCTGCCTACGCAGCCCACAAATTCACTCGTTTTTCAGAAGATTTTTCGACTTGGGTGCTATTTTTTTAAAAACTTTGAAAAAAAATAAAAAAAAATTGTGACCTTGTATTCGACCTATAGTCTAAGCTATAGAGTTTTTCATAACGTTGAGTAAAGGTTAAAAATCCGAGTGGGCTTCCCGCTCGGATTTTTTTTTGCCCTACAAACTGGTATTATTGCTTTATCAAAAGCATTTTTCATCCCAAACTGGATTCCTAAGCAAACTACAAGCACTCTTCTACCATGAAAATTTTTCGTCTAGCTCTGCTATTTTCTATTTTTTCCCTCACCCTTTACGCCCAAAAATACACCTTCACGCACGACGATACGCTGCGGGGCAGCATTACCAAAGAACGTGCTTGGTGGGATTTGCAGTTTTATCACCTCAATACCCGCATCAACCCTGCCGATAGTACGATTGGAGGCAGTGTAACTGTTCGCTACAAAGTAATTCAGCCGTCACAAGTCCTTCAAATCGACCTGCAACGCCCCCTAACGATTTCTAAAATTACCCAAGATGGTCAGGAGCTCACCTACAAGCGCGACGGAGACGCTTTTTTTGTCACGTTGGTAAAACCCCAAAAAACCAATGCCCAAGAAGAAATCACGGTGTATTATGGCGGACGGCCACGCATCGCGAAACGTGCGCCGTGGGATGGTGGTTTTTCTTGGAAACGCGACCAAAACGGACAGCCTTTTGTCGCGACCTCATGCCAAGGCTTGGGAGCGAGTGTGTGGTGGCCTTGCAAAGACCACATGTACGATGAGCCCGACAGCATGAAAATCAGCATTACGGTGCCGCCAGGTCTGACGGATGTTTCCAACGGGCGTTTAAGTAGTGTTTCCAACAACGCCGACGGGTGGCGCACTTTTCATTGGTATGTCCAAAATCCAATCAACAACTACGGCGTAAACGTAAATATCGGCAACTACGTCAGTTGGACCGACACCTTTGAAGGCGAAAAAGGCAAGCTCGACCTGTCGTTTTATGCACTACCCGAAAACGTAGAAAAAGCCAAAGTACAGTTTCAACAAGTCAAACCAATGCTCAAAGCGTTTGAACACTGGTTTGGGCCGTATCCGTTTTATGAAGATGGGTTTAAACTCGTCGAAGTCCCCTATTTAGGCATGGAACACCAAAGCTCCGTGACGTACGGCAACGGCTATCAAAACGGCTACCTTGGCCGCGACCTTTCGGCTACGGGTTGGGGATTAAAATGGGATTTTATCATTATCCACGAGTCGGGGCACGAGTGGTTTGCAAATAATATTACCTACAAAGACGTGGCCGACATGTGGATTCATGAAAGTTTTACAAATTATTCAGAAAACTTATACACTGAGTATCAACACGGTAAGCAAGCAGGAGCAGAATATGTGATTGGTTGTCGAAAATTAATTCGCAACGACAAACCGATTATTGGCGTATATGGTGTTAATCACAGTGGCTCGGGCGATATGTACTACAAAGGCGGAAACATGCTCCATACCATTCGACAAATTGTGAACGACGACGAGAAGTGGCGCGGCATCTTGCGCGGATTGAATAAGACGTTTTACCACCAGACCGTTACGTCACCACAAATTGAAGAGTATATGAGCGCACAAGCGGGCGTAAACCTGTCAAAAGTGTTTGACCAGTACCTCCGCGATGTTCGCATTCCAACGTTAGAGTACAAACTCGAAGGTAAACAGCTTTCGTATCGCTGGAGCAATTGCGTAGCAGGTTTTGAGATGCCAGTAAAATTGAAAATTGGCGATAATTGGAAGACACTACAGCCAACTTCTGATTGGAAAACACTCAAAGCATCTAAGGCAAGCGCTGTGATGATAGACCCTAATTTTTATGTAGAAATAAGAAAATTAGAATAAATCATTACACCATTCTTACGACGTATGCACATCCATTATGAACAACACTCGGATGGAGAAAAACCACTTTTCTCCATCCTCATTCCTACTTGGAATAATCTTTCGCTGGTCAAACTTTGCGTTGAGAGCATCCGCAAAAACTCCACTTACAACCACCAGATTATTCTCCACATCAACGACGGCTCCGACGGCACTGTGGCATGGGCCAAACAACAACAGCTTGACTTCACCCAAACGGCCGAAAATGTCGGAATTTGCGTTGCTTGCAATGCCGCTTTTACGCTTTCCAAAGCCGACTACATCGTTTATATCAACGACGATATGTACGTGTGCCCCGAATGGGACAAGCGACTTTTTCGGGCAGTGACGGATTATGGAAGCGACGATTTTTACTTTTCATCGACCATGATTGAACGGGTAGCAGCCAACAGCGGCAACGTATCATCACCCCACAACTATGGCGATAGCGTCGAAAACTTTAAGGAGGAACAATTGCTGAAAGAATGGTCCAGTTTGATTATTCCCGACTGGCAGGGCGCCAATTATCCCCCAAGCATCATGCACCGACGGATGTGGAATTTGATTGGCGGCTTCAGCGTCGAATTTAGTCCTGGCATGTATTCCGACCCTGATATTTGTAGAAAACTTTGGGCCGTAGGAGTACGTAATTTTAGAGGTATCGGCGATAGCCTTGTCTATCACTTTATGTCGAAAAGCGTATCACGCATCAAAAAGAACGACGGTAGCAAGCAGTTTTACCAAAAGTGGCGAATCTCAGCCCGCACGTTTTTTGATTATTACCTTCAGTTTCAGCGCTCAACCCAAAACGCTTATTACAAAGGTATTCTGAGCGAACCCGCCGAAAGTACCGCGCTTCGTTTCAAACGTACCCGCGACAAAATAAAGTACTGGTTTTAAGTGCAGCGGGGTACTAGGTGTGCTGCGGGGTACTCATACCTCGCTGAGTAACCTACGCAAATAGGTTGTCGGGGTATTGTACTGTGCAGCGGGGTACTCATACCCCGCTGAGTAACCTGTGCAAATAGGTCGTCGGGGTATGAGTACCCCGACGCACGCCACGCAGCACGTACCTTAAAAACTTGGTGTTTTGTCATTCAAGAGTGTGGTATCCACTACGCTGCCCGTGCGAGGAGCACCTGCTTCAATCCACCGCCGCACAAACTCAATTTGTCCTTTATAAAGCGCTTTACCGTTGAGCGGCATGGGATTTCCGTAACTTAATCCGCTGTGGTGACCACTGTCTCCCCAAACCAGTTTATGATAAAAAAGACTTTGCAGCGAAAAATAAGGCGTCACTAACTTTAGTTTATCAATGCGCGCATTGGCGTTTTTAGGGTCTTTGTTGACCAAAAAATCATACGTTTTTCCCTTGGCCAACACCAAACCGTGCTGCGCAAACGTGCTTTCCTGCTCCGACGCATGACAGCCCGCAGTGGCACAAGTGGGCGTCAAAATACGGTCTTGAAGCAAATCAAACGACGCTGCTTGAGGTACGGAAACGGGCGTTTCTTTGGGCGTGCAGCCCTCCAGCGAGAGTCCCAACGCCAATATGCTTACTGCCCAGTACAACTGTTGTCTAAAATTTTTCATGGTTAACTCAAAATTGGCACTGCATCAAAGTTAAACAATTCTCCATTCCCACGCTATTTTACTATTTTTGCAGCCTCAAATTTGATTTATTATCCCATGAGTAAGAAATACACCGTTACGGCGGCCCTCATTTACGCCAACGGCCCTATCCATATTGGTCACTTAGCAGGTTGTTATGTCCCTGCCGATATTTACGTGCGGTACTTACGTGCCAAAGGTGCCAATGTAGCTTTTGTAAGCGGTACCGACGAACACGGTGTCCCCATCACCATCCGTGCAAAAAAAGAGGGAATTACGCCCCAAGAAGTGGTCGATAAGTACTATACGCAAATCAAACAATCGTTTGCTGATTTTGGGATTTCGTTCGATGTTTACTCTCGCACGAGCCTGCCTGTTCACCACAGCACATCGCAAGAGTTTTTTAAGACCATTTACGACAAAGACGGCTTTGTAGAAGAAACCAGCGAGCAGTATTACGACGAAGTAGCGCAGCAGTTTTTGGCCGACCGCTATATCGTTGGAACGTGTCCCGTTTGTGCCAATCCTAACGCCTACGGTGACCAATGCGAACGCTGCGGAACCGCCCTCAGTCCGATGGAATTGAAAGAACCACATTCGACACTTTCGGGCTCAAAACCTGTCTTAAAATCGACCAAAAACTGGTACTTACCTTTGGACAAAATGCAACCCGACGTAGAAAAATACATAGGAAGCCATACCGAATGGAAAACCAACGTATTTGGTCAGTGTCAGTCGTGGTTGAAAGAAGGTCTTCGGCCCCGTGCCATGACCCGCGACCTAGATTGGGGCATCAAAGTACCCCTTGCCGATACCGACGGAAAAGTGCTTTACGTGTGGTTTGAGGCGCCGATTGGGTACATTTCGGCCACCAAAGATTGGTTGATTCAGCAGAACGGCACCGACGCAGGCTGGGAGTCGTGGTGGAAAAAGTCGGACAACGAAGAGACGAAGCTGATTCACTTTATTGGCAAAGACAACATCGTGTTTCACTGCATCATTTTCCCCGCTACACTCATGGCGATGGGAGGCGAGTATTTGTTGCCCGACAATGTTCCTGCCAACGAATTTATGAATTTGGAAGGCGATAAAATTTCAACTTCTCGCAACTGGGCCGTTTGGTTGCACGAATATTTAGAAGAACTTCCTGATAAACAAGACGTTCTGCGTTACGTATTGACCGCCAATGCCCCCGAAACCAAAGACAGCGAGTTTACGTGGAAAGACTTCCAAACCCGCAATAACAGCGAGTTGGTCGCGATTTACGGCAATTTTGTCAACCGTGCCGTTGTCTTAACGCACAAATACTGCAACGGTAGCGTTCCTGCCTTGGGTGAGTTAACGGATTTTGACCGTGAAACGCTCGCATCGTTGGCCGAGCTCCCCGTCAAGATTGGGGATGCCCTCGAAAACTATCGTTTCCGCGAAGGCTTGGCATTGTTGATGGATTTGGCACGTTTGGGCAACAAGTATTTGGCCGAAACCCAACCTTGGCAAGTCATTAAAACCGACGCCGAGCGCGTAAACACCATCATGCACATTGCGCTTCAGATTGCCGCCAACTTGGCCATCGTGAGCGAGCCTTTCTTGCCATTTACCGCCGAAAAGCTACGCAATCAACTGTCGCTCAGCCACCAACAGTGGGCAGAAGCGGGCAGAAGCGACCTGTTGGCAGAAGGCCAAGCCGTTGGAGAAGCTTTCTTATTGTTTGAAAAAATCGAGGACTCGGTCATCGAAAAACAAGTACAAAAACTGCACGACGCAAAGAAAATGAACGAATTAGCGACCAAATCCGTCCCTGAGCTCAAACCAACGGTTCAGTTCGACGATTTTGCCAAATTAGACCTTCGCATCGGTACCATTTTGGAAGCCAAACGCGTTCCTAAAAGTGATAAGTTATTGAAGTTTTTGGTGGACGATGGTTTTGAAAAACGCACGATTCTGAGCGGAATTGCCAAACATTTTTCACCCGAAGAAATGATTGGTCGCCAAGTGACGTTCATCGCCAACCTCGCCCCTCGCAAAATCATGGGACAAGAATCTAACGGGATGATTCTCATGGCCGAAGACCGCGACGGCAGCCTATCGCTGCTCCAACCCCACAAAGAAGTGTGGTCAGGAGCTTCAATTTCATAACTTGCTTCAAGCCTGATTCTACAAAGTGAGCGGCTGACCTTTTGGGTCAGCCGCTCACTTTATAAAAGGACCAATAAAACGTAGTGTTTCTCCTCTTCCAAACGCTTACAGGCGTTTTATAGCTTGGCATTTAGCGACTATGAAGGCGATGTTATTGATGTTAGTTTTTTATTTTTAGAGCACTACTTTTCTTAACCATTCCGACATTGTATCAAAATATCCATCACATGGTGGTTGGTATTTATTACTGTTTTCAATAGTTTCTTTCATACCACCTGTTTTACAACTTTTAAGGTTATGGTTACAATCAGGATAAGTCTTTATTGTTAGCTTAGCTTTCGTTTTTTTTCCTATTGTTTCTTTATAGAAGGCAATCGTTTGTCTCCAATTAATATTAGCATCTTTTTCTCCAAAAATTGCTAGTACAGGGCATTGAACTTTCATAAGCGTTTGCCGAAAATTGGGAACGTATATCATTAGCCCTGTTTTTCTGTCAAACTTATGATGTTCACTTATAAATTGTTTCTGCTTGGACAAATAGGACTCTTCGGTTTCTGAAGAATTGTTTAAAAAAATCCAAAAAGAATCCTTCCTTAGATTCTGAGTCGCTTTTTGATACTCAGCAAATGCTCCACCTTTTCTAAATATATCATTACCTCTTTGCCATTCTGAAACCAATAGTTGTATTTCAGTTTCACTTCTGCCGTCAATTCTAAGATTTGTTTCAAGCAAGTAGCCAAAATTTTCTTTATCATCTGTTCCACTCACCGAAATCCAATAGGCAATTTTTGGATATTCTTGAATTACCAAAGGGCAAATCCATCCTGCACGGCTAATCCCCCAAAGTCCAATATTTGTAGCCCCTGCAATATTTTTACTTTCTATTTCTTTAATTGCAGAAAGCACCTCATCGGCACTACTTTGTACTGTTTGATTTACGTCAAATTCACCTTCACTTTTTCCACAACCAGGTTTATCCCAAATAACACAAGCAAGTCCAAGTTTTACAAAGTTTGAGCGTAAATCGTAATACCAATTTCCTTCTACAATATTACTTTTTCCGTAACCTTGAACAATTAAAATTACTGAAGCGGGCTTTTGTCCAATTGGTAAATCCAGAAGTCCACTAAGTTTTTTACCATTATGAATAAACTCAAAACTTTCTGTTTTAATCTGTCCAGATGCTGAGTTATAAACGAACAGAATCAGGATAATGAAGGATCGTAATGCCATAGTTTTTCTCGTTTGCTACATAATTTTTCTATTAGAACTATCCTACTAAAACTACTAACAACGAGCGAATGGACGCCGCTCTAACATTTTGAAACACACAGTTCTGAGTAGCCCCCGATAGGGAGAGCATCACGCTTATACTGTCTATTTGCAAGACTTCGAACCTAGCTTGGCAATAGAAAGGCTAGAAGCCTGCAAATAAGGGCCACAAACGAGACGTTCGCGCCATCGAAGGCTGGGTGCTTTTTAACGTAACTTGCAGAAAAACAAACCAATAAAAAGCGAGAGGCTATCCTTTGGGGACAACCTCTCACTTTTTATAACTACCTGATTTTTATTAGGCCATTGGATAACCCTCTAGTTCTTTCAAGCCCGATTTCAATTCGTCGTCGGTCAAGAAATGGTCGGAGAGTTTACCGTCGAAATAGTCCATGTAAGCCTGCATATCCAAGAAACCGTGGCCGCAAAGATTGAACAAAATCGTCTCTGATTTGCCTTCTTCTTTGCAACGCTGCGCTTCTCTAAATACCTGCGCGATGCCGTGCGTGGCTTCGGGCGCGGGGATAATTCCTTCGGCTTTGGCAAAAGCCACCCCTGCCTCAAAACACTCCAACTGCTGAATGGCATTGGCTTCGATGAGGCCGTCTTTCAACAACTGCGAACACAATACCGACGCCCCGTGGTAACGCAAACCGCCCGCGTGAATGGCCGCAGGGCGGAAGTTGTGGCCCAAGGTGTACATCGGCAACAACGGCGTAAACCCAGCCGAATCGCCAAAGTCGTAGCGGAATTCACCCTTGGTAAGCTTAGGACACGAAGCAGGCTCCACCGCAATGGCGCGCACGTTTTTACCTTCGGTGATATTTTTGTGCAAAAACGGGAACGAAATCCCCGCAAAGTTGGAGCCACCACCCAGCGGCGCAATGACGACGTCGGGATAATCGCCTGCTTTTTCCATCTGTACCAAACACTCTTGGCCAATGATGGTTTGGTGCATCAACACGTGGTTCAGTACGCTTCCGAGGGCGTATTTACAGTTTTCGTCCTGAACGGCACACTCAATCGCCTCCGAAATAGCAATTCCCAAGCTTCCTGGCGTATCGGGATATTGTTCCAAAATCTTCCGTCCCGACTGCGTTAGCTCCGAAGGAGAAGGAAAAATTTTGGCACCAAACGATTCGATAAGGGCTTTACGATATGGTTTTTGGTTGTAGCTGATACGCACCTGAAACACTTCGCACTCGATACCAAACATCTGACACGCAATGGCCAAGGCCGTTCCCCACTGCCCTGCGCCTGTTTCGGTCGTGATGCGTTTTACGCCTTCCATCTTATTGTAGTACGCCTGCGCCACGGCGGTGTTGGTTTTGTGGCTACCCGATGGACTTACGCCTTCGTATTTGTAGTAGATTTTTGCGGGCGTGTCCAGCATTTTTTCCAAGCGATGCGCACGGAACATGGGCGTTGGACGCCACAGCTTGTAGATTTCGCGTACTTCTTCGGGGATTTCGATGTATCTTTCTTGGGATACTTCTTGCTTAATCAGCTCCATCGGGAACAACGGAGCCAAATCGCCTGGCCCTACGGGCTGCTTGGTAGCGGGGTGCAATGGCGGCAGCGGCTTGTTGGGCATATCTGCCTGAATGTTGTACCAATGTCTTGGAATCTCGTCTTCGGTGAGTAAGATTTTGTGTTGCTTTTCCGACATGATTTAAGGAATTAACGTGATTAGGAATATTAACCTTTAAACTTAAAAAGGATTTTCCCGACCTGCAATGACCTTTGTCGAAAAGTTTTATCGAGACCTTCCCGAAAGTTTCAGAACTTTCGGGAAGGTACCTACATAGCGCTATCAATGTCCAAAATTGAAACTTCCCCGCTATCTTTCAGCCTTTACCTTTCCGAAAGCTTTAGAGCTTTCGGAAAGATGCAGTTCTAAGCTAAAGCTCCCCCTCGTCTAGACATTTTTTTGAAATCGGCATTTGGGCATGAGACTTGGCAACCTTCCCGAAAGTTTTAGAACTTTCGGGAAGGTACAGACTTTCGGTAAGATGCAGTTCTAAGCTAAAACTCGCCCTCGTCTAAGCATTTTTTTGAAATCGGCATTTGGTTATGAAACTGAACAAACTCATTGATTCCCCCAAAGTATTCCAACACTTCGTCTCGTTTTAGGTTAGTCGGTTTCACACTTTTCAGCGCATGGTAAGAAGAAAACTCCCACCTATCCATGGAGTTGACAAAACCATGATGAATGGGATTAGCATGAATATAATGAATCAATTGTACCAAATAGTCTTCGTTGTCAACCTCTCGTCGCTTGAAATTTGGCATAAATAAACTGCCCATTCTGTTTTGCTGGCGATTAAACGCTTGAGAGTATGAACTGTAAAGATTACCAAACGCTCGACTTATAAAAGCAGGCCAGTTCACTTCTTTGGTCACTGAATTGTACGGCGTATTTTTCGCTCCCCATGCTATTTTCAACTCATGTTCTTCCTTGATTCGTACTAAAAAATGTAAGTGATTAGGCAATAAACAATACGCGTAGGTATCCAGAATTGGATTCATGAAAAAGGCATAACGTTGTAGAAAAAACTGATAATTGCCTCTGTTTGCAAACAAATTATCTCGGCCATTGGCGTGATTAAAGACATGATAGCAGGTACCAGGAACAAGTGGAATTTCGTAATTTTTCATTTTACAACTCCTTTAGGGTCAACAATAATTCACCTACGATTAGACTTTACATCATCGCTAAAGTTTCTGCTGAGCCTTAAACAAAAACTTCCCGAAAACTTATAGCTTTCGGGAAGTTGAAAGATTGTCGAAAAGTTTTATCGAGACCTTCCCGAAAGTTTCAGAACTTTCGGGAAGATGGTACTCCTATTTTTTCAAACTCGTTAAGAACTCTACTAAATCGCGGATTTCGCGTTTTGACAGAATGCTCCCCATCGGCGGCATCCCCGATGGCATGTTTTCGCGCTTACCGATGCGCGCCACAGGAATGACCAATGGCTCGGCGTCGGAGGTATTGACAGTGAGTGTTTCAGCCGTTTCTTTGGCTAATGTTCCGTTCACCACTTGCCCGTCTTTCAGCGTGAGCGATACCATGCCAAACCCAGGTGCCAAACGGGCACTAGGTTCTACAAGTGCTTGCAATAATTGCTCGCGTGTAAGTTCATCACCAATGTGCGTCAATGATGGCCCAACGGCTCCACCCGTACCCCCAACGGCGTGACAACGTACGCACTGTGCCGCTGAGTTGTTGTTGAATATGTTGCGACCTGAAAAACGATTTCCGCCAAAGAGTGCCTCCGCATATTCATCTACAAGCGAAGCGCCTGGCTTCACCGTTGCCATTTTTTCTTTCAACGCTGCTACCCCCGAGGCTTCTACGGCTTCTTTCAGTTCCAATGACAAGTTGGGAGACAGTTTTTTATCCTTCAATTGGTCTATCAAATCGCCCAAAATTACCTGTGTTTTGTCAGCGTCCATTTTTCCCAACACTTCAAGCATTTTTTGTTGCTCCCGCGTTGTGCCTTTGGTAAAGATAGAATTGACAATCAATGGTAAACTTGCTTTGGTGACGTTGTTATTATTCAACAGCCCCAATGCTACCGTGCGCACACTTTCTTCTTTGTCGTCCATTCCTTTCTTCACAATGGCATCAATCTGCGCATAACCCAACTGATTGAGGGTAGTCAAAATAGCACTTTTTACCCGAGGACTTTCGCTGGCGTCAAAAATCGACACCAGTTGTTCGTTGGCTTCGGTGATTTTTACGTCCGCAATCAAGCCCACAATTGCCGCCAGAGGTTCTGCATTTTTCTCCTTCAAAAACTCATTGATGTAGGGCAACACTTTGGCTTTTACTGCCGCAGGGTCACGCTCAATTTTACCACGGTAACGACCATCAACACGGTCGGTGTACGACGGATTTGCCCACGTTCCGAGTGCGGCCAATGCTTCTGCTTTTATGTCTTCTTTGAGGTCGGTGCGACGGGCAAAATCAAGCAACAATTGAAGCTCCTTGTCGCCGCCCACGCGCAATGCCGCGTTGATGGCACGGCGTACAATCACCTCCGACGTAAAGCGGGTTTCTTTCAACGTAGCAGCCAAGGCAGGCAAGGCTCCCACAATCGACAGGTCGTCGTTGATGGCACGGGCGGCTTCGGCTACGATGTATTCGTCTTTATCGTTCAAGAAAACGGCTACATTTTCATTACGTAAACGTCTCAATACCACCACTGCCGCTGTCCGCAATGCTTTGCTTGGGTTATTGGCCAACGCCACCATTGGTTCTACTTTTCCAATGCGCGACAAGGCCAACACGCCCGCGTGACGTAAGTAGAGGTCTTCGTCGTTGTTGGCCCCAATCATTTCAATCAGCGGCGTTACGGCATCTGCATAAGCGATGCGTCCCAATGCTTCAGCAGCGTAAAAACGAACACGTGGGTTGGTGTTTTTCAACAAAGGTACCAATGCACTTCCTGCACTGGCGATACGTGCATCTCCGAGCATTTTGGCGGCTTGGGTCATAACCTCAGGGTCTTTGTCATTCAACAACGACATCAACGTCCCAGCGTTGGCTTGGTCGATGCGTGTCAACTGACCAATTCCCCAAATTCCGTGAATACGTGCCAATTGGTTCTGCGTTTGTTCGGCTGCTTTTATCAACTGCGGAAGCCCTTTTTTGCCGCGATTCACCAACTCAAATTGCGCTTTTTGACGAACCCGCATATCGCCGTACGAGAGCAGCGAATACAGTTTTTCTTCGGTTTGTGCAGGGTAACTCAACTGAATCATCCGCTTGGTTTCTTCGCGTACGGCTGCTAGGTCATTTTTATCTTTGGTAACGTCCAATTTCCAGACGCGGCCGTAATTTTTGGTTCCCCAGCCATTGATCCAGTCAGCGACGTACAACGCACCATCTGGCCCAAATTTGATGCCCGTTGGCAAAATCCCGCTCACAATGTCCTTTTCTCCATCGAGGTCAAACGTAGCCCCTTTTGGTTTCAGCCCAAACGACCAAATGTGTGACCGTGAGGGTGTTCCGACAAATTCTACCAAGAAAAACTTGTTTTTCCACTCCGACCCTAACGCCGTACCTGGGTTGTATTCCATCCCCGTTGGGCCATTATGGTAGTTCATGATGGGAGGCAAAATATAGGCTGCTTGCCCCTCCCAACGTGGTTTGAACAATTTCTCGTTCATCCACACATTGTATTTATTGTTGCGCGGGTCGGTGTATTTTCCATATTGCCAGTTGGAACGCCAGCCCGCGTCATGCCCCTGCACAACGTGCACCAAACGCTCGCTTTCGCCTGGATGGTCACCGTCGTTGTCAGACGAAATGAGGTTGCCGTATTCATCAAAAACAAACTCGTGGGTGTTACGAAGTCCCGAAGCAAAAATTTCAAAATCAGAGCCGTCTGGATTAGAACGAGCGATAATTCCTGAGTTGGGATTTTCCCATTTTTTGCCATCAGGTGCGGTGATATTCGCCCCAATGTCGCCAATGTTCCAATAAATGCGCCCATCGGGGCCTTCGGTTACGCCCGACATACCGTGACCACTAAACCCAATGTGGACACCGTAACCGTGGCTGATGGATGTCTTTTTATCCATGATACCATCGCCGTTGGTGTCTTTCAAACGCCAAAGGTCAGGAGCAATTGCCACAAAAATTTCGCCCGCCCGTACGAGCATTCCCCCCGCTACGTCGGTTACTTCGTCGAAAAAGTCTTCTAGCACACGCAGCGAAACGTCGGCGATACCGTCGTTGTTGGTATCTTCTAACCGCCAAATTTCATCTTTTTCGACGGCCAAGTCTTTCCAATCATGCACCCCATCTTCGTTGAGGTCGCGCAACCACTCGTTGGCTTTGCTGCGCTCAGGAGCAAATGTTTTGCGCAAAAACGCCCGACGATCTTCTACCGTTTGAAGTCCAATCGACTCCGTCATCCAATCGCGGTGCCCGCGAATGTCAAATTCTGAGTTTTTTTGGCGATGGGTACGGTTGATATAGACCCGTCCTTGGTCGTCGATGGCCATAGCCACGGGGTCGGGAGCAAGTGAGTCCGACGCCCAAAGGGTCATTTGTAGCCCTTCAGCAAGCTTTACGGGCGTTTTTTCACGGATTTCCTTGGCCCTAGCAATGGCCTTGGTAGGGTCTTCTTTGATGACAACGGGCTGGCTAGTACGTGGTGTTTTCATACACGACACCACCAAACAAGCCGTCCCGATTGCCGCCGAAAGTTGCAATTTTGACTGTTTTTTAAAACGCATGGGTTAATCAAACTTTTGTGAGAGAGATACTTAAAACTAAATAAAACGACCAAGTTCTGCTTTTTACTTATCCCACGTCAGTTTTTTAGACGAGCCCTTCTTTTATCGCCTTTTTTATGCCAAATAGTGCAACTAAATTATCGCAAGCGAGTATGAAAAAAGGATTAAAATCGCTTTACAAGGGCTACTTACATGACTACCCAATCGAGTCGGTGTCTATATTTGCAGCAACAGCATTACTCCTAAAGGGGTGGAAACGAACACTTTGACACATCAACAACCCACATCGTTTGTATGAAAATCTTATTAGTGGAAGACGAGGATAGACTCGCTTCTTTTATTCGTAAAGGCATTTCGGCCGAAGGCTATGAAGTAGAAGTTGCCTACGACGGGCGCATGGGTCTGTCGCTGTTTCGCAAAAATAGTTACGACATCATTTTATTGGACGTCAACCTTCCCCATATCAATGGCTTTGAGCTATGTCAGCTTATTCGGGCTGACAATGAAAGTGTTCCCGTACTAATGCTAACGGCCCTCGATAGCCTCGCCGACAAAGCCGATGGCTTCAACGCTGGCGCGGACGACTACCTCGCCAAACCTTTTGAATTTCAGGAACTTCTTTTGCGCCTTCGGGCACTCACGCGGCGAAGCGGCACTAAGCCAAAACAAGTGTTACGGTTGGCCGATTTGGAATTGAACCTTGATACCAAGACGGTCACTCGCGCTGGGCAACGCATCGACCTGACGACCCGCGAATACTCTTTGATGGAATATTTGATGCTCAACAAAGGGAAAATTATTTCGCGGGTGGACATTAGCGAACGCGTTTGGAGTTTGGATTTTGACAGCAGCACCAACGTCATCGACGTCTATGTCAGCTATTTGCGAAAAAAAATTGATAAAGGCTTTTCTACCAAACTCCTCCATACCATCGTTGGGATGGGCTATGTGCTGCGCGAAGGATAATCGTTTTCTATACTATGCTCATTCGGAATCGACTTACCATCATTTTTACCCTGCTTGCCACGGCCATTCAGGTGACGTTGTCGTTGTTGGTTTGGTATTTTTATTCGCTGTACCGTCAAGAAGAATTTTATAGCCGATTGGAGGGAAAAGCGCGGGTAGCGGGAAGGGTGTTGATTTCGAGGCGGCACCTGCACGATGATTTTTTTAAAAACATGGTTCGTACCGATTTGCTCACTATTGTCGAGGAGCAAATCAGTATTTTTGACCAACAACATAAGCTAGTTTTTACCAACCGAACCCTCAAAGAATCGGATTATTACAAGGAAAAAATCCCGCACCTCCCCTCTTCTGATGCCATTTTTGAATTTCGTACGGGGCACCTTGAGTCCATTTTAATTCCTTACAATGACCAAGGGCAGCGCTTTTTCATTTTTGCCTCGGGCTACGACCGCATTGGGTTTGCCAAACTTGGCACGTTACAACAAATCCTCCTGTTGGCCAACCTATTAGGATTTTCATTGATTGTATTGGCAGGATGGTATTTTTCGGGAAGGGTCTTGAAACCCATTTCTCAGATTGTTGAAGAAGTAGAACAGATTACCGCTAAAGATTTGCACAAACGGGTACAAGAGGGCAACCGCCGCGACGAAATTGCGCAGCTTGCGATGACCTTCAACCAAATGCTCTTTCGGCTCGAAGATGCCTTTGTCTCCCAACGGAGTTTTGTGGCCCACGCCTCTCACGAGCTTCGTACTCCGCTTACCAACACCCTCGGCACGCTCGAAACATCGCTCCGCTACGACCAAAACCCCAACGACTGGCGCGACAGCATGGAAGTCGCCGTGGAAGAATTAAAAAAGGTCATTTCGCTCACCAATAGCTTGCTGGGACTGGCGCGCGTAACCGATGGGGCGCTTACCCTCCAAAGCGTGCAGGTGGATGATTGTTTGCTGACCGCATTGGGACAAATTCATGCCAAATACCCGCACCGAAGTTTACCCCTTCAGTTTACAACCGACGACGACCACTCGCTGACGGTAAAAGGAAATGCGACTTTGCTGACCACTGCCTTTCTAAACCTCCTCGACAATGCCTGCAAGTACTCTACTGAGGCCGTTTCGGTACATCTTCAGACGACTTCTGATAAAATTTTGGTCGTTATCAAAGACCGCGGGCGGGGCATTGCCGAAGCCGATGTTGCCCACATTTTTGACCCACTTTACCGAGGAAAGAACGTAGAAGGAGTACCTGGGTTTGGCATTGGCTTAGCCATGACGCAGAAAATCATTGAGCTACACCAAGGCTTTCTGCAGTTGAATTCTAAAATCAACGAAGGCACCACCGTTTCCATCTCATTTCCCAGTTTAAGTTAATCTTTTTTAGGAGCGACGCTCATCTCACATTAGAAAATCACCCGATTTTTCTAATGTCTTCAAATTTGTTTCTTAAAAACAAATAATTGTACAATTCCTATTTTTCCTCAACTTATCAACTATTAACGCACAGCCTAAAAGCCCTAGAACTGGCTATTAGTAGGTATTTATACTTTCTTAGGCTGGCACAAGCACTTCAAGTCACTTAGATTTTTCTAATGTTTTCTAATTTGCTTCTCACACCGTTTTAATACCTAAGTGGTTGCTTTGTTTTGTCAATCAACATAGTTATCCACTCTATGCGACGCCATTATTTTCCATCGATTTTGCTTTACGGCTTGGGGCTCACATTGGCCCTCTCGCTAGGCTTCAACGGCTTTTTACTTTACCAACAAACCCGCCAGCGTAGCCTCTATGAATTTGAATTAGCCAGCGTGGCTAGCAGTGTCGATAATGTGTATTGTCGGCAGCAACTTTCGGAATGTATTCGTCACAACCAAGAGAAAGATAGCCTCTTACGAGAATTGGTCCAACACCCCAACGCTCCCCCGCTTTACAAAACAAACTCGCATTCAAAAAAATAAATCCACTCACATTATTCCCCATTCTCCCTACACAAAAAGTGAAATCAGTATGAATAAGACCCTCATGCTCGCAAGTTTCTGTGCCTTGTTGTGGTGTACAAGCTGCTCAGAAAAAGAAGAAGAGAAGGAAGAAATTACCAAGTTTTTGGTAACTACCCCCCTCAAAAAAGACACTACCATTACGAAAGATTACGTCTGCCAGATTCATGCCTTTCGTCACATTGAGCTCCGCGCTCAGCAGCGAGGCTACCTCCAAAACATTTACGTGGACGAAGGTCAGTTTATCAAAGAAGGCCAAATGATGTTCCAAATCATGCCCAAACTGTACGAAGCCGAAGTACAAAAAGCCGAAGCCGAAGCTAAGTTTGTCAGCATCGAATACCGAAATACCAAACGCCTTGCCGATAGCAACATCGTAGCGCCCAACGAATTGGCGATGGTCAATGCCAAGTGGGACAAAGCCAAAGCCGAACTTGCCTTAGCCCAAGTTCACTTAGGTTTTACCAAAATCAAAGCACCTTTTTCGGGCATCATGGACCATTTCCAAGTACGCCCTGGAAGCTTGGTGGACGAGGGCGATTTGCTTACCACGCTCTCTGACAACAGCAAAATGTGGGTGTATTTCAACGTACCCGAAGCCGAATATTTAGACTTTAAAGCCAAAGCCCAAGACGGCAAAAAGATGTCAGTTAACTTGTTGATGGCTAATAATCAACTCTTTGGTCATTCGGGCATTGTCGAAACGATTGAAGCCGACTTCAACAACGAAACGGGAAACATCGCCTTTCGGGCTACTTTCCCCAACCCCAAAGGGTTGCTTCGTCACGGCGAAACAGGCAACATCCAAATGGTGGTTCCGCTTCGCAACGCCATCATCATTCCTCAGAAAGCGACTTTTGAAATTCTGGAAAAACGCTATGTGTATGTGGTAGGCAAAGACAATGTTGTCAGATCGCGCGAGATTAACATCGCCGCCGAAATGCCCGACCTCTACGTGGTGAAAGATGGCCTGGCCGCCGACGAACGCATCTTGCTTGAAGGTATCCGTAAAGTACACGACAACGAGAAGATTCACTTCGACTACCAAGAACCGCAAAAAGTGTTGGCCAATCTTAAAGTATATACCGAGTAATAGCCGTCCCCAAAACCTCGCACGAATATGTTTAGTAAATTCATACATCGGCCAGTACTTGCTATCGTCATCTCGCTGGTCATCATTTTTATGGGAATATTGGCTATCACTAGCTTACCCATCTCGCAGTTTCCCGAAATTTCGCCCCCAATGGTCATCGTACGGGCCTCTTACCCAGGGGCTAGTGCGAAGGTACTTACCGAATCGGTGCTGATTCCGATGGAACAGGCCATCAACGGCGTACCTGGCATGAAATACATGACTTCTGACGCCACCAGTGCGGGGGAAGCCAACATCCAGATTGTCTTTAACCTCGGCACTGACCCCGACCAAGCGGTCGTCAACGTCAATACGCGTATTGCGCAGGTACTCAACCGTTTGCCTATTTTGGTACAACGCGAAGGGGTCATCGTAAACCGCATCGTTCCTAACATGTTGATGTACGTCAACTTGTACAGCAAAGACCCCAAGGCCAACATGAAGTTTCTCTTCAACTTTGCGGGAGTAAATATGTTGCCTGAACTTCAACGGATTACGGGAATTGGACAGGCTAGTATCTTGGGGAGTCGCCAGTACGCCATGCGGATTTGGCTCAAACCCGACCGTATGCGGGCTTATAATATTTCGGCCGACGAGGTGATGGAAGCCCTCAACGACCAGAGTGTGATTGGCTCGCCTGGGCGGATTGGCCGAAGCGACGGAAAACGCGCCGAAGCCTTGGAATACGTACTGACTTACCAAGGGCGTTTCAACGACGTGGAGCAGTACAAAAACGTGATTGTGAAGGCAAATCCTAACGGTGAAATTCTGAAACTGAAAGACATTGCCGAAGTGGAGCTTGGTAGCGAATATTATGACATTTATTCCAACCTCAACGGCTACCCGTCGGCGGCGATTATGCTCAAACAAACCTACGGAAGTAACGCCAGCGATGTCATTAAAAGCGTAAAAGCCAAACTGGACGAAATGAAGAAAACGTCGTTTCCGCCTGGTATGGATTACGAAATTAGCTACGACGTTTCGCACTTTTTGGATGCCTCCATCGAAAACGTCATTCACACCCTGCGCGATGCCTTTATTCTGGTGGCTTTGGTGGTATTTATCTTCTTGGGCGACTGGCGTTCTACGCTCATCCCTACGCTGGCCGTGCCCGTATCGCTGATTGGTGCGTTTATCTTTATGCAGCTTTTTGGCCTGACCATCAACATGATTACGCTCTTCGCGTTGGTACTCGCCATCGGTATTGTGGTCGATGACGCCATTGTGGTCGTGGAGGCCGTCCATGCCAAAATGGAAGAAGAGCCGCACCTCACGCCTTACAAAGCCGTCAAGAAAGTACTTCGCGAAATCAGCGGTGCCGTTATTGCCATCACGTTGTTGATGACCGCCGTGTTTGTTCCCGTCGCGTTTATGACAGGCCCCGTGGGGATTTTCTACCGCCAGTTTTCGATTACAATGGCTACGTCTATCGTCATTTCAGGGCTGGTAGCACTTACCCTCACGCCCGTGCTTTGTGCCATGATTTTGAAAAACCACCACGGCCACAAACGCAAGAAAACCATCATCGACCGCTTCATTGATGCTTTCAACCGAGGTTTTGAGAAACTGACGGGTCGGTACGTGGGGCTTCTGCGCCTCATCGTCAACCGCCGCATGGTGACTTGGGGAATCTTGTTGGCGTTTGGAATTGGAATTTTCGGAATTACGGCCAAACTCCCCTCGGGCTTTATTCCGAGCGAAGACCAAGGCATGATTTACGCCATTGTACAAACGCCGCCTGGCTCGACCTTGGAACGCACCAACGACATTACCCGCAAACTCCAAGCCATTGCCGAAAAAGTAGAAGGGATTCAGTCGGTTTCGGCCCTTGCGGGCTACGAAGTCCTTACCGAAGGGCGGGGGTCAAACGCGGGTACGTGTTTGATTAACCTCAAGCCTTGGAACGAACGTAAACAGACCGTCAATGAGATTATTTATGAATTAGAAGAACGAGCCAAAGTAATCCCTGGGGCAACCATCGAATTTTTTGACCCACCAGCCGTACCAGGCTACGGAGCTGCGGGTGGTTTTGCGCTGCAATTGTTGGACAAAACCAACACGGGTGATTACAAACAACTCGAAAAAGTCAGCTCCGACTTTATGGGTGAACTCAAGAAGCGGAAAGAACTGACGGGCTTGTTTACCTTTTACAGTGCCAATTACCCCCAATACGAACTCGAAATCGACAATAAATTGGCCATGCAAAAGGGTGTTTCGATTGGCAACGCCATGAATACCCTCTCTATCTTGATTGGTAGTACGTACGAACTCGGTTTTATTAAGTTTCAGCGTTTCTTTAAGGTGTTTGTGCAAGCATCGCCCGAATACCGCCGACTCCCTGACGACATTATGAACCTGTACGTCAAAAACAAGTACGACGAAATGGTACCGTTCTCGGCCTTTATGCGCATCAAAAAATCGCAGGGCGCCAACGAAATCAACCGCTATAACATGTACACCACTGCGGCTTTCCGTGGGGCACCCGCCAAAGGGTATAGTAGTGGGGAGGCCATCAAGGTGATTCAGGAAGTGGCCAAGAAAACCCTTCCACGCGGCTACGACATCGACTGGGGTGGGTTGTCGAAAGACGAAGTAATGCGGGGCAACGAAGCACTTTACATTTTCCTCATCGTATTGGCCTTTGTGTATTTTGTCCTTGCTGCCCAGTACGAGAGCTTTATTCTGCCGCTGGCGGTGGTCTTCTCGCTGCCTGCGGGGGTCTTCGGTTCTTTCTTGCTCATTAAAGTGATGGGACTTGCCAACGACATTTATGCCCAAGTAGGGTTGGTGATGTTGGTCGGGTTATTGGGGAAAAACGCCGTTTTGATTGTGGAATTTGCCGTCCAGAAACACAAGGAAGGCTTCACCGTCTTAAACGCTGCCATCGAAGGAGCCAAAGTACGTTTCCGCCCCATTTTGATGACGTCTTTTGCCTTCATTGCGGGGTTAATTCCGCTTGTGCTTGCCACAGGCGCAGGGGCCATCGGAAACCGTACAATTGGTTCGTCGGCACTAGGAGGAATGCTTTTCGGGACTGTATTCGGCGTGATTATCGTTCCTGGGCTGTACTTTATTTTCG
This sequence comes from Runella sp. R5_40, assembly GCF_057652295.1. Lineage (NCBI taxonomy): Bacteria > Pseudomonadati > Bacteroidota > Cytophagia > Cytophagales > Spirosomataceae > Runella > Runella sp. R5_40. Next base: position 115,174 of record NZ_JBYFCH010000013.1, on the reverse strand, counting down.
GAAAAATAGCCGAAGGTCGTCAGTTGATTAAAGGCGAAAAAGAGAATCCGTTAACCGAAGAAATTGAGCACTAATGTTTAAGAAAATCATCATACTCGGTCTTGGAGTTGCGGGGTTAACGTTGGCCATTTCGGGCTGCAAAACCCCAGCGCTGGTCACCAGAACCGAACGAAACACCTTACCTGCGAGTTTCAATAACTCGCAGGACTCGACCAGCAGCGCCACCATTCGATGGAAGGAGTTCTTTACCGACCCTTACCTTACAGCCTTGATTGATAGCGCCTTGCAAAACAATCAGGAGCTAAGCATTACGATGCAGGAAATCGAAATGTCGCGCAACGAAATCATGGCTCGTCAAGGGGAATACAAACCTTTTGTGGGCATCCGTGGCAGTGCGGGCGTGGACAAAGTGGGGCGTTATACCAACATCGGAGCCAGCGAAGCCACCACCGACATCAAACCTGGCCGAGAAACCCCCGAACCGTTGCCCAATTTTTTGGGAGGACTTTTTGCCACGTGGGAAATCGACATTTGGCATAAACTCCGCAATGCCAAAGATGCCGCCGTGCATCGGTACTTGGCCAGTGGTGAGGGTAGAAATTTCATGGTGACCAACTTAATTGCCGAAATTGCTACTTCGTACTATGAGTTGTTGGCACTTGACAATCAATTGGCGATTATTCACCAAAACATTGATATTCAGAACAATGCCCTTCGTATTGTGCGCCTTCAAAAAGAAGCCACCAAGGTAACAGAATTGGCCGTACGGCGGTTTGAGGCTCAGGTATTGAACACCCAAAGTTTGCAATACAACATCCAGCAACGAATCATCGAAACCGAAAACCGCATCAATTTTTTGGTGGGACGCTATCCCCAAACCGTGGCGCGTAGTTCACAAGATTTTAGCAATTTAGTCCCCACGACCATTCATACGGGCTTGCCTTCGCAGTTGTTGGGCAATCGCCCCGACATTCGTCAGGCAGAGCAGGAATTGGCCGCCAACAAACTCGATGTGCAAGTGGCCAAAGCCCGTTTTTATCCTTCGTTGGGCATTTCGGCAGGACTGGGTTATCAGGCTTTTAATCCACTTTATTTGTTAAAAACACCCCAATCGCTCCTTCTTTCTTTGGCGGGGGATTTGGCGGCACCGTTGGTCAATAAAAACGCCATCAAAGCCTCTTATTTCAACGCCAATGCCAAGCAGATTCAAGCCGTGTACAACTATGAACGTACGTTGTTAAACGCCTACATCGAAGTGGCCAACCAAATGGCCAAAATAGGTAATTTGGAAAAAACGTACGACACAAAATCAAAAGAGGTTCAGGCACTTACGCAGTCCATTACGATTTCAAACAACCTGTTTAGCTCGGCCCGCGCCGATTACATGGAAGTGTTGTTGACACAACGCGACGCCATAGAATCGCGGTTTGACTTGGTCGAAACCAAGATGCAACAGATGAATGCTGTTGTGAATATTTACCGCGCCCTGGGCGGGGGTTGGAATTAAACCAAAATCCCGCAAATTTATTTTCTGTGGTCAGTATGAAAAGGGGTTTCTTGCCATCTGTTAGATATAAACCCTTCAATAGCGACGTTGCGTTGCAACGTCGCTACAATAAAACGACCAATGAAACACCTTTTCACCACCCTTTTAATCGGTTGGGCGGCCATCGCCAGCGCCCAAGTAACCCAACGTAACCTGCTCGGTACGGCCTATTCGCTTGAGGCTGTCAAGCAGTCGCTCCTCCCCCAAGCACAATTTAAACCCTACCCCAAAACCGCCGCCGAATGGCAATCCCAGCTTCCCGATAGTGTGGTGGCACGGGTGATCAAAGCGGGAGAAGCCGTGTTGAACTACAAATTTGAAGCCATTCCAGCCAGCGTTTCGATGGATTTTGTCCGCTCAGGCGACCGCGAACGCCACGGTAAACTTTCGTACGGAAAACGAAACGCCCTCATTGACCTTGTTTTGGCCGAAAGCGTCGAAGACAAAGGCCGTTTTACGGAAGCCATTTTCAACGGCGTTTGGTCCATTTGTGAGGAAAGTTTTTGGGGTGTTCCTGCCCACATTAGCGGTACAGGTCTGCCCAACGTCGAAGACCCCGTCGTGGATTTGTTTGCGGCCGAGACCGCAGCCGTACTTTCTTTCGCCGACTATTTTGTGGGTGAAAAATTAGACAAAATCAATAAACTTATCCGCAAGCGAATTTACGTTGAAACCAATCGGCGGTTGTTTGTCCCCATGATTCAAAACCCCGATCGATATGGCTGGATGAGCAAGAAAAATGCCGTCAATAACTGGAATCCGTGGATTATGTCCAACTGGATGACAGCGGCGCTGTTGTTGGAAAAAGACGAAAAACGCCGCGCGGAGCAATTACACGCCGCTATGCTCGGTTTGGATTTGTACCTCAACGGCCTCGGTGAGGATGGCGGCTGCGACGAAGGCCCAAGTTATTGGTTTGCGGCGGGAGCTTGTGTGTTTGACTGTTTGGAATTACTCGAATCCGCGACTCAAAACAAAGTAAGTGCGTACCAACAGCCGCTTGTTCAAAAAATGGCGTCGTACGTATTCAAAACCCACATTTCGGACGATTACTTTGTCAACTTTGCCGATGCCGACCCCAAACTCAAGCCCGACGGCATTATGTTGTATCGTTTTGGCAAAAAAATCAACGATGCTCAACTCATGCAATTTGGTCTATGGGCAACTGAAAAATACCCCTTGGCGGTGTCTAACAACGGCTTTCACCGTATGCGTCGCATCCAGAACTTACTTACTATCAAAGAATTACCTTCCACCAAAGCGACGTATCAACCCGTCAAAGACGCTTGGCTCGGCGATATTCAAGTACTAACGGCCCGTAGTTCCAACGGTCTGTATTTGGCTACCCACGGCGGGCACAATGCCGAAAGCCACAACCACAACGACGTGGGCGATTTTCTACTTTATGCCAACGGTGAGCCTGTTATCATCGACGCAGGTCGCGGCAACTACACCGCCCGCACTTTTTCGTCGAAGCGGTACGAGCTTTGGTTTACCCAATCGCAATACCATAATTTGCCCATTGTCAACGGACTAGGACAACTTGCGGGACGCACCTACGAAGCGCATAACGTCAAAAGTATCATCAACGAAAAAGAGGCGACGTTGTCGATGGATATTGCGCCTAGCTATGCCAAAGAAGCGGGGATTCTGGCTTGGAATCGCTCGGTGAAGCTCAATCGCGTAAAAAATGTTGTCGAAATAAACGATGATTTTTCGTTGGCTCAAAAACCCACTTCGCTCCAGCAAATTTTTATGACGGTTTGCGACACGGATTTAACCACTCTTGGCAAAATCAAATTGACTACCCCCAAAGGCCAAACCTTTGTTATTCAATACGATAACAAACTTTGGGACGTATCTACCGACCTCCCCTCCACCGACGGAATGGAGTACGTTAGTTTCAAAACCAAATGGGACAATCGCCCCGTGCGTCGATTGATTCTTTCGCACAAAGCACTGCCTCAGAAAGGAAAATCGACATTTTTAATTATGCCGAATTAGGTACATTGTTTGCTACTTTTTTTAAGTTTTACCCGCAGATTAAGAGCCGCAGATATTCGCTGATAAAAATAGCTTCATTAAGTCGTTTATCAGCGAATATCTGCGTTTGTATTATTCTGCGCGCTTCTGCGGGTAAAAAATGAAATTATGTATTAAGCCTAGTATTTTCCCTTTTTTCATCGTCGATGTAGCTAAATAGGCGCTAAAGTCAAAACTTAGCGTTAACTTTACTTACACATTCTACACCAAAGGACCAAAACAGCTGTTTTTGACACCTTATTGCTCATTTTTTTCCCTCAAGTGGCTAATCATGGCATGGTTCGTGTAAATGAAATTAAGTTAGTTACATTGACGATTGGTATGGAGATGCTGACTTTTAGGTTTACTTTACTCCTTTTTATAGTTGAATTTGTACTTGGCACACGGTCTCAAGCGTGCGTGGTAGATTCTTCTAATACGGGGGCGTCAGCGCATTCAACCAAGAAAATTACGGTAGCTCCCCCCAAAAAAAATAGTCCTCAAAACCCCAAGCGGTTTCCTCAACTCAACAATGGTGGCATTCAGTACGCTTACAATCAGCGATACCAAAGTGCGCAGTCGATGTTTCTGCAAGCCCAAGAATACCAAGCCAACAACGACACCCTATTATACAATCTCGCGCTTGTCACTGGCGTATTGAAAGAATACGACACCGCCCTGCAACTACTGACTCAGACTGGAGCTGGGCGGCGTTATTTGCACAATAAGGGCGTTTGGGAAGCTCAAAAAGGCAATATTCAACAAGGCTTGGCCACGTGGGAACACGCGCCTCCTAGTGATACCCTCATTTTTAACATCGCATTAGCCCATTACAAATTGGGCGATTTGCAGCAGTCGCAAGATTGGAGCAAACGAATTGGGTTTGCCAAAGCGGCCGAATTTCACGAATTGGCCGCCAACGTTCATTTTAAACTTGGCGACTACAAACAAGCCGAACGCCTCTACGAAAAAGCCGACAAGCTTGCCACGCGCGTGGGCAAGCACCCAAGCGGGCCTCGCTTTTTGGTACAGCGCGGGAATAGCTCGCTGGCCTTGGCCGAATACACCACAGCCGAGGGCCTTTACCGCGAATACCTTGCTACCAAAGACCCTTATTATCGCTTTGCGGCAAGGCTGGGTTTGGGGCACGCGCTTTATCGGCAACGTAAGTACCAAGAAGCTGTATTGGAGTACGACGCGGCTTGTCGGCTCAATGATTTTTCGGCCGAAGCGTGGCTAAGTTTGGGCAATGCGTACGTCGGCACCAATGGGCAACGTCAGGCGCAAAAAGCGTACGAACGGGCGTTGGATTTAGATTCTACCCAAAAACACGCATGGCTTGGTTTAGGCATTATTTATTATCGACTCCAAAACTACGGGGAAGCGGTATGCTGCTTTGAGCAAGCGGGTGAAATTTTGAATGCCAAAAACCCACATCATGCCGATTTTTTTGCCGCACGGGCATTTTGTCGGCTCTATTCTCACCAAACAGCCTTGGCAAAAGATGACGTTCAAACGGCGGTGCAACTTTCGGGCAAAGGACTGCTTCCGTGCTTGGCCATGAGCGAGTATTGCCGCATCGAAGGGTATTTTTTGACTTCCCTAAAATGGCTGGAAAGAGCCATTCGGGCCAACCCCGAAATCAGCGTTCGGATGCTCGTCAATCGAGGGAATATTTACCTCAAATGCAACGAGTACCAGCAGGCCCTCGACGACTTCACCCAAGCCCACGCCCTCGACCCGAGCAATATCAACGCGAGCAACGGCTTAGGCGTTTCGTACCTCAACATCGACGACATCGACCGCGCGAAGGTACTCTACGATAGCCTTTTGCGAAAAAAGCAATTGCCGATGTTGTACAACAACCGTGGGATTGTCCAGTCGTATATGTCATTGCGTGAACGCCACAACCGCGACCAAGCCGAAGAAGCCAAGTTTTCCGACTTATCGCTCAAAGATTTTGAAAAAGGCTTGGAAATTGATTCTACCAAAAAGGCGTACAATGTCAACATTGGGAATGTCTTCAAAAACCGCAACGAGGAGTCATCGGCTATTGCGCATTATCAATTGTATTTAAGCAAAAATGCCATCAACAACATGGGGGTTTTGTTTGCCAAAGACACCCGCAAAGATTTTTCAAAGCACTACATCGACATTGCCATTACCTACGACTCCTCAAACACGATTTATCTGTACAATCGCGCCAAACTTCACCACGATCATTTTAAAGACCAGTTTTTCCGCCGCGCCGATTTTCAACAGGCGTTTAAACTGAAACCTACCCAAGACATCAGCCTCAAGTACAGCCCCGATGGGTTTATTACGATTTTCTTGTTTGATTACGAATTTGAGACGTACCATTTTCCTGGCGACCCGCTGTTCGACATTCATCCTCAGCCGATTAATGACTTTGCGTTTTTGCCGTCGTTGGATTTTATTCCGATGAAAGAAGGAGGAGAAATTAGGACGCGAAACGGAAAAGGAGGGTATTTGGTCACGAAAAATCAACTTCAATTTCGACCCGCTTCGCGCAAACAACGTGGGCGAACAAAATGCCCTAAGATACGATAGGTGTGTTGTGGGTTACTTATAACCCACTCATTTTTAGACCTTCCCGAAAGTTTAAAACTTTCGGGAAGGTAGTAACTTTCGGGAAGGTAATAAAGGTCGGGTTGTGAGCAACCCGAACCACGCTTAAATCCGATAATAATCCTCCCAGCCTTTGCGCGGCGGAATGCCTGTGAGCATCGCGTTGGCAAAAGAATGATTGGTAATGGTTTTTGTCGTACGGTCAAACAACAGTTTGGTATTCAGACGCTGCGCCATCACGCCCAACGCAAATACCTGACACAACGGCCCTGCGATTTCAAACGGTGAACGCGTTTTTTCTTCTCCTTGGCAGGCCAATAAGAAATTCTTGAAGTGGTTGGACGGGCTGGCTGGCACCACTGGCAGTTTTGACTGCATTTCCACCGCTTTTTCTTTCGGAATAATACTCAACGTACTTCCGTGCGAACCACCCTTGAAAATGAGGTCTTTTGAATAAATAATCTTGCCTGGGTTCAAGGTCGCCGCCTTGATTTTCTGCCCTGCTACCACTGGAATATTCGGGTCAAGTTCTGACAAACCGTATCCATCTGGCAGCGGTGGCTGGTTATTCACCCCATCGTACCACGTAATATCCACGGCTGGCATTCCTTTACGCTCAGGGAAGCGGAACAAAAGCGTCGATGACATTGGGAAGAAGTAGTCGTTGTGTCCGTCCAACTTCACCGCAGTCACTTCGTTAGGCAACCCAAGATCAAGGAATTGGTGTGCCGTATCCAAGATGTGTGCGCCCCAGTCGCCCAAAGCACCCATCCCGAAATCGTACCAACAGCGCCAGTTTCCGTAGTGGTATTTTTCGTTAAAATCGTGGTACATCGTGTTCAAATGCCACGTATCCCAATCCAACGTTGACGGAATGGGCTGAGCTTCGGGGTATTTTGAAATCTTAGGATCCCAACCGTGCCATCTGCGGGCCGAGTTCATGTGAGCCGTAATTTTGGTTACGTCTTTGATGATACCCGCATCTTTCCATGCTTTAAACTGGAAATAATTGGCCTCCGAGTGCCCTTGGTTTCCCATTTGGGTCACCACTTTTGGGTTTTTCTTGGCCAACTTCATCAACAATTCCGATTCGTGGAAAGTCCGTGCCATTGGTTTTTCAACATAGACGTGTTTTCCCAACGACATCGCATGGACGGCCACTACGTAGTGGGCAAAATCAGGAATTCCGATAGAAACCGCTTCAATCTGATTTCCCATGCTGTCAAACATCTTACGAAAATCTTGGAATTGTTTGGCATTGGGGAACATCGCCGCAATCTCTTGCGTGTGCTTCGCTCCCATGTCAATGTCGCAAAGTGCCACAATCTCAGCTAAGCCCGTTTTGTTGAGTTCTTTGATGATTTCACCACCACGGAAACCTATTCCAATACAAGCCAATTTGACTTTTTCGCCTTTTCGTGCTGGATTTGTCATGATGCTTGGGCTCAATTGCCCCAAAGCTAGGCCCGAACCCGCAACCCCTGCTTTTTTTATAAAATCCCTTCTCGTTGTCATTTGGTAACGATTATTTTTTTTCTAAAATCTTAATGTTTTTAAAACACACTTCGTCTCCGTGGTCTTGGAGTAAAATCGGCGCTTCGGTAGCATTGCCAAAATCAGCGTATTTTTTGTATTTGCTGTAGTTGACCAACGCCCGCCACATCTGGTTGTTGCGGTCGTATTCCACTATTTTCACGCCATTGAGCCAGTGTTCTACGTGGTTGTTATTCACAACAATCATGGCCGTGTTGAAGTCGTCCTTTTTAAGTGGTTTTTTGGGGTCGGCCGTAATCAAGTCGTACAAAGAACCCAAGGTACGGTTGCCCTCCACGCCTGCTTTGGCATCGGGGTGCTTGTCGTCGTCCAACACTTGGTATTCGCAACCAATGCCCGACGAATTTACGAAGTACTTGATGCCGCTGTTGGCCCCTTCCGTCAGTTTGAAGTCTATTTTTAGGACAAAGTTTTTGTACTTATTCGTCGTAATAATATCGCCTCCTCGGGCACTTTTCAAGACTTTCAACACACCACCTTCCGTTGACCAACCTGTGGCAGGAAACCCGTCAGCTTTTGTGCTTTTCCAGCCAGCGTTGGTTTTTCCGTCCCAAAGGAGTTTCCATCCTTCGGTTTTTTCCTTCTTCGTCAGGGTATTGTCTTCCGATTGGGCGTACGAGAGTGACGTACAGAACAATAAAGAAGCCAACAAACTTTTAACTTTCATGCTTTCTTAGATTAATATTTACCCTAAGAAGGCATTTTTGGCCAAATGATACTGCAATCAGAGCGGAATTTTAAGTTCTACGCGCGTGCCTCGGGGGTTTCCCTGCTCGTCCACCAAGTCGATGGTAATGGCACTAACGGCCTGGGTACGGTTGGCATTGAGGAGGCGAATCCGACTATCGGTAAAGGAAGTACCGCGCGAAATGTGCGAGCGACGGCGGTGGGAGTTGATGTAGGCAGCGGCCTCGCGGCCAATACCATTGTCTTCAATGACGCACAACAAATCATCAAACTGTCTCAGAATAACCACTTTAAGCTGCCCTCCACCCTCTTCTTTCGGACGAAGCCCGTGTAAGATGGCGTTTTCGATGTAGGGTTGGAGCAACATCGGTGGAATTTCCGTCCGCTCGGCATCAATGGTTTCGTCAATGTCGATGAGGTACTCAAATTTATTTTCAAATCGAAGCCGCTCTAAATCAATATAATACGACAACGCCCGTGTTTCGTCGGCCAGCGCCACGCGGTCGTTCACCGAGTTTTCCAGCATCTGACGAATCAGTTTTGAGAATTTTGCTAAATAATTCAGCGACTCTTTGGTCTCTTGTTTGAGGATAAAATGCTGAATCGACCCCAGCGCATTGAACAAAAAATGCGGATCCATTTGGGCCTTCAATGCCTGCAAACGTAGGTCGTGGTTGATGTGCTCAATGTCCAAGCGCTGGCGCTCAATTTCCTCGTTTTGTTGGCGAAGCAACGCGTTGGTATCGTCCAACACTGCCCGCTGACGGTCGGTTTCGTCCAACGCTTTTGTCAGCTTTTGTTGATTGCCACGATTGACCAATTGAAGATAAATAAACGCCACCGTCAGCATAACCATGCTCCAAATGATACCCATGTGTGCTACGTACGGGTTGTCGTAGTGGGCATCGTTGGCAATCCAGGCCGACCGAGGAATTAAGTCTGTCACGTAGTCAAACGACAGCACCGTCAGAAATACCCACCCAAGCCCAAGCAGCATTTGAAACCACTCGGTGATTTGAAAAAGTAAAATAGGCAGGATAATCATGGCCATAAACGAAATTTTGGCCGCCGATGCAGGGCCTTCGGTTAGCAATCCAGCACCTATCAAATTGAACACAGGGGGCGTAATGACCAACCACCACCGCGCCGTCGAGTACCACCCCAAACGATTGATAAAAATGGGTATCAAATAGCTCAGAATCGCTAAAAAATGCAGAATGAAGACATCCAGTACTTGAATGTAGTTGAACAACGGCCCAATAAGCATCAAACTAACTGTTGCCGCCAAGCGGTTGGTCAGTTTCACTTTGTTTCTACGGTCTTCGGAAAGCGCGTCGGTAACGCCTTGTCTCGACACCCAACGCCATAAGGGACGAACCCAACGGACCAAGGTCTGTGAGAGGGCATTTTTCTTGGCATTTAACGATTCCGAAAGCGCTTTCAACATACGTTATGATTTTAAAACACGATAACGGATTTCGTAACGGTTAGGGACAGACGTCGAAACCGTAATCGTACCTGCTTGGGCTGCGTTGTACAGCTCCATCCGTTGCCACATCAGGCTCAATGAAGCGTTGTCCGTTTCTGATTTATTGCTGACTCCCACTAAAGGCTCTCCCGTTGGCGCATTTACTTCAATGCACCCCACAATGTACCCATTCTTATAATCAAAGCCAATTTGCAGAAAACCATCGTTGTCTTTTCTAACCAAAATACCGCGGTGCAAGGCAGTTTCAATCAACGGGTATATCAACAACGTCGGAATCTGCCAATCTTTGACGGCTTGGTCATACTGCACTTCAAAGCCAAATTTGTCGGCATAACGGATTTTTTCCAATTGCAAGCACTGCGTCAGCAACTGACATTCTTCCTCTACCGTACAAAAGGTTGTTTCGGATTGCTGCAACAAATTATTCATACATTCCGATAGCGCCGTCAGGTACGCAAGTGTACTTTTTCGTTCGTTGAGGCTTACAAAATACCGAAATGTATGCAGTGCATTGAAGACAAAATGAGGGGTCGTTTGCGACTGTAACACCCGTAGTTGTAAATCCCGATTGATACGCTCTATCTCGCTTTTTTGGGCCATAATCAACTCGTTTTGCGTTCTCAACACTTCCGAATAGTGCTTTTTACTGCGATAACGAAGGTAAAAAACAAACATCAATACCAACGCGAACACACCCGTGAGCAAAAGAATATTCCGCAGGTCACGCTGAAACTCCGACTCCTGAGCGGCTTCGATGACGCGTGCGGCAAACAAGTCTTTCTCAATTTGTAATAACTCCAAATCGTTTTGGTTTCGCATCGAATCGTTCATCACGTTCAGAAACACCAATTTCCACATGTGAGCTCCCAAATACTTACGGGCAATTTGCTCAAAATCACGCTGAAAATCAGCACTTTCAAAGTACGCATCGACGGGCTCTTTCCAATCACTTTTTTGAGGATAAATACCCGCAAAACCTGGACGTTTTACCGCCCAAACGGGCTGGCGTTTGACTTTGAGGCCACGCTGGAGCGCCACAATGTATATCGACAATGGCAGATACCCAAACGCTTTCTCATCTTGGGAAATGGCCTCGGCAATTTCGTAATCATTGTTTTTGAACGTTGTCGCCACCTGAGGAATCCGCGAGCGAAGTTTGGCCAGGTCTTCGGCCATCGTGGTGTTATCCATCGCAAAGCTATGCATCTGTTTGGCACCGTCTAAAAACGCTTCGGGCGATTTGTACAATGCTCGATTGGCGTGCGTCACGAGCACGTTGAGGTCGGGCATGTAGGGCGGGGTAAATTGAAGAAACTTGGCCCGCTCGGCGGTGATTGAGATGTACCCCCACGCAAAAACCCCTGCTTGTTTGCTGTTTTTAATGGCCGCAATCATCTGCTGAAAATCGGGGTTTTCCACCCAGTTCACGGCCAACTTTACCCCATATTTTTTTTCGGTAAAACGCACAAATGCTTCCATCACTTCGTACTCCACGCCCATCAGCCGCCCATCCGAAGCCTTAAACACAAACGGGTCGATGCCATTCCAAAGCGACGTAACTGTTCCTTGTTTATTGCGCAGTACTTCTTTCCACGAATCACCCTGATACGAGGCTGTTATCTGCGCAAAAACACTCAGTTTCCACAGCACAGCCAGCCCTATCAGTAGCACTTTTTTCATTGATTTCGGTTCGCGATTTTGGAGTTTTATCTTAACCTCCAAAAATACCAAAACCCAGCGAGACCATTGGCATATATATACGTAAAATGCCCCGAAAAGGGGCATCCACTTATTTTGCGTAACAAATACGTCTTTTTCCGAAAAAATAATCCCCTAAAAATACTTAATGAATAGCTCAATAAGCTTTTTGACTTTGTCGGTATAAGGCGGATAAATAAACTTCATCGTTCCAAATTGTCGTTTGGTTACTCCCCGCAGGTTGCTCATTTCTTGAAACCCGAAAAAACCATTCGACTTTCCAATTCCGCTGTTGTTTACGCCCCCAAAAGGTACTTCGGCGTTGCTAAACTGCAACATCATGTCGTTGATGACCGTATCGCCCGCCGTGGTATTATTCAGAAAATAATCGATGCTCCGTTGACTGTTACTGTGAATGTACAAAGCCAGCGGTTTTTCTTTACTGTTAACGTATCCAATCACCTCCTCTTTGTCGCGGTAGGTCAATACAGGCAACACAGGCCCAAAAATCTCCTCTTGCATCACTTTCATGCTATCGTTGACGTGGGTAAGGAGCGTTGGTTCAATGAAATTTTGGTCAGCAATGGTCGCCCCACCCACTTCAATTTTAGCGCCCTTTTCTACGGCGTCGTTCAGATACCCTTTGATGCGCTGAAAATGGCGTTGGTTCACAATGCGGGCGTAGCTATCCGAAGCTTCCACTTTGTTGCCATCTGAGGCATACATCTTTTTGACTACGTCCCGATAAGCATTGACAAACGCGTCTTTTTTCGACTCATGAATCATCACGTAATCAGCCGCAATGCAGGTTTGACCGTTGTTCAAACATTTACTCCAAGCCGTCATTTCAGCCGCTTTTTGAATATCTGCTGTTTCATCGATGATATTGGGCGATTTTCCTCCCAACTCCAGCGTCACCGAAGCCAAATGCTCAGCCGCCGCCCGCATCACTATTTTACCAATGGAGGGCGCTCCCGTAAAAAAGATATGGTTAAATGGTAGTTTCAACAGCTCCGTGGCCACAGCGGCATCGCCTTCTACCACCGCCACTTCGTTTTCATCAAACAATTCACCAATCATTTTTTTGATAAATCCCGAGGTATTTGGCGTCATTTCCGAGGGTTTGATGATGGCGACATTCCCCGCCGCAATGGCCGATACCAACGGCTTAATGGCCAACGAAAGCGGGTAGTTCCAAGGAGAAATAATGAGTACATTTCCTTTGGGTTCGTGTTTGATGTAGCTTACGGTGCCTATCATCCCCATGGGCGTCGAAAGCCGCTGCGGGGCCATCCAACGTTTCAGGTTTTTGCAGGCAAATTTTATCTCCGACGTAATGCTATAAACTTCTCCCAAAAGCACTTCAGAAGCTGGTTTTCGGAAGTCATCGTACATGACTTTTTCCACTTCGGCTTGGTGTTCCATCAAATACGCCTGAATCTTTTGGAGCTTTTCTTTCCGCTCATTGGCGTCCGTAAGAGCAATGTAGGCAGCTTTGCGCCGCTGTTTTTCAAAAATACGCTTACAGTCCTCATGGACTATTGGTTCTTGAACTATCATAGGTTTTTGGTCAAAAAGGTTAGGTTAAGTCAGCGTTGGGTAAGTACAAAAATACAATTTTTCAGCAGGATAGTTACATATTTTTAGTAAAACAGAAATTTATCTACTTTTACTAAAATTTTTATCAAAATCGCCATGAGCATTGTCAGCGACAACATGAAATACTTGCGGAAATTGCACGGAATGACGCAAGACCAATTTGCCCGCCGAATTGGCATAAAACGGGCTTCTGTGGGCGCTTACGAGGAACAACGCGCCAATCCCAACATCGACGTTTTGAAGGTAATGTCGAAGTTGTTCAATGTTTCTGTGGACGATTTGCTAAAAAAAGACCTTCGGAAAATCCGCGAAACGCCGAGTCTTATTCCCATCGACAAACCAGCGGTTTCGTCGTTGGTATCGGAGCCTCAAGAAAAAGAGCCACAGACACTTTCGAGCATTTTTGACCAGTTTTATGTACCGCCTACGTCCACGCAGCCGCGTCCACAGCCTGTGCCTGTAAGCCCACCCGCTGCCGTAGCACCGCCTGTGATTGAGCCTCCCAAACCACCGAGCCCACCCAGTTATTCGGCGCCCGTTACCCCACCGCCTGTTGTACCGACTTATACCCCAGCGACGACGTTCAACAACAATTATGACGGCGGTTCGGCTACCATTGTCCAAACACCGAGTGCGTACGACAAGCCCAATCCGCAGGCGATTCCCTACGTTCGGCAGTCGCAAATGAAGGAGTATATTGATAAATTTTCGCAAAACGATTACGTCAAACGTCTTCCTTCTTTTGAATTTCCACTTTTGCCCAACGGCAGTTATCGTGCCTTTGAAGCGGGCGACGATTTTTCGTACGTCAATTCGTTTTTGGTGGGTCAACAAATCAGCAATTGGTACGACATCGCCGATGGGAAAATGTACGTCTTGGTAGCCCGCAATTTGGGCGTCGTTTGCCGACGAGTTTATAACCAAGTAAAAATCAAAGGAACACTTTTACTGAGTTCAGATAAAGTAAACATTCCTACCTTTGAGGTACCCATCAAGGATGTACTGGAAGTGTGGGAAATCAAGGCATTTTTTAGCACAGTTTTGCCCGAGCCTACCGTTTCGCTTGACCATCTTCGGTATTTAGTGAATCAAATGCACGAAGAACTGAACCAAATTAAGAAATAGATGGGTTGTTAATACATGTCTAAAGTTATTCTCATTACTGGAGCTTCGACGGGGATAGGTCGCACTACCGCCGAGTACTTAACGAATCTAGGGCATCGCGTGTATGGCACCAGTCGCAAACCCTTCAACGAGGTCGTTTCTTTTCAAACGGTTGTGATGGACGTCACCGACGACGCCTCGGTACAAAGTGCCATCGCCCACGTTTTGCAACGTGAACAACAAATCGACATCCTCATCAACAATGCAGGTTTGGGAATTATTGGTGCTCTTGAGGAGGTTCCCGAAGAAATGATTCAACGGGTTTTTGACACCAACGTTTGGGGACTTTTGCGGGTTTGTCGCGCCGTGTTGCCCGCCATGCGCCAACGCCGCAGTGGGCTTATCATCAACGTAGGTTCGATTGCAGGACGCATGGGCTTGCCTTTCCGTGGCATTTACAGCGCCAGCAAAGCCTCGGTAGAAATCCTGACCGAAACCCTTAGCATTGAACTCAAACCTTTTGGTATTGAAGCGTGTAGCGTATTGCCTGGCGACGTCCGCACCAACATCAACGCCAACCGTTTGGTGGCGCACAGCCCTTCCAATTCGCCTTACCGCGCTTACGTGGACGATATGAACGCCAAGGTAAAGGCCGAAGTAAGCGAAGCCGCCGAACCAATGTACATTGCCGAAACGATTGAGAAAATTATCAACGCAAAGTCACCCAATATTTATTACGTAGCAGGGCCATTCCTCCAGCGCGCCTCGTTATGGCTCAAGCGCTTCCTACCCAGCCGCATTTTTGAGTACTTGCTTCGCGAAAATTATGGAATGAAATGATGTAGAATGACGAATGAGCGAATTACGAATGGTAGGCCAAGAGGGTATATTCGTCATTCGCTCATTCGTAACTCGTTCATTCGTTAATTCCTAATTCAAATTTTCCCTAAAGGCTTTTTTTGTATAAAACTTCACATTGTGTTGGCGAAGAAACTCCTTGATGATGTCGGCGCTGATGCAAACGCCTACGTGCAAAAAGGGATGATTAGAAATCTTGGCGCGGTGGGTTCCCCCTACCCAAACGTCGTGATTGACCATGTCAAACCCCATGTGCAAGTGCCGAGTCGATTGTTGCATTCCGTAAACGGTCCCTTCGGTATCAAACAACGGGCCACCACTTTGTCCTACCAACCCTGGGGTACTCATTTCAATCGCAAAAGGAGTTCCTGACTCATCGGCAATGTATCGAGTGACAATTCCATCAATGGGAAACGAAGGAGTTACTTGGTTATGGGTACGAACCCACTCAATGTCGTCTAAATCTGAATTGTAGCGAAAGTTGGTGTATTCGGCAAACGGATACCCCAAGCGGCACAATGACTTTCCAGGCTTCGTACTGGCTCCATCGGCGACAAATTCGGCAGGACGTTGAAAAAACTTTTGCCCCGTTCCTTCAAAACGCAAAAGTGCTAAATCGTATTTTGGGTGGTACGTAACGTGGATTTGGGACAGACTTTCAAAGCAATTGATAAAATCGAATTTTTGCCCAATGACTGTCCCCAACTTCATATTAAACTGGTCTTCCAATCGTTGTCGCAAATAGTCATGCTGAGGCTCGCGTAAAATTTTACGGTACTCCGCCATAAAACGTGCATAGTGCTGCTGGATAGCTCCCACGTTGACAATCAAGTCGGCTACGTGCTTGCAAGTGATGGCATCGCCATTTTCATTGATAAAAAACAAGGTCGCAGCACCAGGTCTGATTTCGGCTTGGTTGTATAAACGAGTGATAATATGAATAGGTCGAGTAAACTCACTAACGCGTTCGATGGCTTTTACAAACATTTTTTCTCTCAGGTATAAAGTTATGGCAATGTATAGTACAATTCTCGTACCACAAAAAAGCCCTCAGCGAGATTTCTGAGGGCTTTGGGGATTAAAAAAGAGGAAGAAAATCGTTAGGCCAACGGCGCACCCGCTAAGATTTGCGGACTTGCATAATCACTGTATTTGGCAAAGTTACTACGGAACAAATCGGCAAGGTGCAAAGCGGCGTGGTCATAAGCTACGGCATCTTTCCAAGTCGCACGTGGGTTAAGCAATTCGCTAGGCACATTTGGGCACGTTTCGGGCATTTCAAAGCCAAAAATCGGGTGTTTTACGTAGTTTACCGCTTCCAAATCGCCTTTTAATACCGCCGTTATCATCGCCCGCGTATAGGCCAGTTTCATCCGCTCACCTTCGCCATAGCCACCGCCCGTCCAGCCCGTGTTAATCAGCCAAACGTTTACTTGGTGTTGGTTAATTTTTTTTCCCAACAAATCAGCATAACGTGTTGGATGAAGCGGTAAAAAAGCCGCTCCAAAACAAGCCGAAAAAGTAGCTTGCGGTTCTTTGATGCCCATTTCGGTGCCTGCTATTTTGGCAGTATATCCCGAAATAAAGTGATACATGGCCTGACCTGTCGTCAGTTTTGAAATCGGTGGCAGTACACCAAACGAATCTGTAGTCAAGAAAAAGATGTTCTTAGGCGCGTCTCCCCTCGACGGCTGCATGATGTTCGGAATGTAGTCAATGGGGTAGGCAGTGCGGGTATTTTGCGTCACCGAGCTATTGGTATAATCAACGGTGCGCGTTCCTTCGTAAAAGCGGGTATTTTCGACAATCGTCCCAAAACGAATCGCGTTAAAAATCTCAGGTTCGCGCTCTTGGGTCAGGTTAATGACTTTGGCATAACACCCTCCTTCAAAATTAAACACCGTGTCGCCCGTCCAGCCGTGCTCGTCGTCCCCAATTAACGAGCGGTTGGGGTCGGCCGATAAGGTGGTTTTTCCCGTCCCCGACAAGCCAAAGAAAACAGCCGTATCGCCTTCTTTGCCGACGTTGGCCGAGCAGTGCATCGACAACGTGCCGCGTTCGTGGGGCAATTTGTAGTTTAGCACCGAAAACACCCCTTTTTTCATTTCGCCCGCGTAGCCCGTTCCCCCAATCAAAATCACATTTTTGGTCAGGTTTAGAATGGCAAAATTTTCGCTGCGGGTTCCGTCAACGAAGGGGTCGGCTTTAAATTCGGGGATATTAATAATGGTAAACTCTGACTCAAACTGGCTCAATTCTGTTTCAGAAGGGCGCAAAAACATGTTATGACAAAACAAATTGTGCCACGCCCAGGTGTTGACCACGGTCAGATTGAGGCGATAATCGGGGTGGTCGCACACGTAACCTTGACGAACGTACACCGTTTTGTCCTCCAAAAAGTCCAGCATTTTTTTGTGCAAAGCATCAAACTTGAGGGCGTCAAACGGGGTATTGATGTCGCTCCACCAAACCGAGTGTAATGTTTTCTCGTCGTTGACAATGTAGCGGTCTTGCGGTGAGCGTCCTGTAAATTCGCCCGTATCGGCCATGAGTGCCCCCGTGTCCGTAAGGTGGCCTTCGCCGTTGAGAAGCGCGTGTTCGACCAACGTCGCTGGTGGTAAATTGAAATGAAATTTGTTGACCCGTTGTAATCCTAACGAGTCGCGAACCTCTTCGGTATCGACGAGGACGCGTTCCAAAATTGCAGTCATTTTAGTATATTGTGTTGATGAAGTGGAAGGGGTTAAACTAACCACTACAAAAGTACACAGCAACCGTAATTATAAAAATAGCCACTGGTGTTTTTTATAATTTTTGACCATTATTTTATCATCGATTTAAAATTTTCTTCAACTCCTTCACATTGCCAATAATAATTAAGCGATCACCAGGCCGCAGTTCCGTTTCGGCATCAATCTCTAGGTTGAGTTTTTTAATTTTTCGGGTATTTCCCCAGAGGCTTTTTTCATTTTTAACCTGCACGTACGCTACTACTTTTAGCTCTTTGGCCTGCGCCAGCTCCGTTTCAGCTAATTTTTGGTAATAAAACTTTTGGGGAATCGACAATTCCATCATCGACGAATTATCACAAATCTGCACAGAGTTATCAACCAAAGGCAAGGTTAACTTATTGGCGACTCGTTCGGCAGCGTCTTCTTCGGGAAAAAGAATTTCGTCCACGCCCAAGGCTTCAATCACCGTTCGATGCACATCGTTGAAAGCTCGGCTTATGAGTTTTTTTACATTTTGTTGTTTCAGCAACGCCGTAATCAGTACCGAAGCCGCAAAGTCTTCCCCAATCGCCACCACTACCACATCCATTTCTTTCAGCGGGACGGTGTGGAGGTTGGTCGCGTCTGTGCAGTCCATACAAACGGTATGCGTGATTCTATTTTTGAGGGATTCGACTTTATTGAGGCTAATATCGGCTCCAATCACCTCATGCCCCATGTCGGTAAGCCGAATGCTGAGGGTAGAACCAAAATTCCCAAGACCTACTACAAAAAACTTCATGATTTTCTAGTTTATGAAAACGTTTTCGTTGGGGTACTGATAGTTCAGCGCTTTGACCCGTCGCACAAAAGCCACAAACAAAGTAAAAGTACCAATCCGTCCAACAAACATAAGAACAACTAATACCAGCTTGGTACTATCTCCCAAAAATGGCGTAAGATTTAGGCTCATTCCTGCCGTTCCAAAGGCAGAAAAGCACTCGAACGCCAAGCCAATCAAAGGTTTTTCGGGCTCTAAAATGGTGATAATGAGAATGGCAGGACCAATAATCAACAAAGACAACGTAATAACAGCAAACGCCCTTCTGACAGATTCAGAAGGAATTCGACGCTTCATTACCTCTACCCTGTCTTTGCCTTGCGCCAAGCTCAGGACGTTGAGCAATGCCACCGCAAAAGTGGTAACTTTTATCCCTCCTCCCGTTGACCCAGGAGCGGCCCCAATCCACATCAACAACAAGAAAATCAGGACAGTGGCAGGGTATACTTGCCCAATGTCAAAGGTCGTAAAACCCGCTGACCTTGGTGCGGTTGAGGCAAAAAACGCCATTGTAATTTTTCCAAATGTACTGGTTTCATTGGCCAACGCGCCGTTGGATTCGCTCCACCAAAATGCAAGCGTACCGACCAGAAGCAGCAAGGCGGTCATCACCATTACCAAACGGGTATTGATACTGACCGACCGAGACATGTGATGTACTTTGAGACCGTAGCGTATCCACAAATAAAGCTGTCGGCCGTAGTGTTTAAGGTATAGGTAAAAGTCATTGATAATACTGAATCCAATTCCTCCCATGATGACAAGCACCATGAGCACCCAATGCAAACTGATATTTTGACGCAGATACTCATTATAAAGGCCATTTGGAACAGAAGAAAAACCCGCATTGCAGAAAGCAGAAATGCTGTGAAAAACGGCAAACCGAAGCCGCTGACCATTGGTGGCAAAAAGATCCGTGGTATCAAGTGTCAAATAAATAAACAACGCCCCTACCAGTTCAATAAACAGGGTAATAAAGATGATTTTGAACAAAGTCCGAAAGACGTCCCCAATACGGTCGGAAGTGGCAATATCTTTTAGAAACAACTGATTTTCAATCGAAAAACCACCTTGGTAAAGATACCCAAAGAAACTGGTAAATGACAACATCCCCAGCCCACCCAGTTGAATCAATATCAGCAAGATAATCTTACCCAAACGGGTAAATTCTACGGCGACATCCACCGTCGATAAGCCCGTCACACATACCGCACTTACCGACGTAAAGAGCGCATCGACAAAGCTAAGGCCATGAACCGTAGCCCGAGGCAGCATCAGTAACCCCGCCCCTATCAATGCCAGTAATAAGAAGCTAAGGATGAATGAAAGTGCAGGATTGAAGCGTTGAGAGTAAAGCGAAAGCACTTTACGCGAAACATCAAAAAGCAACAAAAATCCACAAATGGCCAAGCTGCCCACGTTCATCCACGAATGGGGGGCAAAGGCATGTTTGAGGTGGTTAAATTTATAACCACAAACAAACAACAGCACGATAATCAAGAGCAGTCGCAACGCATTACTCAGGTTGCTTTTACTCGGGAACAGCAACGTACGCAGGGTAAAAGCCACGGTAAAAGTGCCCAGAAAAAGCAAATAGACACTCGAAAAAAAAACGGGCTTAGAGACGTGCCGAAACCCTAGATCATAGGCCATTACAACGGCTGTTACAAGCCCTACGTACAGAGAAAATTGCTCAAAAAAATTGTGTAATGAATGGAGCAATTTTATCTTGAAGCGCTGATAACGGTGATAAAGACGACGTAAAGCCATTGAATACCAAATAGGTTGTAATACGGTTTTAAAGAAACGAATTAGTTACATTTTGGTGAGACTATCAAACTTATGCCCATTTTTTATCTCTCCAAGCTACTCCTTATTCCCCCGTCCCAAGGTTATTTCACCAGTTTTTTCGGCCTTTTCTATACCTTTGCCAAAAAATACGCACTTCACACATGAAACGCCTGCTGTTCCTATTCTTTCTAGCTTTTTTATTGGTTCAAACCAGTTTCGCCCAACAAACTACCCCGCCTTTTCTCAAAAACCCAAATCAACGTTGGGTTGACTCGGTATTTAACAGCCTTACCGCCGACGAGCGCATTGCCCAACTCATCATGGTCGCTGCGCACGGATACCCCAACAATCCAAGTCGTGTAATCATTGATACGACTTTTACCAACCCGCGTGTGGTAGCCAAATATATTAAAGATTATAAAGTAGGCGGCGTGATTTTCTTCCAAGGCGGGCCAGTTCAGCAAGCACAGTTGACAAACTATTATCAGTCGATTTCGAAAGTACCATTGTTGGTCGCCATGGACTCAGAATGGGGACTCGCCATGCGCCTCGACAGTTCGGTACGTTTTCCCTACCAAATGACGATGGGGGCGATTCAGGGCAACGATGAGCTGATTTATAAAATGGGAAAACTCCTAGCTGCTCAAAAACGTCGCTTGGGGGTACACATCAATTTTGCACCTTCGGTCGATGTCAACAACAACGCCAACAACCCTGTCATTAACTTCCGTTCGTTTGGCGAAAACCCGCAGAAAGTTTACGAAAAAAGCTACGCCTACATGAAAGGAATGCAAGACGGAGGCATTTTGAGTTCGCTCAAGCACTTTCCTGGTCACGGCGATACGGGCGTGGACTCGCACTACGACCTGCCCGTCATTCCTCATACCCGCGCCCGCCTCGACTCAGTGGAGCTATATCCATTCCGTAAATTGATTGAACAAGGAGCCGACGGAATCATGATGGCACACTTGGCCATTCCAGTATTAGATACGGCAAAAAATGTACCTTCAACGCTTTCAAAACCCATTGTAACGGGGCTACTCCGCGACCAACTCAAATTCAACGGCCTGATTTACTCCGACGCCATGAACATGAAAGGGCTTACGAAGTATTTTCCGAATGGTTTGGGCGATGCCAAAGGCTTAGAAGCTGGCATGGATGTGCTGGAGTTTAGTCCCAATGTCCCTGCGGCCATTGCGGAAATCAAAAAAGCCGTGGCCGAAGGACGTATTTCTCAAGCGGAAATTGACGCACGGGTAAAAAAAGTATTGGCCGCAAAAGCATGGGTGGGACTCGACAAGTTTACCCCCATTAAAACCCAAAACCTGATTGAAGACATCAACGATAAACAATCAGAACTTATCAATCGCCAATTGACCGAAAATGCACTGACCGTCCTCAAAAACAACGACAACGTCCTCCCCATCAAAGATTTAGACAAAGTAAGTATTGCTTCTATTTCATTGACCGACGCACCCGCCATTACCACCGTTACGAAAGATGGGGTCATTGCTCTTGGTACGCGCAACGAAACGGCTTTTACGGGCGAACTGACCACCTTCCAAAAAACGCTGTCACTTTACGCCAACATCGACCATTACGTTATTCACCCAAAAACGCCTGACAGCCTTCAAGGTAGCATTCGAGCGGCGCTCAAAAGCTACGACATTGTACTGGTAGGGGCGCATTTGAACAACATTCGCCCAGGTACCAACTATGGCATTACGCCCACCACCGCAGCTTGGGTGAAAGAACTTGCGGCCAACGGCAATTCGGTCATTACAGTATTTGGGAATGCCTACGCACTCAATAAACTACAGGACATTGGCAAAGCCAAAGGTTTGGTAATGGCCTATCAGCTGACGCCATTTACGGAAGAATTGTCGGCCCAATTGATATTCGGCGCTATTCCTGCCAAAGGAAAACTTCCTGTATCAGTCAACACCCAATTTCCGTACGGAGCAGGCATCGAAACGCCCGCGATTGGTCGATTAAAATACACCATTCCCGAAGAAGTGGGCTTGGATAGCAAGTGGCTTTCTTTCAAAATTGACTCCATTGCCAATAATGCCATCGCGTTGAAGGCGGCGCCGAGTATGGTGGTACAATTGGCCAAAGACGGCAAAGTATTTTATCGAAAAAGTTATGGCACCCTAATCCCCAACGAGGGTGCTACTAATTCTCCCTCCTTGGGGATTGGGGGGCTCTATGATTTTGCTTCTGTTACCAAAATTGCGGCCTCTACCCTTGCATTGGCCAAATTGCACAGCGAAGGTAAGTTCAACTTGGACGGCACGATGAAAGACTATCTGCCGTTCTTGAAAAAATCGAACAAAGCCGACTTGGTTTGGCGACAAGTGCTTACCCACCAAGCAGGGCTAAAAGCGTTTATTAACTTCTGGCGCGATTGCCGCAAGCCAAATGGCAAATGGAAGCCTCGCACGTTTCGCTGGGGTAAAGAAGCCCACGGCGCTTATACCGTACAGATTACGGACAGCCTTTGGTTGCACAAAAAATACCACAACAAGCTGTTTGCTTCGCTCAAAAACTCAGCCCTCAACGAGAAAAAAGAGTACGTGTATTCCGACTTGTCGTTTATGCTTTATCCGCAAGTAGTGAAAAACCTCACGGGAATCGAATTTGAAGAGTATTTAAAATCGAACGTTTATCGGAAAATCGGGGCTAATAGCCTTACTTTCAATCCACTTCGCTTCAACAAATTAAGCCAAATCGCTCCTACGGAACGGGATACTTTTTTCCGCCAAACACTGGTTCACGGGCACGTACACGACGAAGCAGCAGCCATGTTGAATGGCGTAAGTGGTCACGCAGGCTTGTTTGGCAATGCCAATGATTTGATGAAAGTCACGCAGTTGTTTCTCCAAAAAGGCAGCTACGGCGGCGAATCGTTCATTTCTGAAAAAACAATGAATGAATTTACGCGCTATCAATTCCCAGAGTCGCGCCGAGGAATTGGCTTTGACAAACCTAGCCGTGTTTACAACGGCAACGCGCCCAAAAGCGCCAGTCCGCAAAGCTACGGACACACAGGTTTTACGGGTATTATGATTTGGAACGACCCTGCGTACAACCTCAATTACGTATTTTTGTCAAACCGCGTTTATCCAACGCGTGACAACAACAAACTATCCTCCCTCAACGTCCGTACGGCCATCATGCAAGTGGTGTATGATGGATTGGGAATAAAGTAAAGTTGGTATCATACCCCTTAAAAATGAATTTTCGCTCTTTTTAAGGGGTATGATGCATTTTAAAACACATAGAAAATAGTAGAATAAACACATAGTAAACATAGGCAGTTCTGTTTACCTTGGCCTAGTCACCTGCAAAGTTTCGCCCACTCTTCTTTTTATTTCTCGTCCAAATACCTCTGAATATTATCTGCAACCTTATCCATCAATCGAATTCTGGCTTCGATACTCGACCAAGCTATGTGAGGGGCGAGCAGCAGTTTTTCGGGATTTTTAAGTTGTAAATAAGGATGGCTCGCGGGAATAGGCTCCTGCGTAAACACATCAATAGCCGCACCCGCAATCAAATTATCGTCGAGGGCACGTACCAAATCTGCTTCATTTACGATTCCTCCCCGACTTGTATTGAGCAACAAAGCCGTGGGCTTCATTTGAGCTATACGCTCGTAGGTAAGTAAATTATCGGTATGTTCGTTGAGCGGTGCATGTACCGAAAGCACGTCGCACGTCGCCAAAAACTCTTCCAACGAAAGAGAAGCATAAGGTACGTCATACGTTTGTCCTGACGCTGAATAATACACCACTTCACAACCAAAGGCGGCTGCAATCTGCGCAACTTGGCGACCAATTTCGCCCAGTCCCAAAATTCCAAAACGTTTCCCTCGCAGTTCCCAATAAGGCCGCCCAAGGTGCGTAAACATTCGTTCTTTCGAATATTCCCCCGATTTTACGTACGCATCGTAGTAAGCTGTCGAGTTGAGCAATGCCAACAACAACGCCATCGTTTCTTGGGCTACGCTGTCGGTTGAATATCCTTTTACGTTCTTTACTTGTACTCCCAACTCCTTGGCAGCGGCCAAATCGACATTGTTCGTTCCCGTGGCCGCCACACAAATGAGCTTCAACGACGGCGAGTTCTCCATCGATTGACGAACTACTTTGACTTTGTTGGTAATCACGACTTCGGCCCCCTCTATGCGCGAGGCGACTTCGTCGAGTTGGGTATCGGGGTAAAAAACAACTTCGCCTAGCTCAGACAATTTGACAAGGTTAGGAATATCTCCTAGCGTGCGGGCATCTAAAAAAACGATTTTCACGGGATATAGCTTGAAGGATTAACGTTTGGTGGCCTTGAATGACCATTTATTAAAGCAAAAAATGGGGCCAAAATAACCCTGTTGCATAACAAAAAATCCCTGCCTTGTGGCAGGGATTTTCGGAAATTAGTTTATTATCAAGACCTTGACTACTGCGCCAATTTCTCAGCAATCAGTCCTTCGAGGTATTCTTTGATAGCTCCAATTTTGATTTGGCTGATGACATCTTCGCAGAAAGCATACATCAGCAACGTCTGTGCTTCTGCTTTAGGAATCCCGCGTGAGCGCATGTAAAACAACGCTTCGTCGTTAAGTTTCCCCGTTGTCGTTCCGTGCGAACACTTTACGTCATCGTTAAAAATTTCCAACTGTGGCTTGGTATTCATGATAGCCTCGTCCGAAAGCACCACGTTACGGCACGACTGGTACGCGTTGGTTTTACTAGCTCCATCGCGTACAAAAATCTTCCCGTTGAAAACTCCCGTTGATTTATCTTTCAAAATCCCTTTATACAACTCATTACTGTACGAATTTGGCTGAGCATGGTCCACCAACGTATGGTTATCAACGTGCTGTTTTCCGTTCGGGAAGTACAAACCGTACATAAACGCCTCACAATTTTGGCCATCCAATACAATGTTAAGGTTGTTTCTGACAAACCCACCATTGATGGTTACCGTTACGGCGTAGAAGTGGCTATTTTGCTTTTGGCATACTTGGGTAGTACCCACGTGGTACGATTTTTCGGTATCGTTCTGTACTTTGTAGTATTGAACGTTAGCATTTTCTTCCACCACAATTTCGGTCACGGTGTTTGTAAAGGCACCATTCTCCCCCATTGTACGGAAAGCCTCGGCGATTTTTACTTCGGCATTTTTACCAACCACCACCAAATTACGGGGCTGTGAAGCCACATTGATACTGCGGGCGTCGGTAATAAAACGCAAGATAATTGGCTGTTCTACTACTTTCCCCGCAGGCACGTTGATGACAACGCCGTCGTGGGCAAAAGCGGTATTGAGGGCCGTGAAAGCTTCATTTTGGTAATTGGCGTATTGGGCAAAATACGTTTCCAACAAAGTCGGATTTTCTTTTACCGCTTGGCCAAAATTCAAAATTTGCAGTTGGCTCTCAGGCGAAACAATGTTCGACAGCTCTGCATTATAAATGCCATTAATAAAGTACAAAACGTTTCCTTCCAAATTAGGGATTGAAAGGGCAGCAAGTTCATTTTCCCCGAACTCCGTTTTGACGTTAAAGTCAAACGCCTGCTTTACTAAATTGCTGACGTTGCTATATTTCCACTCCTCGTGCTTGATAGTTGGGAAGCCCAATGTCTCAAAATTTTGCATTGCCGCCCGACGCGTCTGATGCACCGCCGATTTGGTTTCGCCATTAAGACGTCCTTCGGTCGCTTGAAAATTGGCAACGAGTTGTTCTTTTAAATCTATATTTTTTGATAAATCCATGTTTGAATTTTTACAACTCAATAATGAAACTTGCAGCTAATGATGATAATTTCATCGTTTGTAACTTGATATACTAAGCGATGTTCATCATCTATCCTTCTCGACCAACACCCTTTAAGGTTGAACTTCAAGGGCTCTGGTTTTCCAGTTCCCTCAAAAGGATTTCTTTGAATTTCTTCCAGTAGCTTAATAATTCGGTCTTGCATTTTTTTATTTATGTTTCTCCAATCATTAAACTGGCTGAAAGCCGTAGGTGTAAAGGAAATATTCCTCATTTACTCAATTCACTTAACTCTATGGCTATTTTTTCACCTCTTTTCGCTTCCTCTAATGATTTTTCTAAGGCAGCACGGTTAGCTTGAGTTGAAAGCAGATAATCAGTCTCATCCATTTCACTATCAATAGTCAAGCGAATTTTACGATTTTTATACATGGCTCTCAGTCCTTTAAAAAACTGATAATCAAGCTCTTCTGCCTTCAATTCTATGGTAGTAGTCATAGGAATTAGTTTTTCAATTTCGATACTACATCGTTGCCGCTACTTCTGCCTTGATCCAGTCGTATCCTTTTTCTTCCAACTCAAGTGCCAATTCTTTTGGCCCTGATTTTACGATACGGCCTTTGTACAATACGTGTACGAAATCGGGCACGATGTAGTCGAGCAAACGCTGATAGTGCGTCACTACGATTACTGCGTTTTCTGGCGAGCGCAACTTGTTTACCCCTTCGGCCACGATACGAAGCGCGTCGATATCCAATCCTGAATCGGTCTCGTCCAAAATCGCTAATTTTGGCTCCAACATCGCCATTTGGAAAATCTCGTTGCGTTTTTTCTCACCACCCGAAAAACCTTCGTTCAACGAACGCTTCAACAATGAGTCGTCGATGTTTACCAATTTGGCTTTTTCACGCATCAATTTCAAAAACTGCGCGGCATCCAACGACTCTTCTCCGCGCGATTTGCGGATTTCGTTAAGAGCCGTTTTCAGGAAGTTGATAGTCGTTACCCCTGGAATCTCTACAGGATATTGGAAGGCCAAGAAAATACCCGCAGCCGCTCTTTCTTCGGGCGACATTTCGAGCAAATCTTCTCCGTCAAAATCAACGCTACCGCCTGTTACTTCATATTCTTCCCGCCCCGCCAAAACCGAAGCTAAGGTACTTTTACCAGAGCCGTTTGGCCCCATTATCGCATGGACTTCGCCAGCTTTGATTTCCAAATTGATTCCTTTCAAAATCGCCTTGTCGTCAACCGACGCTTGTAAATCCGTGATTGTAAGCATAATAAGTGTTTGTTATCTAGGTAAGGACGAGAATGATTCTCGTAATACATCCGAAAAAGTCTGCAAAATTACAACAAAGAGTCCATAAACCCTTGTGTTTGAGTAACAATTCTAATGAAGGAAAAGTTGGACTAAGGGCTAAAACATTTACAAGAAAAACACCTTGCCTCTTTTAACTTCAATTTAATATTTGTTTAAAGCTTCTTTAATACACGGCACAGACCTTTGTGCGCATCAAACTTAGTTGTGTATTATTACCTCTAGCCAGCCTCTTTTGAACCTAATAGCGCTTGTGAAAAATATTTTATTCATTTTCCTCTTGTGGTGCAGCTGCAATATGCGGGGCTACACCCAACCCTCTCCTGCGAAAGGTATATCACTCGCAGACGCTCTAGCCCTTGCCAGCGACAATAGCCCTTTCCTCAAAGTGGAAGCGCACGGAGTCAAACTCGCCGAAAGCGACATCACCAGCGCTTACTTACGCCCCAACCCTGTGTTGAATAACCAAACGTTATTTTCTGCCAACTCTCAGTTTTATCCCGACAATACTCGCTTTGGAGGAAGGAGTAATCGCCAAGTTTGGTACCAACTTACCAAGCCAGTGCAATCGTCGGCCTTGCGGCAAAGTCGAATTGAGTTGGCAAAACAGGGAGTAACGTTAGCGAGTGAGCAGTTTGGCGAAATTAAACGAGGCATTCTGTATGACGTGGCCAATCAGTGGCTCAATGCCTGGTCGGTAGGGGTTCATATCAACGTCTTAAAAGCCGCCATCTCCAACGTTGATTCATTGCTCATTATTAATCGGCTTCGACTCAAAAACCAATTTGCTACTGGAACGGAGGTTACTCGAACGCAGCTTTTGTACGACCAATATTCGGTACGGTTAAAAAACCTCGAAAAAGATTACCAAAACGAACTGAAACAGCTGGCTTTTTTGGTAGGAAGCGACACTCCTATTACGTTAGCTGCGATTGAGAACGACGATTGGCAAAGCCTCACGCAAAGTTTGCCCGCGCTTGTAGAAGCCACCCATCGCCTTCGCCCCGACCTCAAAGCTACGCAACAACAACAAAATGTAGCAGACGCAAATATCAACTTGCAGAAAGCGCTTGCAAAACCAATTCCAGAAGTTGGGCTGATTTATAACCCGCAAAACAAAGCGCCGTATTTTGGTTTTTACGGCACCCTTCCGCTTCCCATTTTTTCGCGCAACCAAGGCGAAATTCAAAAAGCAAACGTGCGAAAAGAGCAAGTGAAGCAAGCAATTATAACGGCCCAAACGCAAATTAGCACCGAGGTGCAGATTGCGTACGAAAGCTATTTGACCCAAAAACAAAACTTAGCCCGATGGATTGACATCAATAAACAATCGGAAAGTGTACTCAATACCGTTCGGTATGCCTACTTGCGCGGAGGAACTACCATCGTCGATTTTTTGGAGGCACAACGAGCGTGGTACGATACGCAAATTACCTATAACGATGTGCTTTTGGAATACCGCAGAAGTTATGTCGAGCTTCTTTATTCGACGGGGCTCATTATGGAGAAAAAATAACGTCGTCTTCCTCTTTTCAGATACTCATTTTTAATCAACATTCTCTATCTCTACTTTTTATGCGTCGATTCGTACAGTACATTTGGATAAGTGCAGTTTTGATGGTTTGGAGCTGCAAAAAAGAAGAAAATACGCTTCAAACAGCCTCCGTAGCCAAACCGACTGTTTCTGCCGACGTAATTACTATTTCGTTTGCAGATACAATCGGAATCAATGGCTTTTTGTACTACAACGTGGCTAAAAAATCCATCCGCACCGACCTTGTTGCACCTGGGCGGGTAGTGGCCGAAGTGGTTCGTTCGTCGGATGCGATGGGGCAAAATTTAGTCCTATTCGATAACCCCGACCTGACCTACAACTACACTGAGATGCTTCAGCACCTCATCAATATCAATAAACAAAAGGGAATCATTGCGCAAAAGAAGGTCATTTTACAGCAGAAAAAACTCCAATTGACCCGCGTCAAAGACTTGGCTGACAACCAAGCCGCCACGGGGCAAGATTTGACCAACGCGCAAATTGAAGTAACAAACGCCGAAACCGAAGTTGCGCAGGAAGTAACGGCCCTTGAAAACGAAAAAACCTCTCTTTTGGAACACGAAACACGCCTAAAATTGGCAGGATTTGATCCCAAATCACTCGTAAATGCCAAGCAAAATGCGACCTGGGTCATTTGCGAACTTCCTGAGAATCAATTCCAAAAAGTAACCCAAGGCCAGCATTGTTTTATTCAGTTTCCTGCCTTTAACGACAAAAAATTTGAAGGAAGAATTGAAGAGGTCGGCGAAGTGGTGGACAATCTTACTCGTTTGGTAAAGCTGCGGGTGGCGGTCATCAACCCCAGCAGTATTTTGAAAGCAGGGATGTTTGGGAGCGTGCATTTTGGCGTGGCCGAAGGTGATTTTATTACTGTACCGCGCGAAGCCCTCGTCGTGGTGCAGGGCAAACAATACGTTTTTGTAAAAACCAAGGAGCGAACCTTTGTCCGCCGCGAAGTTATGGCGGGGCAGCCCGTCGAAAATGCCGCAGTTATTTTTGCGGGGCTTCAGCCCAACGACCAAGTAGTGACCCAAGGTGCCATGCAATTGAAAGGACTTAGCTTCGGTTATTAATCATGCTCAACAACTTACTTACGTTTTCGCTCCGAAACCGCTGGGCCGTCGTGGCCGTAGCGGCGGTTTTGATGGGGATTGGCTTCTGGTGTTTTACCCTGCTTAAAATCGAAGCCTATCCCGATATTGCCGATGCCAACGTCATCATCATTTCAAAATACGATGGCCGCGCTGCCGAAGAAGTGGAGCAGCAAGTCACGGTTCCAATTGAACGCGTTCTGAACAACATGCCACGCGTCATTGACCGTCGGTCGAGAACCATTTTTGGGTTATCGGTGGTTCAGTTGACCTTCCAAGACGGCACCGACGACTACTTTGCACGTCAACAAGTTATTGAACGATTATCGTCCGTCAATTTGCCCGAAGGAGTCACCCCCGAACTAGCTCCGCTTACCACCGCCGTGGGCGAAATTTATCGCTACGTCGTAGAAGCACCTCCTACCTACACCCCCATGCAGCTTCGGGATTTGCAGGACTGGGTCATTGTACCCTATTTACTGCAAGTGCCTGGCATTGCTGACATTACAACCTTTGGCGGCCCTAAAAAAGAATACCACGTACTGACCTCTCCCGACAAACTTCGCAAGTATAGCCTGACGCTCCAAGACGTAATGGAAGCCGTGGAACAGAACAATCAGAACACGGGCGGAAATATCGTTGAACGGGGTGAGCAAGGTTTTGCCGTACGCGGGCTCGGCGCCATCAAGCACTTAGAAGACATTCAAAACATCGTTCTGAAAGCCGATAACGGTATTCCTGTTTTTTTACGCGATGTCGCCTCGGTCGAAATTGCCCCACCCCAACCCTCTGGCGTGCTGGGCTACACCATTCCAAGCGCTAAAACCAACGTAGCAAGCGCCACGGAAGGGATTATTTTGCTTCGACGAAGTGAAAACCCAAGTGAAGTGCTGGGACTGCTCAAAGACCAAATTCAGCAATTGGAAGCCAACGAACTCCCCCAGGGCGTGCATTTGCGGGTACTTTATGACCGCAGCTTCCTGATTGACCACTCACTCGAAACCGTGGCACACACGCTTTTTGAAGGAATTTCGATTGTCATGATTATCCTTGTCATTCTCCTTGGGAGCTTACGTTCGGCACTGGTGGTCACGGTGATGATTCCTTTTTCGTTGCTATTTGCCTTTATTTTAATGAAAATAGCAGGTATTCCTGCCAATCTACTTTCCCTCGGTGCCATTGACTTTGGTATCATTGTGGACGGTGCTTGTGTCATGGTGGAGCACTTGATGAGCCGCTACCGAAACGCCACCGAACTCGACCGCAACCGAGGAATTGCGACGTTTACGTTGGGAGCTGCTCGCGAAGTGGTCAAAGAAATTTTCTTCTCGGTAGGTATCATCATTTTGGCTTATATGCCCATTTTGTTGATGACCCGCGTGGAAGGTAAGTTATTTTCTCCGATGGCACTTACGCTTTCGTTTGCCGTGATTGGGTCGTTGGTAGGTGCTCTCACCATCATTCCCGTTTTGATGAGTTTTGTGTTCAAAAAAGCGTACCAACAAAACAAAATCAAAGAGCACCATAACTTCGTTCTGGACGCCTTAGACCGTGGCTATGAATGGTTATTAAAAACTGTTTTGCTCAAAAAATACCAAGCATCGGTGGTTGTGGGCATTGGAGTAGTATTGCTTCTGGTATCTTTTGGAGGAAAACTAGGCACCGAATTTTTGCCCGAATTGGACGAAGGTTCCATTTTTATGCGAGCTTTTTTACCCTCAGGAGTGAATATTCAAAAAACAACGTCGATGATGCCTGCCATTCGCGAAACCATCGCGAAGTACAAACCCGTTAAATCGGTCATTACGCAAGCAGGTCGCAATGACGACGGCACCGACCCTTTTCCTGCCAACCGCATGGAAATTTTGGTCGCCCTGAATGATTACCACGAATGGTCGGATTCGATTTCCAAAAAAGAGCTAATTCGTACCATTCAGACCGACCTTCAACGGCAATTCCCTGGCGTCTTTTTCTCCTCGGGGCAACCCATCATTGACCAAGTAATGGAAATTGTGACGGGAAGTGCCGCCGACCTTGCGGTATCTATCGTGGGCAACGACCTCAATCTGATGCGTTCCAAAGCCGACAGTATTGCTAAAATCGTTCGTGAAACGAGCGGAGCGGTTTCGGTCAACATTGAGCAAGAAGGCCCTCAGGCGCAGTTGACCATTCAGATTAATCGCGAGCAAGCTGCTCGTTTTGGGATTAATATCACCCAAATCGAAACCATGATTGAAGCGGCGATTGGCGGAAAAGTAGTCACCACGCTTTATGATTCTAACCGTCGGTACGATGTTTTGGTACGGTATTTACCCGAAAATAGAAATTCGATTGAAGCCATCCAAAACCTGCAAGTTCCTGCGCCAAGTGGGGCATTGATTCCGATGCGGCAGTTGGCCGACGTAAGCTTTACCGACGGCCAAACCAACATTTACCGCATCAACGGCAAACGGATGATTACGGTACGTACCAACATCCGAGGCCGCGACCAAGGAAGTTTTGTGCAAGAAATTAGTCAACGCATCAACAAAGAACTGAGTATTCCCAAAGGCTACCAAGTGGTGTACGGCGGGCAATACGAAAACCTTGCCCGTGCTGGAAAGGGATTACTCCTAACGATTCCGCTTACGATTGTGCTGGTGTTTTTGGTACTGTTTATGCTTTTTGGCAACCTACGCCATACAGCGGTGACATTTACCTGTATTTTGTTTGCGCTGGCGGGAGGTATCATTGCGTTGCTCATCCGCGATTATCACTTCAACGTTTCGGCGGGGGTAGGCTTTGTTTCTATTTTTGGAATTTCGGTTATGGCAGGCATTGTATTGGTCTCTGCCTTCAACCGCGCTCCCGACGTAGAAGGCCAATCGCTCAACGAAAAAACGCTCCAAATTGCCGTCCGTCAGCTTCGTCCACTGCTTTCGATTTTGGTTGTTGCGATTGTGGGATTGATTCCTGCCGCTACCTCTACAGGCATCGGTTCGGACGTTCAGCGCCCTTTGGCAACGGTTATCATTGGAGGACTTACCAGCACGTTGTTGTTTACCCCGCTGTTGCTTCCACCACTTTATCAATGGATAGAAGGTCGCGCCAAGAACAAAAAGACGGTTTAACTTGCTTTTAATCCGACTTTAAAATGGCTTTAATTCTCTTGTTGCACTTTTGGAGTGTTAAATCAACACATCCATTCTATGAAGAGATTACTCATCTTAGCTACAGCCATCGGAATGTTATGGCTCCAAGCTTGTAAGCACCGCATCAGTCAAGACCAGATTCCCGCCGATGTTCGTGCGAGTTTGACCCAACACGTTCCTCAGGCCCGTCAAGTAGAATGGGAAGAAAACCCAGACTACTATTTTGCCTACTTTACCGAAAACGAGCAGCAAGGCATGGCATTGTTTTACCGCGCAGACGGCCATTGGATTGAAACCGACGAAGCCCTCAAGGTAAACAATCTGACAATCGATCAGAAAAAAATGCTCATGAGTTTTAAGGCAGCGCACATTGAGCAAATCGAAGAAGTTAAGAAAAGCGACAGCACCGATGTCATCCGTGTCACTGCCAGTAAATAGCTTCCCTAAAACCAACTTCTCGAAAGCAATAAAACTTTCGAGAAGTTGATAAAAACGGGGCTTTAACCTTGAAGTCCAGTCAACAGCCTAACTAACACTCTATTTACATTTTATCTAGCTATGCGTATTGTATTATTGCTTTTTGCCATCACGATGGTGACTTTAAGCGCACGCCCCGTTCACGCCCAATCCGACTCGTTGCGACTTTCTTTGCCCCAAGCTGAGCAACAGTTTATCCAAAAAAACTTTGTATTGTTGGCTCAAAAATACAACGTCAACGTAGCCGAAGCTGCCAAAGAACAAGCCAAACTTTGGTACAACCCCAACTTATTTGTAGAAACCAACCTCTACAACGGGTACAGCAACAAACTGCTTCCTTATGGTCGTAATGCTGATTTGTACAACCCAACGGGTGGTGTCGTCAATGTTCAGGTGCAACAAATCGTCAGTTTGGTCAAACTCAGAAGTAAACTCGTTCAACTGGCCGAAACCAACATTTCGCTCCAACAATCTGCTTTTCAAGACCTTATGCGAAACGTTCGGTTTCAGTTAGCGCAGTCGTTTGGCAACTTGGCTACGAATCAGCAAAAACTAACCATGCTCCAACTACAAGGCCAACAGCTAGCCTCATTGTTAGAAGCATTTCGGGCGCAATTAAAATTGGGCGTGATTGCTCCTTACGAAGTAACGCGTCTTGAATTGGAACAGAAAAATTGGGAAAGCGACCTCACCGATTTGCAAGCCCAAATCAGCCAAGACGAAGCAACGTTGCGTACTTTGCTATCCATCAACGGTACAACGTATATTATTCCCGTTAATGAAGGAAACGCCCCCAAAACAACCGCACCTTTGAACGAATTGGTCAGTCAAGCATTATCGCAGCGCCCCGATTTACAACTTGCCGACCAACAAATCACCTATAACCGCCAAAATCTTACGTACCAAAAAGCCCTTGCCACGCCTAATCTTACGTTGGGAGCTGATTACCAGCGGGTAGGCGCTGCTTTTCCTCACTATTTGGGCGTCCAAGCTTTAATAGATTTACCCATTCGGAACAAAAACCAAGGCAATATTCAGGCGGCACGCTGGGGCATCGACCAAGCCAACCAAAGCCGCAATGCCGTGGGAATTCAAGTGGAACAAGAAGTCGTAAATGCTTACCAACAATACAGCCAAGCGACGCAATTACAAGCCAAAATCACCCCCGAATACCTCCAAAGTATCCAAGATATTTCTAAAAATGCCACCGAAGATTATACCCGTCGGGTGATTGATTTGGTGAGTTTTATTGATAAAATCAGGGCTTACAAAGATGCCCAAATGACGCTCATCGACAGCGCCAATCGCCTGTACCAAGCCCAACAACAACTTAATTACGTCACCAACGCGAAGGTGTTTTAACTCTCAATTCTGCCATCCAATGAAAACCAAGTTACTTGTGTGGGTACTCTGCCTACCCGCTATCGTTCTTCTCTCGTGCCAAAGCGAACAAAAAAACGAAGAGCCCAAGACCAAAGATACAGGCTCGGCGTTTCGCACCGATACGGTTCAACTTCGTAATTACGAACAAGAACTACAGTTTACGGGTCAAGTCTCGTTTGACCAAAAACAAGTGGACCGCGTCTATCCGATGGTCAGTGGTAATGTACTGGATGTCAACGCTGAACTCGGGGCTTTTGTCAAAAAAGGACAAGTATTGGCCAAACTTCAAAGCGCGGATGTAAGCCAATTTGTGAAGGATTATAACACCGCCAAATCGAACTACGACATTGCCAAACGCAACGCCGATAACGTAGAGCAGCTCTACAAAACCAAGTTTTCGTCAGAAAATGATTTGGTCAATGCCCGCAAGCAACTCGAAATCGCCTCTTCTGAATTGGAGCGTTCGAGCCAAGTGTTGAAAATGTACGGCGGAACTTCGGCCAATAGCCAGCCTATTTTTACCGTCACCGCCCCCGTAAGCGGCTACATCGTAGAGCGGAACATTAACCCCAACATGCAAATTCGTCCCGACAACGGAAACAGCCTGTTTACAATTTCTAACCTTTCGGATGTGTGGGTGCTTATCAATATTTATGAGTCTGACATTCAGGCCGTAAAAATAGGGCAACAAGTCAACATCAGCACGCTTGCGTATCCCGACCGCGTGTTCCAAGGCCGCATCGACAACATAAGCCAAGTCATCGACAACGATAGCAAAGTATTGCAAGCGCGCGTAGTGCTTCCCAACCCTGGGGGCTTGCTCAAACCTGACATGTTTTGTACGGTAAAACTTCACATCGAAAAACCCGAAAAACTGTTGGCCGTCAACCCCAAATCAGTCATTTTTAGCGAAGACCGCTACTTTGTCATTCTCGACAAAGGCAAGGGAAATTACCAATCCATCCCCGTAGAAGTCATTAAAAGCACTTCCAAATACAGCTACATCAAAGCCAATCTCCGCGACGGCGACCAAGTTATAACCGAAGGCGCGCTCTTGTTATTCAATGAATTAACCGACTAAGTCATGAACAAATTCATCAAAAATATCATTGGCTTTTCACTCAAAAACAAGGGCATCGTCTTTTTTGTCACCTTGTTGGTCGTGATTGCGGGGGCGGTAAGTTTTTACAATACCCCCGTCGAAGCCTACCCCGACGTCACCAATACCGAAGTGGTGATTATCTCCCAATGGCCTGGTCGGAGTGCCGAAGAAGTAGAACGTTTCATTTCGATTCCGATTGAAACCGAAATGAACTCCATCAGCCGCCGCACGGCCATTCGTAGCGTCAATTTGTTTGGGTTATCGTTTATCAAAATCATCTTTGAAGACGGAGTTGACAACTTCAACGCCCGCATGGAAGCCAGCCAAAAGCTCTCCAACGTGGATCTTCCCGAGGGTGTAAACGCCGAAATCCAGCCTCCCGCAGGGCCTACGGGCGAGATTTACCGCTACACACTTACTTCGCCGACCAAATCGGTCACTGAGCTTAAAACCATCCAAGATTGGGTGATTCAGAAAAACATCAAAGCCGTACAGGGTGTAGCCGACGTCGTGAGTTTTGGAGGACGCGTACGTACGTTTGAAGTGAGCGTCAACCCCAATTTGCTTACCAAATACAACCTTACCGCGCTTGATGTGTATGGTGCTCTCCAACGCGCCAACGTCAACGTGGGGGGTGACATCGTACGAGAAGGGCAGCAAGCCTTTGTAGTGCGCGGGATTGGCATCGTGAAAGACGTTCCTGACATCGAAAAAATCATTGTCAAAAACATCAACGGCGTTCCCGTTCGGATTTCAAACATCAGTACCGTCCGTCCTTCCAATTTACCGCAGCTAGGCATCGTTGGTCGCGATTTTCACGACGACGTGGTGGAGGGCATCGTACTCATGCGGAAAGGTGAAAACCCAGGCGAGGTGTTGCCCAAACTCAAAGAAAAAGTAGCTTATCTTAACTCGACAGTGTTGCCCCAAGACGTTAAAATCAAGGTGTTTTACGACCGTACCGAGCTCAACAACCACACCATGCACACCGTGGGCGAAAACGTGGCGTTGGGAATTACACTCGTAACGGTGATTCTTTTGATTTTCTTGGCCGATTGGCGTACAACTGTCACCGTGGCGCTTATCATTCCGTTGGCGTTGTTGTTTGCCTTTATCTTAATGCGGGTCAAAGGCATGACGGCCAATCTACTTTCTATCGGCGCCATCGACTTCGGTATCATCATCGACGGGGCAGTGGTCATGGTCGAAGGACTGTTTGTGATGCTGGCACATTGGGCCGAAAAAGAGGAAATGGAGCGCTTTAACAAACGTGCTAAACTCAGCCGAATCCTCAAAACTGCCGTAGAAATGGGAAAATCTATTTTTACGTCTAAGCTCATCATTATCACGGCCTTATTGCCTATTTTTTCTTTCCAAAAAGTCGAAGGAAAGCTCTTTAGTCCGTTGGCATTTACGATTGGCTTTGCCTTGTTGGGCGCGTTGTTGTTAGCCCTTACGTTTGTGCCAGTATTGAGCAGTATTTTGCTCAACAAAAACGTCCGCGAGCGTCATAACCCCATCATTACGGGACTCAACAAAGCCTATGCTCCTTTACTTGATGCCGTTATGAGTCATCCCAAACGGGCCATGGTAGCGGGCATTACGGCGCTTGGTTTGGCACTCGGTGCTTTCCACTTTGTAGGTTCCGAGTTTTTACCCCAGCTCAACGAAGGCTCCATTTACGTTCGGGCGAGTATGCCCCTCAGTATTAGTCTCGAAGACAGCTACCACTTTACGCGCAAGTTCCGTCAGGTGTTTGAGCAGTTTCCTGAAGTAAGAGGTGTCATTAGCCAGACAGGTCGCCCCAACGACGGTACTGACCCCACGGGCTTTTTCAACCAAGAGTTTTTTGTGGACTTGTACCCTGCCAACGAATGGAAACGCGACATCACCAAAGACCAATTGGTAGCCGAAATGCAAGCAAAATTGGCAGGCTTCAAAGGCGTGGATTTCGGATTTTCACAACCTATTTCGGACAACGTCGCCGAGGCAGTTTCGGGGGTAAAAGGGTCGATTGCCGTAAAAGTACAGGGCGATGACCTCACTATATTAGACAAAAAGATTACGCAAGTTTTCAATGTCCTCAAAACAGTACCTGGCGTAGAAGATTTAGGCGTGTTCCGTAACTTGGGACAACCCGAACTTCGCATTACCCTCAACCCCGATAAAATGGCGCAATACGGCATTGATGCGGCCGACGCCAATGCGGTCATCGAAATGGCGATTGGCGGAAAAGCCGTAAGCCAAGTATATGAAGGTGAAAAGAAATTTGATTTACGCCTCCGCTACGATCAGCCGTTCCGTTCGTCGATTGAGCAAATTGGACAGCTCCAAGTACCTACCCTCAACGGCGGAAAAATACCTTTAAAACAAATAGCAAACATCGAAAACGTCGCTGGGCCTGCCTTTATCTACCGCGAAGACAACGCCCGTTTTATCGCCGTGAAGTTTTCGGTACGGGGTCGCGACTTAGGAAGCACCATCGCCGAAGCTCAGGCGAAAGTGAACGCCGCTGTAAAATTGCCCAAAGGCTACGAAATGAAGTGGAACGGGGAATTTGAAAACCAACAACGCGCCCAAAACCGCTTGGCCTTGGTGGTGCCTATCAGCTTGATTTTGATTTTCTTTATCTTGTTTGTTTCTTTTGGCAACGCCCTCGATTCCATTCTGGTGCTCCTCAACGTGCCTTTTGCGCTCATTGGCGGGATTGCGGCGCTGCTTCTGACGGGAGTCAACTTTAGTATTTCGGCGGGGGTTGGGTTTATTGCCCTGTTCGGGATTGCGACCCAAAACGGGGTTATTCTTATCAACAATTACCACAAAAACCTAAAAGCAGGAATGCCGCTGATTGAGGCGATTAAAGACGGCTCGAAAGCGATGCTCCGTCCCATTGTGATGACCGCCTTGATGGCTTCGTTGGGATTATTGCCTGCCGCTATTTCAACGGGCATTGGCTCCGAAACTCAAAAACCATTGGCGATTGTCGTCATCGGTGGGCTTATTACGGCTACCTTATTATCGCTGCTTATCCTTCCTACGGTTTATGAATGGATTTACAGCAGCCGCGAAAAACGCAAGCAATTATTAAAACAGTAACTTCAATTCTAAACCTATAAGGTTTTTGAAACCTTATAGGTTTATTTTATGAGTTTGCCACTAGCTAAACTTCTTCTTCAAATACTCGATTGAGTGCTTGTACGCATCAGCCGTCGCCGTTGCGTCGTGCTTAGGGTTACTTGGATTGGCAAAACCGTGTACTGCGTCGTACATTTTCACGGTCACTTGCTTACCCGCTGCCTTCATATTTTCTTCAAATTGAGCCACCATTTCGGGCGAAGGGGCTTTGTCTTGTTTGCCAAAAACACCCAATACGTCCACGTTCAACGTCTTCAGTTTTTCTACATCCTGCTCAGGGCGACCGTAGTACATCACGCAACCCACCGCTTGCTTGCCTTCCAACAGCGCCGATTGCAACGACAACATACCGCCGAAGCACCAGCCTACACTCGCAATTTTGGCTTTTTTACCAACGTGTGCCAATGCTCCCTGCATGATGGCCGTCAAACGCTCTTTGGGAACCGATTGCATGATTTTGCCCGCTTCTTGCGGCGTTGTACCTACTTGGCCGTCGTACATATCCAAGGCCAACACGTTTACGTCGCCCAAATCGTTGTAGAACGTCTCGGCTTCGTGCTTGATGTGGTCGTTGAGCCCCCACCATTCTTGATAGACAAAAAGCCACTTGTCTGACTTCTTAGGGGCTTTAATCAAAAAGCCCGACGCCTCTTTTCCATCAGGTGTCGAAAACTTAATGGTTTCTCCCTTACCCGCATAGTGATATGCTTCGGGAGCTTCGTGCATGGCCATAAAATTGGCATCAGCCGCCCACGTAGCCATATCGTGCGAAGTTTGACACAATGGAATCGGGGTTTCAACTGGGCGTTGGATAAATGCCTGCATAGCAAACATCGCCCCAACAAGAATCAATTTTTTCATTGGTGAATGAGTTAAACAGTGATATAGGTTGATACACATATTGTCAAACCAAAAATGCAAAAAATGGTTTGGAAATGCACATTAAAAAAAATCCTACAAAAATAGTTTGCAAACTACAGTTATAGTACTATATTTGTAGTATGGAAAAGCTAACCAACAAAGAAGAAGAAATTATGCACGCGCTTTGGAAAGTAGAACGTGCTTTTGTGAAAGACCTTATGCCGTTTTTCACCAACCCGCCATTGCACTACAATACCGTCTCGACCATCATTCGGAATCTCGAAGAAAAAGGCTACATCGGGCATCGAACCTACGGAAACACCTACGAATATTATCCGCTGGTGTCAAAAGAATCCTATCAAAACCAATTCGTTATCAGCAAGTTGGTTGACAATTACTTTGACAATTCGTACAAAAACTTGGTTTCGTATTTTGCCCAAAACGACAAAGTTTCTGCCGATGAACTGCGCGAAATCTTACGCATGATTGAAGGCGGTAGCGATACTTAAACCTCCCTCTCACAGTGACCATCCATCCTTTAACCTCGACTAAACCGTGAACTTCGAACTCCTCTCCTATCTACTGAAAGCCAGTTTGGTGATGGCTATTTTGACGGGTGCCTATGCTTGGCTCGTCAAACGCGAAACTTTTTTGCAGGTGAATCGATGGTTGCTGTGGATCAATGTAGCCGCGACCTTGGTTTTGCCCGTCGTCCCCGTCCCCGATTGGGAATGGGTACCCGATACCCCCGCTCAAATCGTCAATCAAGCCGCATCTTGGACCAAGGAAAAAGCGCCAAAACAGCCCTTCTCAACTACTACTCAGGTGTCGTCACCGCGCACTGCTGCACCAACATTTAAGGAAGTGCGTCAGGCGGTCAGCTCTGTCGCATCTCCACAAAAAACGTGGACACTCTTTTCTTGGATTGCGTTGGTCTATTGGCTGGGCGTGGGACTGTTAGGGACAAAATTTTTGGTACAATTGGCTTCCCTTTGGCGGCTCAAGCAGAAAAGCACGCTTTATGCCACCGATTTTAACGTAGTATTGGTCGAAAACCCAACCCTTACAGCCCCTTTTTCATTTTTTCACTGGATTTTTTACAACCCTCACCAACACACCACCGACGAATGGGAACAGGTATGGACGCACGAGTGCATCCACGCTCAGCAGTACCACAGCCTCGATATGCTCAGTTCGGAGCTGCTCAAGTGTGTTTTTTGGTTCAATCCTTTTGCGTGGTGGCACCAGCGTTTGGTACAAGAAACCCTCGAATACATCACCGACCGCGCCGTGCTGGATACGGGTGTTGAGAAGAAATCATATCAATTTCATTTGTTACGAAGTACCCTCAGCACTTCCCAACAAACCTTCGCCAACCACTTCAACCAATCGCTCCTCAAAAGTCGGATTACGATGATGAACAAACGCAAGTCTAGCTGGAAAGCCTTCGGTAAGTACGGGCTATTTATTGCCTCGCTTTGGGTCAGTGCGGCGTTTACGAAGCCGTATCGGACAAAAGTTGCAGCTCAAATCGTTGAGAAAGTACCTGAATTGGAGGCAGTTGTTGAAAATAAAACTACGATAAAACCCACTTTGAAAGATGTAGTTTTTCAAGAAACTTCTTTAAATAAAAAGACCCAAATAACCAAGGCAATACTCCTGCCTCCAGTCGATACATTAGTTTCACAAACTAAGTATATCATTTTTAATGAAGGATATATAGAATGGATTCTTACTCCTATGGTCAAACAATCAGACATTATATCTATCCAAAAAGAGTTTCGCAAAATAAATTGTCTATTTTCGATAACTCATACCAAATATGACCCACTAAGCCATCATTTATTAGATGCTGGTTTGCGAATTGATAGGAACGACAAGGGGAAATCTGTTACGCACGAACATTTTTATCCCAAATTTAAAATTCCTGTGACTGGTATTTATGGGACAATAGACATAAAGACTGGATATGTTACTATAGGAGGCCATCTTTCTAAAAGCCCACTTTATCAAGTGGCTTTAGATGACCAAAAAATAGCAGATGATTGGGTTAGAAAAAATCGTGAGAAATATTTGGAAATTGAGCTTAATGAACACAGAAATAAAAATACAGTCCACAGTTTAAATTTTAGTTTAGATAACCTTAACTACTTCTCACAAACAGGAGTAAAAAATAGGTTTTACTTTGATAAAAACAGGAAATTGCGTTTTGAAGACTTCGCTAGAAGGACAGAATTGGTAATTGATGGTAGGACAAATCAACTTTCAAATGCTGAAAAGTTATCGTTTGGTGATATTACTTGTGTAAACTTCCATGATTTTTATCCGCCTTCCGACACAATACGTCACTATAGTGTCATAGCAATTTATACTAAAAAATTCAAAAAACTGCCATGAAAACCCTCACCTCCCCCGAACATTTTACGTTTACCAACCACTTCAACCAATCTTTACTAAAAAACAGAATAGCCATGATGAACAAACGTAAATCCAACTGGAAATCTTTCGGTAAATACGGGCTGTTTATTGCCTCAATTTGGGTATGCGCGGCGTTTACAAAGCCTTATCGAGCAAAAGTCGCAGCTCAAATCGTTGAGAAAGTACCTGAATTGAAACTTGTTTTGCAAACCGAAATAGCCCCAAAACCAGTTTTAAACGATTTCGTACTGGAAAAACCTTCGAATCAGCTGTCAAAAGATTCAGCACAAGTTGCGGCTGAGACTCCAATGATTGCCAAGACAGATACACAGAAGTTAATTTCCTCGACAAAATATGTGATTTATGAAGGTAAAACATTGCATTGGGTCATTACACCCAAAACTACTTTAGAAGATTTTTTTGCAATGAAACAAGAGTTTAAAAAACATAATCTTGTACTTGAAATACGAGAAATGAAGATGGATCCCAAGCAATCATTTCTACAGCGTATTGCAGTAATATCCATCAGACCGAACAGTAGTAGTTGTGAATGGGACGAAGGCGATAATATTCTAAAACCTCTTACCTCTCATGGCGGATATATTACAATTGTACCAGGTGGGTGCGGTACTACTAACAAAGAAAATATGCATCCAATTCTAAAAACAATTTCAGAACAAGATGAAAAAATTGCTAATGAGGATTTTTATAAAAATCGCATAGAATACTTTATTATAGAAACGGATTCCAAAATAGGAGGAGGAGGTAGGAGAATGAGGCGGGAAGCCTTGGAATATTATAAAGGGAAAAATTCAGGTCTTCTCAATTTAAATGAAAATGACTTTCTCCAAGTAGCCGAACCTCATCGTAATGATATCATCCTACTTAACGGAAAACCCTCAACATTGGAAGAAGTAGAGAAAATAGCTCTCAAAGATTTTTATTCAGCGATTTTTAAAGAGACGTGGGAGAAAGATAAAAATCAACGTAAAAACTACATTCTAATTTTTACCGAGTAATAGTGTTAATCACAGTATATAATTTTACCAATAACTGCCATGAAAATCTTCACCTCCCCCGAACATTTTACGTTTACCAACCACTTCAACCAATCGCTCCTCAAAAGTCGGATTACGATGATGAACAAACGTAAATCTAGCTGGAAAGCCTTCGGTAAATACGGGCTGTTTATTGCCTCGATTTGGGTGTGTGCGGCGTTTACAAAGCCGTATCGGGAGGAGGTGCAAAAGATAATTGTTCAGAAAGTACCTGAATTGGAAACTGTTTTCACTTCCACCCAAA
Source organism: Runella sp. R5_40 (assembly GCF_057652295.1). Taxonomy (NCBI): domain Bacteria; kingdom Pseudomonadati; phylum Bacteroidota; class Cytophagia; order Cytophagales; family Spirosomataceae; genus Runella; species Runella sp. R5_40. The sequence continues at coordinate 71,130 of NZ_JBYFCH010000013.1, read as the reverse complement.
CCTCACCAATCGTTCATTTCAATGATTTTAAACTAGCCCCAGCTCCCGTCGCAACAGCTGAAATTGCTTCAACCGCCCTTTCAGATACCTTGTTTTCCAAAACGCCTTACGTTGTGTTTCAAAACAATCGACTTTATTGGGTTCTTACCCCCAAATGTACGTTGCAGGATTTAGCCAATATTCAAGACGAATTTAGAAAGATTGGGTGGAATTTTTCGGTTGATCAAATCAAATTTGACCCACTCAGCCATTTCATCACGGCCATTGACTTAACAACCACCTGGGCGCACAATGATAAAAAAAGCCAATGTCAAAGCAGAATTGATGACACCAACAAACCAATTGCGACTACAGGTGGCTCCATCGAAATCGCAAAAAATTTTTGTAGCGCAGGTCGTTCCTACGCAGCCGCTGCCTCACTCGCGGAACTTACAAAAAAAGACGAACAAGAGGTAAATCATTGGATTCATAGCCACCGCTATGAGCTCCTGAAAAGAGAATACCAAGCACGTATCAAAGCCATCACCCAAGGAAAAAAGGTAAGTTTTTCGGAATTTAAAGAAAGTGGATTCAACTACTTATGCCAAACAGGCGCACGAAATCAAATCTATTTTTCACCCGAGAAACAGTTGCGCATTGAAAGTTTTTACCGAGAGGCCCTTTTTATCATCGACAATCAAACCTCTACCCTCGAAGACGCCGAAAAGCTGACAATCAATAACTTATACGCCGTGCATTGTTATGCTTGGTACGATGATGAAAACTCTCAAATCATCAAGCGAGCGTTTGCCATTTTCACGAATCAATCACCTATACTGCCATGAAAACCTTCACCTCCCCCGAACATTTTACGTTTACCAACCACTTCAACCAATCACTCCTCAAAAGTCGGATTGCGATGATGAATAGAACTTCAACGTGGCGAAGCAGCTGGAAGTACGTCTCGATTGGGCTCGTTTTTAGTATTATTTTAACGTGTTTTCAATCATTTACTTTGCCTGAAGTCTCGTCTCCCTCCGAGTTCGGAACCCGTTATTTGGTCGCCAAAAAAGGAAAATTATATGGTGTTATCACTCCTTATGCCACCGATAAAGACCTCACTGCCATTCAAAAAACATTAAAAAAACACGGAGTTACTTTTGAACTTCAAGGAGTAGAACACGACGCGGAAGGGCGCATTTCCGACATCAAAAACGTAATTTTGGGCAACTATGGCAGCGAAGCCATGAAAATTATCAGGCGAAGAGACAAGACATCAGAAGGATATAAAATGGCCTTTTTTGATTTTTGTTACGACCCAGAAGTGGGTTGCTATCCCGACATTCACCCATCTGACTACCCCAATTCGCTTTCTCAAGTCCTAGCGCAAGAAGGTTTATTTACCCACAACAGCGCATTTAAGCAATCTCTATTTGACATTTCTTTCAAAGATAAAATCAAAGGGACTCAAACCTATCCCGCCGAATATCGCGAAAAAATGGAAAGAACTTGGTCGGGCAACATGAATCAATTGTTGGAAGCAAGTTTCTTCAAACGCCAGGGAACGATGGTATATGTTCGACCCGACAAATACTTAGACATCTATCCAAAATACCAAGACAACGTCACCCTGTTTGTTGATGGCAAAGAAATGACGCTCCAAGAACTTCATAAAGTGCATATTCAGCAGGTCGCCAAGGTCTATGCGCATAAACGTCAGGCGAAGGAAGATTTTTCAGGTATTCTCAACCGACTAAAAGGCCAAACCGACTATGTAGTTTGGATTGAACGCGCCTCCAATCGCTTGCAGCGCGACTCTAGCCGTTATGTCGTCAGTCCATTTTATACAGGCGACTTCTAAAAACAAAGACACCTAGGGTCAAACCGACCCTAGGTGTGCTATAAACAACCCATTCTCGCAAGATTTTTATAGTTTGAGTGCTCTGTTCAGCACTATACTTCTAATGTCTCTACAGTTTCTAAGTGGCACACTAGCACGGGAATGTGCGTAGCAAGTACCATTTTTTTCGACACGCTCGGATTGATAATGCCCGATAGCCAATCCCGCTTGCGGGTAGCCATTACGATCAAATCCGCGTGTTGTTCGTCGGCGTACGTTTGGAGACCTCCTACAACTGAGTCGGCTTCTATGACCTGCAAAGCGTACTTTTTAGTACCCAAAACCGCCGCAATGTCCTGCATAAACTCCTCATCGTTAAACACATCCACTTCAAAAGGCGCTCTTACTTTTACTAAATCAAGCTCCGCTTTAAAGTGTTCGGCGAGGTTGAATGCAAATCCAAGCGCATTTTCTTCGGGGCGTTCGAGTTCGGTTGCATACACAATTTTCCGAATCGTACGAGTTTCTGTTTGGGGCGGTAAAACCAATACAGGGCAACTTGCTTTTCCTGCAACACCAGCCGCTACACTGCCAATAATTTTATCCAACCAACCCCCTTTTCCTGTTCTTCCCATCACCACCAAAATCGGCTTTTGCGTTTTGATTTCCTCCAAAATCACTTCCGCAGCCGCGCCGTAAACGAGTTTACTTTGGCACGCAAAACCATCCGCTCTACAGTCACTTTCCCACTTCAAGAGGGTTTCTTGGTTGAGTTTTTCGGTTTGTTCGGCCAACGCTACGAGCGTTTCCGCAGGCAGGTTAGGATCCACAACGGGCGGATGAAAGGCGTGAACCAATGATATACCTGCGTCGTAACGTTCGGCTATTTCCTGCGCAAACTCCAACGCTCGTTGTGAATTTTCGGAAAAATCTATCGGAACTAATAGTGCTCTCATCGTTGTGTGTGGTTGAATTGAACGATGTAAAATTCTCTCTATAAAACTGAAAAATGTATGACAAAAATCAGTTATCTTCCTGATTAACATCAATTAGGACAGTAGATGCTTACTTTTTGCGAATTTTAACCCTAAAAACCACATTTATGAAGCATTTTTTTTCTACCAGTATGCTTGTGTGCCTTCTATTCGCAGGTGCACTTTTTGCCCAGAAAAACCCTGCAGCGGCTGGCTTTGACCAAGCAGGCTCTGACCCCAAAGCCATTGAGCTTGCCGATAAAGCGATGGACGCGATGGGCGGGCGTAAAAACTGGGACAAAACCCGTTTTATTGCCTGGAACTTCTTTGGAAACCGAAAATTGATTTGGGACAAATGGACTGGTAATGTCCGCGTTGACAATGTAAACAATGACCAAACCATTTTATTAAACATCAACGACGGCAAAGGACGGGTTTTCAAATACGGACAAGAACAAACCCACCCCGACTCATTGGCGAAGTATTTAAAGCAAGGGAAAGGTGCTTGGATAAATGACGGGTATTGGCTCACTATGCCCTTCAAACTCAAAGACTCGGGCGTTACTTTAAAATACCTTGGGGAAGAAAAAACGCAGGACGGAGCCGAAGCAGATGTGATTCAATTGACGTTCAAAAATGTAGGAAATACTCCTGACAATAAGTACAAACTTTGGGTCAACAAAAGCAATCATTTGGTGTGGCAATGGGCGTATTATCCCAAATTTGACGCCGAGAAACCTGGCTTTATTCGTCCGTGGACTGATTACAAAAAACACGGAAAAATTTTACTTTCGGGCGAGCGTGGCGACCGCGACTTGACCGATATTATGGTGTTTGATCAACTTCCTGAAAGTATATTTACGGATTTTAAACGCCCTGATTTGAGCCAATACGCTACAAAATAATTTCCACCTCCCAGCTTTCAACCGATTTCGTCGCCGTCGAAAAATTGACGCCCACTGCCACCAATTCTTTCCCCAGTGGTTTGTAGGGCGTCAAATACCCCTTCTCCTTTACTTGTGACAACGCCTGCGATGACGTTTTATCCAACTTAAATTCAAACCCATACACATAACGCTGCGTTTGCACCAAAGCATCACGACGACCCCGTGATGTATGAACCTCCGACTGTACATATACGCCCAATAAAGTAAACGTCAAGTGGATAAGTGCGTGATAGAAACGCTCATTCTCATTTTGCCACAAATCATAAGGCAACGACGAAAACACCGTATCCATCACCTCCATCGCCTTCGCTAAGTCATTGTTCTGCAAAGCATTCCGAAGATGTACGACCAGAGGCAAGCCCTCTCCCAATGACCCTTGCCGATAGCCTTGCAGCAAATATTGCAAAAACGATTGCTTCACTTCTTGGTTAGGGTAATCCAACACATAAATCCCATCTTCCGCTGAACGTATCGTCAAATAGCCCGTTTGGAATAAGATAGGATAGACTTCTAATTGTTCAATATCAAAGGTATCTAAACTAATTGCCGATACCTCCTGCCCCTCTATCTGATAAACCCCTCGGCTACGCAACAATCCAATTAACCACGTAGGCGTCCCTGTACTGAACCAGTAATTTTGAAAGCTACCGTTGTCCGCAAAAAAGTTGAGCAACGAAAAGGGGTTGTAAACACTGACCTTGCCCCCCCAAGAATAGCCGTTATACCAATGCTTGATTTGCCCCAAAAATACCTCCTCCGTAATCCCGCGTTCACTGGCTAAGTCTGAAATTTCTGCCTTAAAATTCAAGATAAGTTCGTCTTGATTAATACCAACCAAATCTGAAAATTGTGGGTTGAGGGTAAGATCTCGCAGATTATTCAAATCCGAAAATACACTGACCTTGGCAAATTTGCTCACCCCCGTCAACAACACAAACTCCAAATGCTCGTCCGAAGGTTTGAGTATCCCATAAAACGACTTCAACAACTGACGATTCAAATGAGCAATGGGCAACTCCTCCAAATAATCAACGATCGGCTTGTCGTATTCATCCACCAACACCACTACTTTTCGACCCGTCTTGACGTGTAGTTTCTCGATTAGCTCTTGGAACATAAAGCCCACCCCTTCACTCTCCAACAACAAATTATGGCGGCGCGCTTCGTTGCGCAACGTAGTTTTCAGCGATTGTTCCAAACCCACATCCCGCAAACTCATCTGATTAAAATAAATCACAAGCGTGGGGTTCGTCTGGCTAAAATCCCATTTATCCCCAATGTACAAACCCGAAAACAGTTCCCGCTTCCCTTCGTACAACGCCTGCAACGTACTCACCAACAACGACTTCCCAAAACGACGAGGGCGCGATAGAAAGTAGTATTTCCCCCTACTCACCAGGCGGTAAATCAATTCTGTTTTGTCAACATAGAGATACCCGCCCGTAATAAGCTCTTGAAAATTCTGAATTCCTATCGGATATTTTTGCATCGTTTCTCGCTTTCTTTAAACAAAGATAGACCCAAATTTTGTCAGCGTATCAATTTAAAACTGCTACCTCCCAGCTTTCAACCGATTTCGTCGCCGTCGAAAAATTGACGCCCACTGCCACCAATTCTTTCCCCAGTGGTTTGTAGGGCGTCAAATACCCCTTCTCCTTTACTTGTGACAACGCCTCCGATGACGTTTTATCCAACTTAAATTCAAACCCATACACATAACGCTGCGTTTGCACCAAAGCATCACAACGACCCCGTGATGTATGAACCTCCGACTGTACATATACGCCCAATAAAGTAAACGTCAAGTGGATAAGTGCGTGATAGAAACGCTCATTCTCATTTTGCCACAAATCATAAGGCAACGACGAAAACACCGTATCCATCACCTCCATCGCCTTCGCTAAGTCATTGTTTTGCAAAGCGTTCCGAAGGTGTACGACCATCGACAAAGCTCCTTCACTTTCATCTTGACGATACGCCTTCAACAAATATTGGTTCAATGACAGTTTTACTTCTTGATTGGGAAAATCAAGCGTATATAAAAAATCCTCTTGGCTGTAACTTACTATCGTCAGGTAACCTGTCTGAAACAATAAGGCGACTGGACGCAAGTTCTCTATATCGAACGAGTTTAACTCATCTTCCGTCACTGACAAATCACTAAAATCGTACAAAAATTTCTCCTTAGCTAGTCTTACCAGCCACGTAGGCGTCCCTGTACTGAACCAGTAATTTTGAAAACTACCGTTGTCCGCAAAAAAGTTGAGCAACGAAAAGGGGTTGTAAACACTGACCTTGCCCCCCCAAGAATAGCCGTTATACCAATGCTTGATTTGCCCCAAAAATACCTCCTCCGTAATCCCGCGTTCACTGGCTAAGTCTGAAATTTCTGCCTTAAAATTCAAGACAAGTTCGTCTTGATTAATGCCAACCAAATCTGAAAATTGTGGGTTGAGGGTAAGATCTCGTAGATTATTCAAATCCGAAAATACACTGACCTTGGCAAATTTGCTCACACCCGTCAACAACACAAACTCCAAATGCTCGTCCGAAGGTTTGAGTATCCCATAAAACGACTTCAACAACTGACGATTCAAATGAGCAATGGGCAACTCCTCCAAATAATCAACGATCGGCTTGTCGTATTCATCCACCAACACCACCACTTTTCGACCCGTCTTGACGTGTAGTTTCTCGATTAGCTCTTGGAACATAAAGCCCACCCCTTCACTCTCCAACAACAAATTATGGCGGCGCGCTTCGTTGCGCAACGTCGTTTTCAGCGATTGTTCCAAACCCACATCCCGCAAACTCATCTGATTAAAATAAATCACAAGCGTGGGGTTCGTCTGGCTAAAATCCCATCTATCCCCAATGTACAAACCCGAAAACAGTTCCCGCTTGCCTTCGTATAACGCCTGCAACGTACTCACCAACAATGACTTTCCAAAACGACGAGGGCGCGACAGAAAGTAAAAACCTGCTTGTCGCGTCAGGCGATAAACAGACTCCGTTTTGTCAATATAAACAAAGCCACCCTCCCGTAGTTTCTGAAAATTCTGAATTCCTATCGGATATTTTTGCATCGTTTCTCGCTTTCTTTAAACAAAGATAGACCCAAATTTTGTCAGCGTATCAATTTAAAACCGCTACCTCCCAGCTTTCAACCGATTTCGTCGCCGTCGAAAAATTGACGCCCACTGCCACCAATGCTTTCCCCAGTGGTTTGTAGGGCGTCAAATAGCCTTTCATTTTTACTTGTGCCAACGCTTCCGATGACGTTTTATCCAACTTAAATTCAAACGCATACACATAACGTTGCGTTTGTACCAACGCATCACAACGGCCCCGTGAAGTATGAACCTCCGACTGTACATATACGCCCAATAAAGTAAACGTCAAGTGGATAAGTGCGTGATAGAAACGCTCATTCTCATTTTGCCACAAATCATAAGGCAACGACGAAAACACCATATCCATCACTTCCATCGCCTTCGCTAAGTCATTGTTCTGCAAAGCGTTCCGAAGGTGTACGACCATCGACAAAGCTCCTTCACTTTCATCTTGACGATACGCCTTCAACAAATATTGGTTCAATGACAGTTTTACTTCTTGATTGGGAAAATCAAGCGTGTATAAAAAATCCTCTTGGCTGTAACTTACTATCGTCAGGTAACCTGTCTGAAACAATAAGGCGACTGGACGCAAGTTCTCTATATCGAACGAGTTTAACTCATCTTCCGTCACTGACAAATCACTAAAATCGTACAAAAATTTCTCCTTAGCTAGTCTTACCAGCCACGTAGGCGTCCCTGTACTGAACCAGTAATTTTGAAAAGCACCTCTTTTTGAAAAGAAATTTAATAATGAAAAAGGATTGTAAACCCTATCCGTCCCGTTCCAGGAATACCCATTGTACCACTCTTTCACTTTGTCCAAAAACGATTCTCTAGAAATTTCTTGTTTTGCCGCCAAAACACTAATCTCTTCCTCAAAACTGGCTTCTAATTCAGGTTGGCTTATCCCGACTAAATTAGCGTAATCGTCATCTAAACTTATGTCATTGAGATTATTCAAATCCGAAAACACACTGACCTTGGCGAATTTGCTCACCCCCGTCAGCAACACAAACTCCAAATGCTCGTCCGAAGGTTTGAGTATCCCATAAAACGACTTCAACAACTGACGATTCAAATGAGCAATGGGCAACTCCTCCAAATAATCAACGATCGGCTTGTCGTATTCATCCACCAGCACCACCACTTTTCGACCCGTCTTGACGTGGAGTTTCTCGATTAGCTCTTGGAACATAAAGCCCACCCCTTCACTCTCCAACAACAAATTATGGCGGCGCGCTTCGTTGCGAAGCGTCGTTATCAGCGATTGTTCCAAACCCACATCCCGCAAACTCATCTGATTAAAATAAATCACAAGCGTGGGGTTCGTCTGGCTAAAATCCCATTTATCCCCAATGTACAAACCCGAAAACAGTTCCCGCTTGCCTTCATACAACGCCTGCAACGTACTCACCAACAACGACTTCCCAAAACGACGAGGACGCGACAGAAAGTAGTATTTTCCCCTACTCACCAAGCGGTAAATCAACGCTGTTTTGTCAACATAGAGATACCCTCCCGTAATAAGCTCTTGAAAATTCTGAATTCCTATCGGATATTTTTGCATCGTTTCTCGCTTTCTTTAAACAAAGATAGACCGAAATTTTGTCGTTTAAAATCCACTATTTTTTATTTAGTTTTGGCAACTGCATTCCCACAACATTTGCCTCATGTTAACTTACAACCTGTTTAGTGGCTTCATTTATTGTTGGCTCCTTTTTGGGACAGTTGTCTGCTTCGCACAGTTACCAAGCCAAGCCCTCCCCCTCAATCCTGTCTATCATAGTAAAGCCATTGCCATTGAAAAAGAAGCACTTCAGAAAAAAGATACCGTTTTGCTGGCCGAAGCCTATTACCAGTACTTTAAAAGTTTTTCAGCGGCAGGCGATTACCAAAATGCCCACGCCTATTTCACCAAATCACTCAGGATTCAAGAGAAACGAGGGGAAACTTACGAACTAGGCCGTCTTTATTTTTACTTATGTGAAATGGCCGTAAGTACCTTACAATACGAAGATGCACTCAAGCACATCCGAAAATCTCTTGCTATCGCAAAGAAAATTCAATCAGCAGTTGGCTTGATGCGGGCCTACAAATCTTTGGCAGAAATTCATAAACAAAACTGGCAAACACCCCAGTATCCTCGTCGCCCTTTACCTAGGCTCGATAGTGCGCAATTTTATTACCAAAAACTCCTTGATATAGCCAAAAAAAACAACAATAATGAAGCATTGGCCGAAGCCTATGAAGGGCTTGGAAAAGTGTTAATAGATCGCAACTCACCCAAAGCAATTGGCTATTTTGAAGCATGTTGTTTTCTTTTTACAAATAAAGTTAGAAGGAATTCAGGAGTGATTTCGGTTTCTATCAACCTTTTATCAGCCTATACTCATTTCAAAAAATACAAACAAGCAACCGTATTGGCTCAAAAAATTGAAGACATGGTGGATACGGTTTATATCAACGCGAAAATTCAGGCCAAATTCCAACAGGAGCTTGTCAACCTCTGTAAAGCAACTCAAAATTGGAAAAAAGCCCTTGAACATTCCGAAAAACTCAATAAAATTGAATACAAAGAACTGATGGATGACCGACAAGGGGCATTGAGCAAACTGAGTATCGTCTATGAAACTGAGAAAAAAGAAAAACAAATTCAACTCCAACAACAAGAAATCAATAGCCGAATTGAAACCGAAAAAAGCCAACGAATTTCTATCCTCTTAGCTCTTGTCTTATTGGCAGTTACGGCTGTGGCGAGTATTATTTTCTACAATTTGTACCGCAAAAACCAACGCATTAGCCTCAAAAACCAACAACTTGTTCATGAACAAAACCACCGCGTTAAAAACAATTTACAAACTGTATCAAGCCTTCTCAGTCTCCAAGCAAGACAACTGACCGACCACACTGCCATTCAGGCCATTACTAATAGCCAACTTCGCATTCAGTCGATGGTTATCTTGCACCGAAGGCTATACGATACGGAGCAACTCGCGCACGTTTTTTTACCCGCTTTCATCAAAGAAATCACCGAGGCGGTTCACAAAACCTTTGGCTACGCGCACATTACTCCTGAGTTCGTCATTGAAAATGTGTACTTACATGCCGACAAAGCCATTCCCTTCGGTTTGATTCTCAACGAACTTGTCACCAACTGCTGTAAATATGCCTACCCAACGCACCCACAACCTTCGTTGTTGATTGAATGTAAACGATTAAACGACCAAATACACATCGCTGTTACCGACAACGGATTACATGCTTCTTCTAACGAAAGCATCAAAAAGACATTTGGTATGAAACTCATCAGAGCCCAACTCGAACAACTTTATGCCCAGTCGCAAGTAGATACCTCCAACGGTTATCGTTTTAGTATGTATTTTAAAGGTTAATTTCTTAGTTTACGGTCAGTCGCTTTACCTCCTTTTCTCGTAGATTTGCCAAGTTAAAAACTCAAACCTATCCACTCGTTATGCAGCCGTTAAGGATTCTAATTGTTGAAGACCAAACAATTACGGCATTGGACATCAAAGAAACATTGGAAGACGTAGGCCACATTGTCGTGGATACGCCCCGCAATTATGAGTCCGCCATAGAATCAGTCAAAAAACATTTGCCTGATTTAGCCATTATCGACATTAAACTTACCAATTCGGCAGCGGATGGCATCATCACCGCCGAAAAAATCCGTTCTATCCATCCCATCCCATTTATTTTCCTCACGGCTAATTCTGAAAAAGCGACCTTCGACCGTGCCAAAGAGACACTTCCATCTGCCTACTTATTAAAGCCATTTGACCCCGACGAGCTAAGAATGCAGGTTGAAATTGTATGGCTGAATCATAAAAACATCCAACCCAATTACGCTCCAACGGGATTGTTTTTTTCGGTAATAAACAAAGGTTATCAAAAAATCAACCCTCACGAAGTCGTTGTCATTGAGGCCGATGGAGCCTATGTAAATGTTTTTCTAGTGGAGCAACAAAAGCCTTTTGAGATTAGCATGAACCTTAACAAAATCTCGTCCCATTTTGCTTCTCCTAATTTTTTTAGGCTCTCTCGTTCCTACTTAATCAACCTCGATTATGTAGAACGAATCGTTGAAAACACGCTTTTTTTACAGGGCTTCCATCAAGGTATTCCTATCCCCAACAGCAGTAAAACCGAATTAGTCCAAAAATTAACGATTATCAAAACCAATCAAAACTAATCATCATACATTGACCGACTTACCCATCTCTCAAACCCCCGCCATCTTAGACGCCATTGATGCCGATGCGGCGGCTATCAGTTTTGGACAACCTTCCGATGACCTTACGGGTGCCTTTCTTCGTACGCTTATTGCCAGCAAACCCGCAGGCAAATTTCTGGAACTAGGTACAGGGGCTGGGCGCGCCACGGCTTGGATGCTCGAAGGTATGACCTCTGACGCACACATTATTTCGGTAGAGTCTGACGAAGCACTCATTGCCATTGCCCAAAAGCACCTCGGCGCCGACCCTCGGCTCCAGCTCATTCATAGTTTGGGCGAAGAGGTGATTGTGAAACTTCCTCACGGACAGTTCGACCTCATTTTTGCCGATACGTGGCCAGGGAAATACAACCATTTGGAAGAAACACTGGCTTTGGTCAAGGAGGGTGGTTTTTATATCATCGACGACATGTTGCCGCAACCCAACTGGCCCAAAGGCCACGATAAAAAAGCAGCGAATCTCATCCAAACCCTCGAAAATGACCCGCGTTTTCAGCTGGTAAAAATGACTTGGGCTTCGGGAGTGATTATGCTGGTAAAGAAGGGATAAGCGAGTTCTAAAACCCAATTTTACCATTTCTTTGCCCTCAAGCGGCTCAGGGTTTCGGAGGTAATTCCCAAATACGAAGCAATGTACTTGAGCGGTATTCGCTTGCTAATGTCTGGAAACGATGTAATCAGCTGACGGTATCGTTCGTCGGCTGTTTTTTTTCGCAGGCTTTGGGTGCGCTGTTCGCTCAACACATAATAACGTTCCGTCAGCAGCCTTCCGACTTGGTTAAATCCTGGGTGCTGGAGATACAATTGGTGAAGTCGCTGGTAAGAAATCGACCACAAAACACAGTCTTCGAGCGTCTCAATCAGTTCTTCGGAGGGTTGTTGGGTATAAAAACTAACAATAGAAATAACAAAATCACCCTCTTTCATAAACCACGAATTTACCTCACTTCCTTCTTTTAGATAATACCCTCTTAGGCAACCTTTTTCAACAAAGTACATCTTTCTGGCTACTTGCCCTTCTTGTAAAATCACCGTTTTTTTAGGAATTTCTTCCCTGACAACCGCCTCTTGCAACGCCACTTCAAAATCGGGGGTAACGGTTGGCCAAAAATGTTTGATAAGTACAGTTAGTGATTTCATGGCGATGAGTGAAAACAAAAGAGGCCGCCATTGTGTGGCGACCTCCTAATCTAAGCAATAAATGTATGTGATTAGCTCAACGCGTTCACAATTTCTTTGAACTGCTCTACGTCAATTGTTTTTGCCTCAACTGCCACTTGGCCGCTCAAGTACTCAAACACTTTGTCGTCAAACACCAAGTTGAACATCTTTGAGTAGTTGTTCTCTTTTTCGGTAGTTAGGTAGTTCATCGCAATTTTGCGGATGGTTTCTTCCATCTGGTCGCCCATTGAATCACCATAGATACCAAATTGCTCACGAACCATGTCCTCAGCACGTGCAATCACTTCTGATTGCTCTACTTTGATTTCGGTTTGCTCGGCCAATTTGTTTTTAATCAACGACAACTTCAACGATTTTGTGAATTGTGGATAGTCAGCGTCGATTTGTTCTGCGGTAAACTTACCTTCGTTCAGTTGGAACAACCAATCTTTCAAAAACGCTTCTGGAAGGTCGATTTGGATGTTGTCCAACAACAACTGGTCGATGTCGCGGCGCAACAATGAATCTGCTTCACGTGCGTAGTTGCGTTGGATGATTTCGGCCACTTGTGAACGGAACGACTCTTCATCTTCGGCTTTACCTACGCCCAATACCTTATCAAAAAACTCTTGGTTGATTTCTGAAGGCGCTTGGCGCGTGATGTCTTCTACCACAAAGGCGTATTCACCCGTAAATTCAGCGATTTCTTCTTCTTTTTTACCCGTCAAAAGCGCAATGGCTTTGTCGTCCACAAACGTATCGCGAATATCAAATGTCACTTCGCTTCCTTTGGTCAAACCAACGAATTTCGCTTGTGCTTCGTCTTTGATTTGTTTTGAAGGAATCGCTGTTTTAGTAGAAAATTCGCCACCGACTTGCTTCAATTCACCATAAAGCATATCGCCCGCTTCCGATGTTTCAGGGTTGATTTGACCCGTAAACTGCGTACGAAGGTTTTCGATGGTATCGTTAAGTTCCTTTTCTCCTGCCTCAATCGTGTAAGAAGAAACCGCAGGCAATGCCCCGATATTTACCTCAAAATCAGAGGCTAAACCTAATTCGTAGCTAAATTCAAATTCCGTTTGTTTGTCCCAATTAACCGCATCTGTTTTTTCGCGGTCAATTTGCGGGTCGCCCACTACGGCAAGTTTGTTGTCACGGATATAGTTACTTACGGTTTCAGAAAGCAAGTTATTTACTTCGTCGATAACAATGCTTTTACCGTACATTCTTTGGATTACATTAGCAGGTACTTTTCCAGGACGGAAACCTTTCAAAGCTACGCGCTTGCTATAATCTTTGATTGTTTTATCTACTTTTGGTTGATAATCCTCTTTCGCTAATTTGATGGTTAGCGTGGCATTGGTGGGTGTGCTTTTTTCTAACAGAACCTCCATGATATATGTTTAAATTTCTGAATTGGGGATTTTGAAAATATGCTATAAAAAAAATGAGTGAATTAGGTTAGCGAAAAAGTGGGTAAGAAATCACTAAATCACTAAGTCACTAAATCACTCATTTATAAAACCAGATAGTGCGGGCGGAGGGACTCGAACCCCCATGCCTTGCGGCGCCAGATCCTAAGTCTGGTATGTCTACCAATTTCACCACGCCCGCAGCGTGTGTGTTTGGGGATGCAAAACTACCTTTTGTAAATACAATATGCAAGCTTTTTTTTATTTTTTTTATCTTTCTTAAAAAGAGAAACCTATCTTACTTGGCCTATACTTACTATAAATCAGCCATTTACTCTCAAAAAAAACACTTATTTTTTTTTACTACATCATAAAAAACTTGTTAAAAACACAACGATTTATTACCTTAGTCGTATTGAGTACAACAAATTTCGGATGACCGAACACCAATAACATGCCCATCGAAGTAGAAATTGATTTGGAATTGGAGCGCTTAGAAATTCTTAAAAGGTACCGAAAACTATTACGCGCCGCCAAACCCTTCTTAAAAGATGATGACGCCAAAAAAATTAAGAAAGCGTTCAATCTGTCGGTAGAAGCTCACAAAGACATGCGCCGCAAGTCGGGAGAGCCGTATATCTACCACCCCATTGCCGTCGCCCAAATATGCGTTGAGGAAATTGGACTCGGTACTACCTCTATTATATGTGCGTTGCTTCACGACGTAGTAGAAGATACAGACTACACCCTCAAAGACATCGAACATCAGTTTGGGCCTAAGGTTGCCCAAATCATCGATGGCTTAACCAAAATTTCGGGACAGTTTGAGTTTGGTACGTCGCAACAAGCCGAAAACTTCCGTAAGATGCTCCTTACGCTCTCGGATGACATTCGGGTTATTATGATTAAGCTCGCCGACCGCCTCCACAACATGCGCACCCTCGACAGCATGGCGCGCGACAAGCAGCTGAAAATTGCGTCTGAGACTATCTTTATCTATGCCCCACTCGCCCACCGTTTGGGATTGCACTCGATAAAAACCGACCTTGAAGACCTCTACCTCAAATATACCGAGCCCGAAAGCTACGAGGAAATCAAGAACAAACTACGTGCGACCAAAACCTCCCGCGATAGGTTTATTAATAAGTTTATCGAACCTATTGACATCGACCTCAAAGAACAAGGCTATGACTTTGTTATTAAAGGACGCCCCAAGTCGATTTATTCGATTTGGAACAAAATGAGGAAACAAAAAAAGCCGTTTGAAGAAATCTACGATTTGTTTGCCGTACGGATTATTATGAATTCGGTGGACATTAAGGCGGAGAAATCGGATTGCTGGCACGCCTACTCCATCGTTACCGACCACTACACGCCCAATATCGACCGCCTCAAGGATTGGTTGGCCACACCCCGTGCCAACGGCTACGAGTCGTTGCACATTACGGTTATGTACCGCCCTGAGGGAGCCGACAAAGGACAGTGGGTGGAAGTACAAGTTCGTTCAAAACGAATGGACGAAATTGCCGAAAAAGGCGTAGCTGCCCACTGGAAATACAAAGGCAACGACACCCGCACGGGACAAGGAATCGACCAGTGGATTAACCAAGTCCGCGAAATGCTTGAAGCAACCAAAGACAGCAAGTCGGCAGCATTGGAGTTTTTGGATGATTTCCGCAGCAACTTGTTTGCCGAAGAAGTATTTGTCTTTACCCCAAAAGGGGAGCTTCGGGTACTACAACGCGGCGCTACAGCCCTCGATTTTGCGTTTGACATTCACTCTGAAGTGGGAGCTCGATGCATCGCGGCAAAAGTCAATAATACGTTGGTACCCATTAGTCAGCCACTCAACAACGGCGACCAAGTGGAAATCATCACGGCCAAACGCCAAAAACCAAGCGAAGATTGGCTCAAGTTTGTGGTAACCTCCAAGGCCAAAGCTCGTATTAAAGAACTTATCAAGGAGGAAAACAAACAATACATCAGCGACGGCCGTAGTATTATTGAGAAAAAGTGTAAAATCTTACACCTTGACGTTACCCTTGAGCTTATCAATCAGCTGAGGGCGTATTTTAACTGTAAAACCCCCAGCGACCTCTATTATCGTTTTGGAAAAGCCTACATTCAACCTGACGAAATCAAGAAATTTAAACAGGAAAAAGAGGCAAAACAGAACATACAAGCCAAAATAAATACCGACGACCTCCAAGACGGCAAGCAGTTTACCAAAGAGCTCAAAAAAATGCACGGCGAGCGCACCGACGCCGACGCGCTGCTCATTGGCGAAGACATGGACAAGATTGACTACATCTTGGCCCAATGCTGCAACCCTATTCCTGGCGATGACGTGTTTGGGTTTGTGACGGTCAACGAAGGCATCAAAATTCACCGAACTACCTGCCCCAATGCCCCAGAGCTTTTGTCGAACCACGGCAACCGCGTCATTAAAGCAAAATGGACGTCACAACAAAAAATTGCTTTTTTGGCAGGACTCCGCATCGACGGCACCGACCGCGTGGGATTGGTCAACGATTTGACTCGGATTATATCCAATGAGCTCCATATTAATATTCGTTCTATTTCGGTAGAAACCGAAGAAGGGCTCTTTGAAGGACTCATCAAACTGTATGTCTATGACACTCGGCACTTAGAACAACTCATCCACAAAATCGAAAAAGTAGATGGTGTATTTAAAGTAGCGAGGTTTGATTGAAAATTAGTACTTTTGCCACTCTAATTTGAAAATTTGCAAATGCACCCAATTTGAAAATTAAGGTTCATTTTCAAATTTTCAAATTTTCAAATTTTCTTATTGTAATCATGCCACAGGCCAAGCACGAAAACTTAGAAGCTGCGAAGCGCATTCTGACTGCCTACTTAGAGCGCAAAGGGCTTCGCAAAACCCCTGAGCGATTTGCGATATTGGAAGAAATATACACCCGCGAAGACCACTTCGACGTGGATGAGCTGTATATTTCGATGAAAAACAAAAAGTATCGGGTAAGTAGGGCAACTGTTTATAATACATTGGATGTACTCGTTGACTGTGACTTGGTTACGAAACACCAGTTTGGCAAAAATTTGGCCCAATATGAAAAAGCTTACGGCTCCCGTCAACACGACCACCTGATTTGTATGGATTGCCACCAAGTAATGGAGTTTTGTGACCCTCGCGTCCAGAATATTCAAAACATGGTGGGCGAACTTCTTAAATTTAACGTACTTCATCACTCGTTAATTTTTTATGGTAATTGCCAACGGGCAAACTGTGAAAATAAAACCAAGGCCATTGCCGAACGGCCCAAAAGAATAGAAGTTGAATAGTGCGGAGAGGGGGCTACTTGCCCAACATGCACCGTGCCCTACCCCAACCCTATGGGCATGTATCACATCCAATAAAATCCCCTTCAGGGTTAGGGGTTATAATTTCTAATGAAAGTTGATGTATTACTCGGCCTCCAATGGGGCGACGAAGGAAAAGGGAAAATAGTGGACGTTTTGGCGCCACAGTACCAAGTGGTGGCTCGCTTCCAAGGTGGGCCTAACGCGGGGCATACACTCGAATTTGACGGTTTTAAGCACGTTTTGCACCAAATTCCGTCAGGGATTTTCCGTCCTGAAATCAAAAACGTTATCGGAAACGGGCTTGTACTTGACCCCATCGTCCTCAAAAAAGAAATTGATGGCTTGGCTAAGTTCAATCTCCCACTTGATAAAAATTTGTTTATCTCAAAAAAGGCGGCGGTCATTATTCCAACCCACCGCTTGCTTGATGCCGCCTACGAACAATCTAAAGGTGCTGCCAAAATTGGTTCTACATTGCGCGGTATTGGCCCCACTTACCAAGACAAAGTAGCGCGGATGGGATTGCGAATGGGTGACATTCTTTCTCCAAATTTCAAAGAAAAGTACAGCCACCTAGTGGATCAGCACAAGGTCATCCTCAAGTTTTATAACTATGAGTTTGAAACCTCACTTGCCGAAGCGGAAAAAGCGTTCTTTGAAGCAATCGAATTCCTCAAACAATTCCAATTTGTTGACAGCGAATACGTAGTGAACGAATCACTCGAAGCAGGTCAAACGGTATTGGCAGAAGGTGCACAAGGTTCATTGTTGGACATTGATTTTGGTTCGTATCCTTTTGTAACCAGTTCTACCACCACCGCTGCGGGGGCTTGTACTGGCTTGGGGGTTGCACCAAAGCACATCGGCGAGGTATTTGGGATTTTCAAAGCCTACTGCACACGCGTAGGAAGCGGCCCATTCCCTACCGAATTGTTGGATGAAGTCGGAGAACGTATCCGTCAAGAAGGACGTGAGTTTGGTTCAACCACGGGGCGTCCGCGTCGTTGTGGATGGATTGACCTTCCTGCCCTCAAATACGCCATTATGATCAATGGCGTCACGCAGTTGGTTATGATGAAAGTGGACGTCTTGAATATTTTTGATGAAATTCAAATTTGTACGCACTACCAATTGCCCGACGGTAGCACTACTGACCAGCTCCCTTACGACCTTTGCGACGAAGAAGTAACGCCTGTTTACAAAACGTTGAAAGGCTGGGCTACATCACTAGAAAACCTTCATTCGTACAACGAAATTCCAGCAGAACTTGCTGCTTACATTGAGTTTTTGGAAGCCGAATTGAAACTTCCAATTAGCTTTATCTCCACTGGCCCTGACCGCGAAGCCATCATTCACCGCGAAGCGCAGACCGCTTAAATCAGCGGTTAGCAGTCAGTTGATAGCGGTTAGCTATTAGGTCCGATAAAAATGCCGTCGCCCAAAAACGACGGCATTTTTATTGCTATTCCTTTAACCCCACGCCTTTAGGCTGGGGTCTAAAAAAGAGCAAAACTTAGGGCTTTAGCCCTGATTTTTTGACAGCAAGGCGCTAAAAATCAGGGCTAAAGCCCCAAATAAAACTTTCACATTGTATCCCCAGCCTAAAGGCGTGGGGTTAGAGAAGTTACATATTATTCATAATATCCATGTACCTCTAAAATTCAGGATTTGAGACAAAATTCAGGAACGAATTGCTGTACGTTTTGTATTTTTCTTCGTTGACTTGGTACAAGTACGCTCCTTTTTTAGAAGACTTTTGCTTTTCCTTTAACTTCACCAACAAGTGCGTTGAAAGGATTTTTCGGCTAAAATTCCGCTTATCAAAGGTTGTTTGGAAGATGGCTTCGTACAGTTTTTGAAGCTGGGGAATTGTAAATTTTTCAGGTAAAAGCTCAAAGCCAAGCGGGTGCAAAGCTGCTTTGTAGCGTAGTTTCTGAATCGCCAAATCGATCATTTGTCGGTGGTCAAACAATATTTCGGCGGGCATCTCACTGACAGGAAACCACTGCGCATGATGCACTTCCGAGACACTCGAATCATAATGTTCGACATTAATCAGGGCAAAATACGCCACCGAAACCGTCCGTGCGATGGGGTCACGGTGAATGTCTCCAAAAGTGTATAATTGTTCGAGATAGACCTCCTTCAGTCCCGTAAGCTCGTACAAAATCCGCTCAGCCGACAGTTCGAGATTTTCATTTTCGGCCAGCCACCCTCCCATCAGCGACCAAGTGTCGATGGTAGAATCTGGACCACGTTTTACCAAAAGGATATTTAGCTGGTTGCCATCAAACCCAAAAATAATGGAGTCAAGCGCAACAAGGTATTTAGTTTGTTTACTGTAGGATGCTATATCGAGCATAGAGTACTTTTTTCATCATAGGTTCAAAGTCGAAAAATAGTACATTTTACCTATACCCCAATCGTATCCCCTTCATCCATCGGTTTTTTTTCTTCAATATACCCAATTATCAAGTCTGCAACATTGATACCTGTCACCTTTTCGATACCCTCCAATCCTGGCGAAGAGTTTACTTCCATAATCATCGGCCCCCGATTCGATCGAATCATATCAACTCCTGCGACCCTTACTCCAAGTGCCTTTGCCGCTTGTAAAGCTGCTTTTTCTTCCTCTGGCGGTAGCAAAATGGCTTCTGCTTTTCCACCACGGTGAAGGTTTGAACGAAACTCCCCCGTCGTTCCCTGACGTTTCATGGCAGCTACCACTTTGTTGCCCACCACAAACGCCCGAATATCGGCTCCGTTTGCCTCCGCAATGTATTCTTGAATCAAGACATTGGTTTTTAGCCCATAAAAGGCTTCAATCGTCGATTTGGCTGCTTTATTAGACTCCGCCAACACCACGCCCACGCCTTGTGTACCTTCTAGTAGCTTAATAATAACGGGCGGCCCATCCACCAGTTTAATCAAACTATCAATGTCTTTTGCTTGATTAGCAAAAACTGTTTTGGGAATTTGCACTCCAGCTTTGGAAAGAATTTGAAGGCTTCGCAGTTTGTTTCGCGAGCGCATGATGGCCTGCGACTTCACCGTAGTAAAGACTTTCATCATCTCAAACTGGCGCACTACGGCACTTCCATAGTCGGTTACCGATGCACCAATTCGAGGAATAACGGCGTCAATCCCTTCAATTTCTTTGTTTTTATACAAAATAACAGGCTTTTCCTCCTCGATGAGTACGTGGCACAACGCGTGGTTGATTACCACTGCCTCATGGCCGCGTTGCTGAATGGCCTCGACTAGCTTTCGAGTAGAATATAACTTAGCATTGGTTGATAAAACCGCAATTTTCATAATTGGAAAGACAAACAATGGAACGCTACACAAGGCTTCCTTTAACCCTCGTGTTTTATGTTCCTGCGTGACAAAATTATAAGGAAGTACGTTGAGATAATATTACGTTTTTGTTAACTACGCTTTGGTCCTACTTTTGCGTTGCATAAAATCGTAGGATAAATTTTCGAGAGAGACATCCACCAAAAAACGACTACGCAGTAATTTCCGCCCCAAAAGCACGGGATAACGCATCTGAGAGCGGTCAGCCAGCGAAAACTCGGTTCTAATGCTTTTGCCAAAAAGGATCACTTTGGTTTTGATGACATACCGCATTTCTGTCTGGCCAAACGAATTTTTGATGGCTTTTAGCTCAAATTGATCAGTCGTAAATTTTTGGTGCTTTTCACTACGATGCGCAGGCAAGAAAAAAGAAAGTACCCCTTCTTCCACACTTATCTTAAAACAATGGATAGACGAAGTATAAGCGCCCGTGTCAATTTTTACACGAACGTTCGTTAATCCCAAATCAGGAAAATCTATCATGTCATTACGGCCAATGACCCGTTTTTCGGTCACGCTAGGCTTCTTTTTCTTTTTGACTTCCATCACAGCAAAAGTACAGCAAAAAGTTAACTTGTTACAAAACGTTTTATCTGTTTTTAATGGTAAAATTCCTTACAATTTTGGTAGTATCTTAATCAAAAATAGGATAAAAACACTTTTTATTTGCACACTCAAACTGATTTCAATCAAGTGCTACATTCAAACAACTTTATTGGATTATACCAATACAAAAGAAAGTTATATATTAATCAACTAAGAATATTTTGTTCAAAAATTATAAATAAATCGCTTTTTTAGTCAAAATATAGTCAGTATTTGCAAAAAACAGCTAAGTTTTTTGCACTATATCAGTATATATTTGTACATTATATTCTGTAAGAGATTTTATTGTCGCCTTACGCCTATCTATCAACCTAAACATACTTTATGACCCACTGATACTCAACTTCTTGAGGAGTGTTTTTAGGCAGCTACAGCCCCTTCGTCCTAACTCCAAAAATTGATTCTCTCTGATACCGAATTTTTTTCATTTTATCTATCAACTTAATAATCCCAATTTCTTATGACAAAAGTGAGCTACAAACTCAGTTTGCTAAGAATGCCTCTGGCTATGCTAATCGTGGGTCACACGATGAGCAGTTATGCCCAAGAAGCAACTCGGTGGCAAGCACGTCAAGAAAGCAAATCGGTGGTATTTGCTAAACTCCAACCTGAGCGCAACTCAGGGAACCTGGCGATTACCGTCAAAGGTAAAATCACAGACGAGCAAGGGCAGCCTCTGCCTGGCGTAAGTGTGGTGGTCAAAGGAACCTCGGTAGGTACATCCAGCGACATCAACGGTGCTTATTCTATCAATGTTACCGATGAAAAAAATGCCACGTTGGTATTCTCCTTTATTGGTTATCTTTCGCAAGAAGTACCAGTAAGCAACCGTTCAAGTGTCAATATAACTTTGGCCGTTGACGTAAAATCACTCAACGAAGTCGTAGTCGTTGGATACGGTGTGCAAAAGAAAGAAACCATAACTGGGTCAGTTGTGAGTGTAAAAGGAGCAGATTTGGTAAAATCACCAGCCGTTAACCTTTCCCAATCACTTGCTGGACGTTTACCTGGGGTTGTTGCTACCAACCGTAGTGGTGAGCCAGGAAATGACGGAGCAGGAATTCGTATCCGTGGTTCAAACACCTTAGGAAACAACTCCGCACTTATCGTAATCGACGGTATTCCTGGTCGTGAAGGGGGCTTAGACCGTATCAACCCGAACGACATCGAAAGTATCTCCGTTTTGAAAGATGCCTCGGCCGCTATTTACGGTGCTCGTGCAGCAAACGGGGTTATCTTGATTACCACTAAACGTGGGAAATCAGGTAAACCAGAGCTTTCGTACTCGTTCAACCAAGGTTGGTCTCAGCCTACGAAACTTCCATCGTTGGCAAATGCAGCCCAGTACGCCGAAATGCTAAACGACTTGGACATTTACGGTTTACCAGCATCAGAATGGTCGGCTGCTACGGCGGCTTACAAATCAGCGGGGGTTTACACAACAGCTGCTGGCGCACAACGTAAGGCGCCTTACCAACCTGATGATTTCAAAAAATACCTTGATGGCTCTGATCCATGGGGACACCCAAATACTGATTGGTACAGCGCTACGCTCAAAAACTGGTCGCCACAGACACGCCACAACGTACAACTAAACGGTGGTAGTGAAAACGTGAAATACTTGGCCTCATTGGGTTACCAAAATCAAGACGGAAACTACATCAACTCCGCAACAGGCTATAAGCAATACGATTTCCGTATTAACCTCGACGCAAAAGTAAACAAGTTCATCAACGTGAACTTGGGCGTAACAGGTCGCCAAGAATCCCGTTCTTACCCAACCAAAAGCGCGGGAGCTATCTTCCGTATGTTGATGCGTGGTAAGCCAAACCAGCCTGCCTACTGGCCAAATGGATTCCCTGGTCCTGACATCGAAAACGGTGAAAACCCAGTAACCATTACTACCAATGCTACTGGATATGACCAAGACAAGCGTAACTACCTACAAACCAATGGACAGTTGGACATCAAAATTCCTGGTGTTGAAGGTTTGAAATTTACAGGAACCGCCTCTATTGACGTTTTGTCAAGAAATCAACGCCGTTGGGAAACACCTTGGACGTTGTATGAGCGTGGAAGTGGCTTTGAAGCAGATGGTGTAACTCCTAAGCTCGTCGCTAGTAAGCGCGGACCAGCAGAACCACGTTTGACACTCACAAACACCAACCAGCTTAACGTTTTGTTAGGTGGTGTTTTCTCCTACGAGCGTAATTTTGCGGGTCACGGAGTTACTATTTTGGCGGGTACAAACAAAGAAACAATCCAAGGAGACAACTTCAACGCGTATCGTCGTTACTTCCTTTCTACTGCCCTTGACCAAATCTTTGCAGGTGGTGACTTGGAAAAAAACAACGGTGGTGGCGCATTTGAGCGTGCTCGTTTGAACTACTTCGGTCGCGTAGCTTATAACTACAAAGAGAAATACTTGGCTGAGTTCTTGTGGCGTTACGATGGCTCTGATATGTTCCCTGCTGCTACTCGCTACGGGTTCTTCCCAGGCGCGATGGTGGGCTGGGTGCTTTCTGAAGAAGAATTTATCAAGAAATCACTTCCAGTTTTTAACTACTTGAAACTCCGTGCTTCATACGGTCAAATGGGTAACGACCAAGTGTATTTGCCAAATACCGAAACTCTTGCTACTTACCAGTATTTGTCAACCTACGGTTTCCGCAGCTACATTATCAACAACACGGAAACAAAAACGTTGTTTGAAACTCGCGTTCCGAACAACAGCATCACGTGGGAAGTGGCAAACAATGCTGACATCGGTTTGGAAGGTCAGTTGTTGGGTGGAAAAATCAGCTTTGAATTTGACGTATTCAACAACAAGCGTACTAACATCTTGTGGTTTAAAAACGCATCAGTTCCTCAGTCAACTGGTTTGACATTGCCTGCTCAAAACATCGGTGAAGTATCTAACAAAGGATGGGAATTTAGCCTTGGCTACCGTAACCAATCAGGTCCGTTCAAATACAGCGTAAACGTAAATGGAGGATATGCTCAAAACAAAATCTTGTTCTGGGACGAAGCTCCAGGTGCTCCAGATTGGCAACGTACAACTGGCAAACCTATCAATGCTGTACAAGCTTACATCTACGATGGTGTGTTTAAAGACCAACAAGAAATCAATGAAAACAAAATTGATTACAAATCTATCGTAAATACCCTCCGCCCTGGTGACATGAAGTACCTTGACTATAACGGCGACGGTAAAATCACGCCTGATGACCAAGTACGTACAACGTTCAACAACATTCCTAAATTCCAAGGAGGTATTAGCTTGATTGGTAGCTACAAAGGATTTGACTTAAACATCTTATTCCAAGGTTCTACTGGTGCCAAGCAATACGTTAGTCCAGGTGAAATGGGTAACATCGGTAACTACTTGTTAGATATGTACACAGATCGTTGGACGGTTGAAAATCCAAGCAGCGTACACCCACGTATTGCAAACCGTAGTGATCAGTACTTCTCTGGTGGAAATACCTATTGGTTCAAGAGCCGTGATTATATTCGTTTGAAAAACTTTGAAGTAGGTTATACCCTACCATTCTCTCTAACGAACAAAGCGGGCATGAACAACTTCCGTCTTTACGTTAACGGATTGAACTTGTTTACAATCAGCAAATTCAAAGAGTTTGACCCAGAATCAGACTCAGCTTCTGGACAGTACTATCCACAACAGCGGATTATCAATGCTGGTCTATCAGTTACATTCTAATTTTCCCAAAGAAACACGATGAAAGGATTCAAATATTTATCTATCACTGCCGTTTCAGCTGCTTTATTTCTTTCTGGCTGTAATGGCGACTTTGTCAACACCAAACCTTTAGATCAGCTTTCTGAATCGACGGTATGGACCGATGCGGCTTTAAGTGAGGCTTTTGTAACCGAAATTTATGCAGGGTTTGGACAGGGTGGTTTTAATGAGCAAATGCTTGCTTCTTTGACCGACGAAACCCTCTTTACTCACCCAGGTCGCGGTATTACAACCATCACTGAGTCTCGTTCAAACCCTGCCGATATTGGTTGGGTAAACGGTACACTTAGCTGGCAGCAAATGTACATTCGTATTCGCGCTTGTAACTTAGCACTTAGCAAACTTGAAAAACCTCTATTTAACGATGCAACCCTTGTTGATCGTTTGAAAGGAGAAGCCAAGTTTATGCGTGCTTATTACAACCACCAATTGCTACGCTATTACGGAGGTTTTCCTGTTGTAGAGCGTCCATACGAACTAGGTGAAGCTGACTACTTAGCAGAACGTAGTACCTTTGAGCAATGCGTAAACGCTATTACGAAAGATTGTGACGACGCAGCTACGTTGTTGAATGGAAAGTCATTGGCGTCTGGCCGTGCCAACCGTGCGGCAGCTTTGGCTCTCAAAGCTCGCATACTTACCTATGCAGCAAGTGATTTGCACGATATGACCAAAGCAAAAGCAAAGTCAACAGTATTAGCAAGTTTTTCAAAGCCTGAGCTAATCGGCTACACCAGCGGCAGCCAAGCTGACCGTTGGCAAAAAGCCAAAGATGCGGCTAAAGCAGTATTAGACTTGTCTGGCTATGGCTATGCGCTCACTTTGTCGGCTCCCGCGTCAAAAGATGAAGGAACTGCCAACTACCATAATATTGCTATGGCAAGAAACGGTGGGGAGAAAGAGCTATTGATGGCACGTTATTTCATTAACGCTAAACAAGAAGACGGTGGTCGCCAAGGATTGTTCAACGGTCCTAACGGATACCACAACTGGGCTGGAAACACGCCTATTCAGTTGATGGTGGATGACTACGAAATGATGGACGGTAGCAAGTTTGATTGGAGCAAAGCAGAACATGCTTCAAAACCATACGACAACCGCGACCCACGTTTCTACGCTTCTATCTTGTATGATGGTTCTAACTGGAAGCCACGTACGGCTGACGTAGCAGCAAAAGATCCTGCAAACCAAATCCAAACTGGAACGTACGAAGTTTCAAGCGGAAGCTCAAAAGTTCCGTTCTTCGGTTTGGATACACGTAAGTCGTCGGTAGAAGACTGGAACGGTAGCTACACGGGTTATTATGCTCGTAAGTTTGTAGATCCTAGCCCTGCGATTGTAGATCAAAATACGTGGCAACAAATTCCTTGGCCTGTATTGCGTTATACCGAAGCGATATTCAACTACGCTGAAGCGTGTATCGAATTGGGTCAAGATGCAGAAGCACGTACGTGGCTCAACAAAATCCGCTTCCGTTCGGGTATGCCAGCACTTACTGAGTCGGGCGATGCACTTCGTCAGCGTTTCCGCAACGAAAAGCGTATCGAAATGTACATGGAAGAACAACGCTACCACGATACACGTCGTTGGATGATTGCTCCAACAACCCTCGGACGTAAAGCCAACGGTATCAACGTAACAGGTACATTGAAAGCAGGTAAAACTGTGACAATTTACAAGTACGACCCAACTAGCTACGATTACACATACAAAGTATTTGAAATCGACCCAGGTAAAGAAAACCGTGCTTGGTTGGACAAAATGTATTATTTGCCAATTCACCGCGATGAAATGAACCGTAACAGCAAGTTGGTTCAAAACCCTGGTTACTAGGATATTTCATAGCAGTTACCTATTTGAAAAAATCTACCTCTGCTTTAGAGGTAGATTTTTTCTTTTATTTTTGAGAAAATGTACGTTTCATGACGCGGCTATTGTCTATCATTACCATTACTTATAACGCGGAAGCTTTTTTAGAACGCACCCTCAGAAGTATATCTGCCAACTTGGCTTCTCTTGCTCCCGACCAACGCTCCCTTCTCGAATATATAATCGTGGATGGGTCGTCAAAAGATACTACGTTGGCCATCGCGCAGTCGTATCATTCAATCATAAATAAGCTTGTTTCGGAACCCGACAAAGGCTTGTACGATGCCATGAACAAAGGGCTAAAATTGGCAACGGGTGAGTACGTTTGGTTTATGAACGCAGGCGACGAAATACATGACAATGAAGTACTTGCACGCTTGTTTCCGCTGCTATCCGCAAAAGCCGATGTCTATTACAGCGACGCTTTGTTTGTAAACAACGATGGCTCCACCGTTGGCCTTCGCTCCCAAGTGACGCCCCACAGTCTGCCTCGGCAACTTACTTGGCAAGACATGGCCCTGGGGATGAAAGTATGCCATCAGGCTTTTATTGCCAAAAGGGCTTTGGCTCCATTGTACAATGTACAAAATCTTAGTGCTGATATCGGCTGGGAAATTGACATCTTAAAAAAATCACACCAAACTTACTTGGTAGAATTTGTTTTGTGTAAATACCTCACGGGAGGCATTTCGGTACAAAAACACCGAAAATCACTCATTGACAGGTTCAATGTTCTATCAAAACACTTTGGCTTTTTACCAACGCTTTGGAACCACGTTCTTATTGTACTAAGAAGTATTTTACGAAAAATAAATTAACCCACTTAATCTGAGCTTGACCATGAAGGCAGTTTGTTTATCTTTAGTAATAGTAATGCTGTACTTCATTCACCCAATGAAGGCCCAAGAGTTTTTTAAGGTAAAAGCTGGCGAAGACCCCAAAAAGGCAATCCCCAACTCGGTACAATATCTTTATCCACAATTTCAACCAGGACGAGTTATTTTTTATAATGGAAATAACACAAACGCCCAGCTTAACTATAACTTGCTTTTAGGAGAGATTCACTTTGTAGGGACACAAAATGACACTCTATCACTCACCAATGAGCAACTTATTAAGATGATTATTGTAGGGAAACAACCTTTTGTTTTTGCCCCCAAATATGGTTACTTGTTCATCGAACCCAACGATTCTTCGTCCGTTCGGCTTGGTAGAAAACAGCAATTTAGGTTAGCTAATCTGGAAAAAATTGGGGCATATCAACAATCAACAGGAGTCTCTTCCATACGAACATTCACTATTTTTTCCAACAGAAACGGCTCCATCCAAAAGCTTGACCCCAAAGGCGATGTTGTCTTTAGTAAAAACACTACTTATTACTTTGTTGACAAAAACAACAGTTGCTACAAAGCGTCAAAATCATCGCTTTTCAAAATACTCCCTAAGTATAAAAAACAGATTACGAATTACTTACAAGAAAAAAGACCCGACTTTAGAAATGAAAAAGACCTAAAAGATATTATTGAATTTTGTCGTCAATTCACCTAGTTTACCTTCGATTTCCACTTTTTTATGAAGCTAACATCTACTCTTTATATAGCCTGTGTTGCCCTTTTCCTTGGCGGTTGTACCAATTCTCCCAACAATCAAAGCGCCCAAGAATCCAACGAACCCACGCTTTTTACGCAGCTAACCGCCGAGCAAACGGGGGTTGACTTTCAAAACATCATCAACGAAGGACTCAATACCAACGTGTTGATGTACGAATATTTCTACAACGGCGGTGGCGTGGCCGTGGGCGATCTCAACGGCGATAAGCTCGAAGACCTGTATTTTACGGCCAACATGAGCGATAATAAACTGTACCTCAACCGTGGCAACATGAAATTTGAGGACATTACGCTTCCGTCGGGAGCTGCTGGGCGCTCGGGACCGTGGAAAACAGGTGTGACCATGGCCGACGTCAACGGCGATGGGCGATTGGATATTTACGTGTGTCACTCGGGCAATTTGATGCCTGAGAAAAAAGCCAACGAACTGTTTATCAACCAAGGTAACAACGCTCAAGGCATTCCTACCTTCGTAGAACAAGCCGCTGAATATGGTCTCAACAGCATGGCATCAAGCACCAACGCGTATTTCTTTGACTACGACCTCGATGGCGATTTGGATTTGTTTTTGCTCAACCACAACATCAAATCGTTGCCCGTGCTGAATGAATCCAATAGTGCCGAATGGATAAAAATGAATGATGAGGTAAGTGGCTCTCGGCTTTTTAGGAACGATAACAAACGGTTTACCGACATTACTACCCAATCGGGCATCAATAGTTCACCGCTGTCGTATGGTTTGGGGGCGGGAATCGCCGACTTTAACCAAGACGGTTGGCCTGATATTTACGTAAGTAATGACTATACTATCCCCGACCGCCTCTATATCAACAACCAAAAAGGAGGATTCAACGACCAACTTGGGCAGTCGATGGGGCATATTTCGCAGTTTTCGATGGGGAATGACGTAGCAGACGTGAACAACGATGCCTTACCCGATATTTTCACCCTCGATATGTTGCCCGAAGAAAATCGACGCCAAAAACTCTTGATGGCCCCCGACAACTACGAAAAGTTTGACATGACCGTGCGCTCGGGTTTTCAAAAGCAGTTTATGCGGAATATGTTGCAACTTAACCTCACCCCCTGCCCCCCTCTCCTTTCAGGAGAAGGGGTATTGAACCCTCGCCTGAAAGGAGAGGGCAGGGTGAGGTTTTCCGAAATCGGCCAAATGGCGGGGATTTCCAACACCGATTGGAGCTGGGCCGCCTTGTTTGCCGATTATGACAACGACGGCTGGAAAGACCTCTACATTACCAACGGCTACTTACGCGACTATACGAACCTCGATTTTCTGAAATACATGAATGAGTTTCAGCAAAATGCGACCAACGTAACCCGCGACGACGTGATGAAGCTCGTGCAACAGATGCCCGCCTCGAACGTGGTCAATTATGCCTATAAAAACAACAAAGACCTGACCTTCAAAAACGTTGGTATGGCTTGGGGATTGGGTCAACATTCCAACAGCAATGGTGCGGTATATGCCGATTTGGACAACGATGGCGACTTGGACTTGGTCGTTAATAACATCAACGCCCCCGCTTTTATTTATCAAAACGACGCCAACAAAAAACTCCAAAACCACTACCTCAAAATCAGTTTGGCTGGTTCAGAAAACAACCGTTTTGGAATCGGTGCCAAAGTGACCATTTTCCAAAAAGGCCAACCTCAGTACCTCGAACAAATGCCCATGCGTGGGTATCAGTCGAGCGTGTCGGGTGTGCTCAATTTTGGATTAGGGACAAACGCCACCGTTGATTCGCTGCACGTGACTTGGTCCAACGGCAAACAACAGCGTCTTACCAAGCTTAAAGGTGACCAATGGCTAACGCTGAATGAGAAAGACGCGACGTTGAATCCTTTTAAGACTACCGCTCCCGCGCCGCTTTTTCAACCTACCTCCTCGTCCATTGCGTACCAACAACCCTCAACAGGCTTCAATGATTTCAAACGTCAGATTTTGATGGTCAACCCACAATCGTACGTCGGGCCGTGTCTTGTCAAAGGCGATGTGAATGGCGATGGCCTCGAAGACGTCTTTGTGGGAGGTGGAAACGGGCAAGCAGGGGCCTTGTTTTTACAACAAAAAGGCAGTTCGGACGCAGCTCCGCGTTTTGCAAAAAAATCCCAGCCTGCTTTTGAAATGGATGCGAAAAGCGATGCTTCGGACGCCGTGTTTTTTGATGCCGACGGCGATAAAGACCTTGATTTGTACGTTTGCCACGGAGGCTATGCCAATTTTCAGCCCAACGACCCGCTTTTGCAAGATGCCCTTTACCTAAACGATGGCCAAGGAAATTTCACCAAAAACGCCGCCGCACTTCCTTCAATGCCCGTAAGCACAAGCTGCGTTCGGGTAGCAGATGTGAATGGCGACGGAAAACCTGATTTGTTTGTAGGTGGGCGAGTGGTACCTGGAAGTTATCCTGAGACTCCGCAAAGTTTTATACTCAGCCCTATTGGCGGCTCAAATGGGGTTACTTTTAAAGATGTAACAGCTAGTATAGCTCCTGAAGTGAAAAAAATGGGTATGGTAACGGATGCCGTTTGGCTTGACCTCAACAGTGATAAAAGACCTGAACTAATTGTGGTGGGCGAATGGATGCCCGTAACGGTGTTTGAAAACGTCAATGGCAAATTGGAGAACAAAACGGATGCCTATTTTGACCAAAAATACAGCGGTTGGTGGAACAAATTGTTGGTGGATGATTTCAACGGCGACGGAAAAATGGATTTGGTTGTGGGGAATTTGGGGCTAAACTCGCAAGTAAAAGCCTCGAAAGAACAACCTGCCGAATTGTACTTCAAAGATTTTGACCAAAACGGCCGAATTGACCCCATTTTGTGTACCTACATCCAAGGGAAAAGCTACCCTTATGTCACGCGTGATGAGTTGATTGGACAACTTCCGATTATGGGCAAGCGCTATACCGATTACAAAACGTACGCCGACGCGACACTGCAAGATGTTTTTGACTCGTCGGAGTTGAGTGGTGCGGGGCATTTGGAAGCCACTCATCTTGCCACTACTTTGTTTATCCGTGGTGCCGACGGTAAATTTGCTCCACAAGCCCTTCCGCTCGAAGTCCAAGCATCGCCTGTTCATGCGTTGGTAGCTTTGGATTATAACAAAGACGGTAAAAAAGACCTGCTGCTTTGCGGAAACCAATTGCATACTCGCTTGCGCTTTGGACATTACGACGCCAATTTTGGGGTGCTTTTACACAACAACGGCCAGGGGAAATTCAGTTATGTTCCGCAGGCTCGCTCAGGCTTTATGTTGCAAGGCGAAGTTCGCAGTGTTCTTTCTGTTACTAATTTCCTCTTCTTTGGGATTAATCAGCAGGGGGTAGTTTCGTATAAAAGCAATTAGCGAACGTCAAAAGAAAAGGAGTTAAACCTTTAACAAAGAAGTGGGCAAACTCAGCGACACGGTTGTTCCCTGATTCGGGACGGATTGGATTTCTAACTTACCTTGGTGAATGGTCATCACTTTATTCGCCAAGGTAAGTCCCAATCCAAATCCTTTGATGTCACCTACATTTTCAGCACGCATCATTGGCAAAAAAACCTCATCAAGCTGAGACTCAGGAATGCCAATACCTTTATCTACCACCTCAATAACAGTCCATTGTGGTTGATAATCTAACTGAACTAAAACAGGCTGATGCGCAGAATATTTACACGCATTGTCAATGATGTTGATTAAAACTGTTCGGAGTAAACTATTATTTCCGACAACTTTAATGACAGAACTATGTTCAATAAAGGCATCGCTCAATTGGAGGTCAACAAGTTGCGATGGGTACTTTTCCTGAAAATACCCCATCGTATCCAAAATGGTATCGACAACATTTATATCCTCTTGCAAACGACTGTCTTTTAAACCTTCTACTTCGGTCAGCTGTAACAGCACCGTTGCCAGTTCGATGGCACCTTCCAAACGTACGAGGGCTTTTTCGGTACTTTCGCGGGTAGTTGCCAGCGATTTATCGTAGGCCAAACTTGTTTCTAACATTCCCTTCACAACCGTCAATGGTGTCCGAATTTCGTGCGAGGCATAACGAATAAAATGCTCATGACTACGCATTGATTGCTGCAACCGATTCAACAGCAAGTTGAAGGCGTCGGCCAAATAACTCGCCTCGTTGGGCTTTGTATTGTCGTATTGCAACCGAAACGAGAAGTCATTTACACTCGCCCCATTGATTTGCCGAATCAATCGGTCAAAAGGTTGCATGGCCCGTTGGGCAAACAAAAAACCCACAAAAACGATGATGACCAGCGCAATGTTGTTGCCCGCAATTAAAGTCAAGATGAGGTTATCTCCCGTTTGTCGCCCCGTCAAATCATAGGCCGTGACGATTGCAACGTACTTTTCTCCCTTATTGATAAACGAAAGGGCTACCCCTTCCATCGGGTATTCCCAAGTGGAAGTGTTGTAACTAAAATAAACCTCTCCCTTGCGGGCTTCTTGAAGTATTTTGGCCGACGGGACGTATGCTTCCGAAGTCGAATATACCCGCTTGTTTTTTGAATCAAACAATGATTCATGCTGATCGAGCAGCGTCAAATAGCTGGATTGCCAGAACTCATTTCGGCTTTTGAAATACGACTGAATTGCAAGCGCTCTTCGCTGCAAACGGGTTTTCATCAGCGAACGGCGGTTGGTTTCGTAGGCTTGGTAGATAAAAAGTGAAAATAAAAAAAGGAGGGTCGCAACCAATAGACCAAATGCGATGGTTATTCTCTGTTTAATTCTCATGGTTCTAGCCCTATCATGTAGCCTACGCCAAAAACAGTGTGTACCAACTTCGGTTCTTCGGTATCAATTTTTCGACGCAAATAATTGATATAGACATCCACCACGTTGGTATTGGTGTTAAAATGAATATCCCAGACATTCTCTTGAATATTCACCCGACTCATAACGCGTCCTTGGTTTATCAGTAGGTATTCAAGTAGCGCATATTCACGTGCCGTAAGGATAATACGCTTTCCTCCTCGCCACACCTGATGCGAGTCGGTATCAAGCACCAAATCCGCTACTTCGAGGCGTTTGGGTACCATTGGCTGAACAGAATGGCGGCGAGAAAGCGCTTTAAGTCGAAACAATAATTCTTTAAAAGCAAAAGGTTTTGTCAAATAATCGTCTGCACCTGCCTCAAAACCAGCGACTTTATTATCTAAGCTACCCAAAGCCGTGAGTAATAAAACGGGAATAGCTGGCCAATTTTGTTTGATATAATGACACAAATCGTAGCCGTTCATTCCAGGAAGACTTACGTCTAAAACAACCACATCAAAGCGATGGTCATTGACAAAACTTCGGCCAATTGTCCCATCAAAAGCCAACGTTACGGAGTTTCCTTCTGAGTGTAAGCCTTTCTGAATGAACTGGGCAAGCTCCGCGTCGTCTTCTACTACTAATACATTCATAACACGTTATGGCATGGTTTTTCAACTTCATTAATACCGCTAAAGTAACCAATTTATCCCCTTGAATGGGTTTTTAATCAAATTCTAATAATTGTCTAATTAGCCTCTAATGGAATGGGTACGTACTTTGGGAAATCGTTGTAAGTGCGCCAATTTACCAACACCATTTACCTTTAACCAACACATGATAGCGGGTCGTCTTTATCACTATTTTGCTTTTTTGCTTGTGCTATTCAGCGCAAACAGCCTTCATGCCCAGACACTTACATTAGAACAAGCCATCGAGTTGACGATACAACATTATCCCACCATTGCTGCAAAAAGGGCGGCCTTAGATGCCGCCCGAACCAATGCCGCTGTGATGCGTGAAAACCGACTTCCCAACGTACGGTTGCATGATCAAATAGACCTAGGCACCGCCAATGGCATGTCGGGTTCGTATTTTTCACTTGGGCTTATTGTCCCCACTTCTGGCGCTCGAAGAGGTGTCAATCGTATGGACTTAGCTTCGGGAAACATTGCCCTAGCGAGCATGGATTGGGAGATTTATAATTTTGGCAGGTACAAATCAGAAGACCAGCTTGCTCGTACCGAAGCAGTGGTGGGGGAATCCATTCTGGAGAAAGAAAAGTTTCAATTACAGCAATTGGTCATCGGAACCTACCTAGAAATGCTTCGGTTTGGGCAGCAGTTAAGCATTGAACAGCAGAACATTGCCCGCATTGATACCGTCCGACGAATCATCACCAACCTTGTCAACAATGGCATCAAAGCAGGGCTAGACTCCTCGCTCGTAAGGGTACAAGTATCAAAAGCACAGATAGCGTATCGTCAGGTATTAGAAAATTACTACCAAGCCCAAATACGACTGGCCACGCTCACGGGCAAGCCCGTCAATGCCCTGAAAATAGACACCACACTTCGTATTCAATCTTCTTTGGAAAGTCTTCGCCCAACCGACGTTTCGGCCAATCATCCCTTACTGAAATACCAAGAAAGCATCGTACGGAGGCAGTCAGCAGAAATAGACGTCATTCGGAAAGCGGCCATGCCTAGGGTGTCCTTCTTAGCCGCTGCATCGGCACGGGGTTCAAGTATCAATGTGGAAAATAAGTACGGCCCGCTGCCCGCAGGCTTGGTGTATAGCCGCGCCAATGTCCTAACGGGGCTGGCCATTACAGTCAATTTGATGGATTTTCGGCGGGTAGCCAACCGTATTCGGTTGCAGCAATACCGCGTTCAGGAAGCGAATTTCCAACAAGCATCCGAACAACTCCAATTGCAAAACATCTCCACGACAGCCGATTCGGTATTGGCTGTTTTGCAACACGAGCTCCACGATTTTTCGAGTTCGCTTCGTGCCGCCTCTGATGTGTATCAGCAACGCTTGTCGCGTTACCAAAATGGTTTAGATAACATACTTGGCCTAAGTGAATCCCTCCAATTACTGACGTCGGTTGAGAAAGACTACCTAGCGACGCAGCATCGTTCGGTCGCTCTGCTGTTACAAAAAGCGTACGTTACCAACGATTTTGACTCATTTTTTAAGCTTTTCAAACACCGATAGCCCCCATCATTTGTCGTTATGTCGCTCCTATCCACTTCATTAAAACGTCCATTATCCGCACTCGTGCTCATTGGGGGAATGCTCATTTTTTCCATTTTGGCCTCTACCAGAATCCCCATTGATATTTTTCCCAAGCTTAACTCCCCCGTGATTTACGTTATCGAACCCTACGGAGGGATGTCGCCTGCTCAAATGGAAGGTTTTTTTGCGACACGTATGCAAGACCAGTTTTTGTATGTGTCGGGTATAAAAGAAATCCAAAGTCGCAGTGTACAAGGACTGACGATTGTCAAATTAGCGTTTTACGAAGGCACTGACATGGCCCAAGCGGCGGCCGAAGTGGCGATTCAGGTAAATCGTGCCATGAAATTTTTTCCCCCAGGTGCTTTACCCCCCCAAGTAGTGCGGTACGATGCGTCGTCGGTACCGATTGGCGATTTAGTCTTTAGTAGCAAAACGCGGGCGCTGAAAGAAATCCACGAATTGGCCGTTACCCGCATTCGCCCCCTTTTCTCAACCATTCCTGGACTTTCAGCGCCCCCGCCAATTGGTACCAATTCCCGAACGATTGTCATCAACCTTAACCCCGAGAAAATTCGCAGCCTGCATGTGTCGCCCGATGAGGTCGTAGATGCTATGGCCACCAACAATGTCATGACGCCGTCGGGAAATATTCGGGTAGAAAACAAATCGTACATCACCACCCTCAACTCGCTCGAAGACAAGGTGGAAGATTTTAACCAAATTTCGATTGTTACCAAAGGCCACCGCAGCATTTTTTTGAAGGACGTAGCCACCGTTTCAGACGGCTCAGACGTGACGGCGGGCTATGCGTTGGTCAACGGAAGTCGGTCGTCCTATATTCCTGTCGTAAAAACAGCCGATGCCTCTACTTGGGATGTGGTTACGAAATTAAAGGCAAAATTGCCCGAAATGCGCAGTCTATTGCCCGACGACATCGAGGTTTCGTACGAGTTTGACCAGTCAATTTTTGTAATCAATGCCGTCAAAAGTCTTTTGTTTGAAGGTGGGCTTGGCGCCATTCTTACGGGCCTGATGGTTTTGCTTTTTCTGGGTGATTGGCGCAGTTCTTTGATTGTCATTTTAACTATTCCTGTATCGATAACCATTTCTGTTTTTTTGTTGAATTTGGCAGGTCAGACCATCAATATTATGACGTTGTCTGGCCTGTCTTTGGCGATTGGTATTCTGGTAGATCAGGCCACGGTCACCATCGAAAACATTCACCAACACCTAGAAATGGGCAAGCCTAAAAAGCAGGCTATTTTTGAAGCTTGCCAAGAGGTTGCTTTGCCGTTGTTGTTGATTCTGTTGTGTATTTTGGCGGTTTTTGCCCCTTCTTTTCTGATGACAGGCGTCCCCAAGGCCATGTTTTTGCCGCTTTCGCTTTCGATTGGCTTTGCCATGACCGTCTCGTATTTTTTGGCACAAAGCTTAGTTCCGATTCTTTCCAATTATTTAATCAAAGTCCACCACCAACCTAAAGGCCCTGATTTTGAAGCAAAACCCAGCTTTTTTGATTCCCTAAAAAATGGATTTATTCAACAAACCCAGCAACTACTGAGGTTCAACGGCTGGATGGTGACGGGCTATACTGTGCTGGTTTTGGTATTGGCAGGGCTTGGTTTTATGTTCATTGGGAAAGACATGTTACCGCAAATCAACGGTAAACAGATGGTGATTCGGATGAAAACCCCCGACGGAACGCGGCTCGAACGCACCGAAGAACGCGTAAAGAAACTGTTGGAGGCCGTCGATGAGGTTTCCGAAGGCAACCTTGCCGTTTCGTCGGCTTATGTGGGGGTCGTTCCTACCAATTATGCAACCACCAACCTCTACGTAAGCACTAGCGGGTCGAACGATGCGGTGATTAAAGTAGCCCTAAACAACGACTACCATGTCAATATGCAGGATTTTAAGGAACAGCTGCGAACCACCGTGGCAGAAAAAATGCCCGACCTCACCCTGTCGTTTGAGCCTGCTGACCTGACCGAAAAATTGATGAGCCAAGGCGCTTATACTCCCATCGAAGTACAAGTGGCAGGACGAGACATGAAACAAATTGAGGGCTACGCCAACAAGCTAGTCACTCAACTGGCTCATGTGCCTTTTTTGCGCGACGTTCGTATCATTCAACCGCTCAAATTTCCTGTTATTAATATCCGCTTAGACCGCCGAAAATTGGCCTTGATGGGCTTATCTCTACAGGACGTCACTCGTTCGGTTACAGCCTCCACCTCATCTAGCCGTTTTACCGAAAAAAACCAATGGCTCGATAAACAGTCGGCCTATACGTATCAGGTACAGGTACAAATTCCCGAATATGCCATGAGCAACCTTACACAATTAAAAGAAATTCCGCTGGTTGCGGGGCAGGTTCGGCCCGTTTTGTCGGACGTGGCTGTTTTTTCAATGGATACTTTACCAGGAGAATACGCGCGCACAGGCCCTCGGCGCTTTGTAACCGTTTCGGCCAACATCCACCACAAAGATTTGGGGAATGCCACCAAAGCCGTCGAAAAATCAATGGCCGAACTAGGCGATACCCCGAAAGGACTTCTTACCGAAATCAAGGGAATGTCGTCTTTGCTTATCGAAACCCTCCAAAGCTTACAAGAGGGGCTTGCCATCGCGATTTTGGCCATATTTTTATTATTGGCGGCTAATTATCAATCATTTAAACTTTCTATTGTCGTCTTATCAACGATTCCCGCTGTGTTAGTGGGAGCCATTGGACTATTACTGTTAACGGGCAGCACCCTCAACCTACAATCATACATGGGCATCATCATGTCGGTTGGGATTTCGGTGGCCAACGCCATTTTAATTGTTACGAATGCCGAACAACTTCGTATGCTGTACCACAATGCCAAACAAGCCGCCATCGACAGCGTTGGGATTCGACTCCGCCCTGTGCTTATGACCAGTTTTGCGATGATTGCGGGCATGGTGCCGATGGCGTTAGGAATGGGCGAAGCAGGTGAGCAGGTAGCACCGTTGGGCCGAGCGGTTATCGGTGGATTGATTGCTTCCACCTTTGCGGCACTTTACATTGTTCCGCAAGTATATGTGCTACTCCAACAAAAAACCTCCTTCGGCAACCCGTCGCTTCTGCCTGACTCTGAACCAATTCCCGATGCTGACATTACCGAAACCACATCCATCACTCATCATTCTTTAGTTCATTAATAGCAATGAAAACCATTCTATTTATTTGTTTAGCCGTATTTATTGCTTTCGTAAGCTTCGTCCTCTTTCGGTCGTCCAAATCCACCTCATTACCACCGCAAAAGGCCAAAACCCAAAAGGTACAACCCACTTATACCCTCGGGCGGGTGTCGCAAGACAAAGTAGGAGAAGTTGTGCAACTGCCTGCCGAATTTAGGGCTTATCAGGAAGTAAACATCTATCCAAAAGCCGACGGTTTTGTAGAAAAAGTGCTGGTTGACCGCGGGAGTTTAGTCCGTAAGGGTCAAATTTTAATGGTATTAGACTCGCCAGAATCAGAGGAGAAGTTAATAGCAGCTCGCTCCAATAACCTTAAAGCCAACGCCTTACTAACCGCCAGTCGAGAACACTATTTGCGGCTGAAAGCCAGTAGCAAGGTGGCAGGCTCTGTAGCCGCACTTGAGTTGGAGGCTGCACGTGCCCGAATGATGGCCGACAGCGCATCTACCTTAGGCGAGGAAGCCAATTTTAGAGCCCTTACCAAAATCAGGGACTACCTAACGGTGCGCGCCCCTTTCGACGGCGTCATTACCGAACGGAACGTTCACCCTGGAACATTGGTGGGTTCGGGGGCAAAAATGGAGCGTCCGATGTTGGTACTACAACAACACAGCCGCTTGAGGCTAGTCGTGGATATTCCCGAATCGTACAGTGTTGGACTTACACAAGGCAAGACCGTTAGCTATACCGTTAGTGCCTTGCCTGGCAAGGTTTTTCAAGGAAAAATCAGTCGGCGTTCGGGTGACTTAAACGACCAATTCCGCTCCGAAACTGTCGAAATTGACGTTCCAAACGAAAAAAGCACCTTTAAATCAGGAATGTTTGCCGAAGTAATTTTAGACACCCACGGTTCGCCTGACGCCTTATCTGTACCCACCTCGGCCGTCATCACTTCCACCGAACGACAATACGTTATCTGCGTCGAAAATGGCCAAACCCGTTTCGTTGACGTCAGACGTGGGCAACAATCGGGCGAAAAAGTCGAAGTTTTCGGTCGCCTTACACCAGAAAGTCAAATTATTGTCAACGCACGAGAGGACATCAAAGAAGGAGCCAAAATTTAATGAAGCGATTATTTATTTTTCTTCAATTGTTAGGGGCGTTTGGGGTTTTGTCCATTGAGACTTCCTTTGCACAAAGTAAATTGGCAAACAACACCAACGGCATTTACCTCACCTTTGATGATTTTATCCATCAACGCCTCACCAATGGCTTTTCAAACGATGCCAAAGGCTATCATTTGCGCATTCCTCGCATGACTCGAATGAAATTAACCACCCCCGATTCGACCTACAACTACAGTTTGGAAGATGTATTTGGATACCGAGAAAATGGGGTTGATTGGTGCTATAAAGAAGGCTATTTGCTCGAAATTTTGGGTTATGAAGCCACATCGTCTTTACCCAAGGAAGAATTATGGCTTTTTGCGCGGCACGATTGGTCTGATACAGGCTCTTCTCAAACGTACTTTTTTAGCAAAACATTTCATGATAAACTCGTTTGGTTTACGCTCAAAAAAATAAAAAAGGCGTACGAAGAAGACCAGCCATTTCTGAACTTATTACAAATGGTCAAAAAGGGTCGTTTGTTAGACAATGCTACCAACACAGGTGAGCCGTTGATATTGGACATTTTTTCGTCAGCCCACAAACTGCATTTTAGTTCCCAGTTTTTACCCTCGCATCGTTCGAGCAGCCGTCAGTGAAATGTCCAAAAAAAGCACTTTAGCGCGGGCATTTCGCTCAAGGTGATAATACCCTTCCGTCATTTCTTGAATGAGCAATTCGATGGAAGCAGGTACAACTGCTTTCCCAAATTTTTGCACAAAACCCAGTTCTTCATCTTGCAAACGAAGCAAATCTTCCACGCCGTTTTGCCATAAAAACAAATCACGAAATAGATTGAGAGTGTAGTCAAAAATCCTTTTTTGTTTTTCTTTTCCAAGACCATCAAACTCATCCGCCAACTTCACCAAAGCCCCAAAATCGCGCGAGTAGCATTTCCGCATCCAATTGGCAAACCACGCATGGCGGTCGTCTTCGGTTTCGTGGGTCAAGCGCATGGCTTCCGACAAATTGCCTTCGCACAAAAACGCTATTTGCCGCGCACGGCGCTCGTCGATTCCTTTTTGGGATAAAAATTGAGTAACCTCTTCGTCATCAAAACCCCGCACTGCTACCCGTTGTGTCCGCGAAATAATGGTTGTCAGCAGCTTATCCGACTGGCTCGAAATGAGCAAAAACAACGTCTTTTGGGGAGGCTCTTCCAAAATTTTAAGCAGTGCATTGGCCGCCGCTGTATTGAGCAGTTCAGGCTGCCAAAACAACATAATTTTATACTCTCCCTCAAACGCTTTGAGTGAAAGTTTATTGATAATGCCGCGTGATTCACGAATAGGAATA
Organism: Runella sp. R5_40; assembly: GCF_057652295.1. NCBI lineage: Bacteria > Pseudomonadati > Bacteroidota > Cytophagia > Cytophagales > Spirosomataceae > Runella > Runella sp. R5_40. Next base: position 30,239 of record NZ_JBYFCH010000013.1, on the reverse strand, counting down.
ATCCCCTGTTGATTACCCGTGGCATTGATATACGCCAACCAATCGGATAACGTTCGGTAAGGTTGTTCTTCCAGAAAAGCGCGCCATTTGGGAGTAAGCTCGGCCAACAAATCTTCGCCCTCTTTGGGTGTACGAGGCAATGGAAAGATGTGATACACGTCAGGATGGACGAGTTTACGCATTTTGATACACGATGGACACCGCCCACAAGAATCCTCGGGCTGTCGGTCTTCGCAATTGACATAAGTAGCAAACGCCCAAGCCAGCGCAATACCTGCCCCGCCTACGGGCCCGTCAAATAGCTGAGCATGAGCGACGTGGTTGGTTTGAACTGAGCGAATAAGCGCGCGTTTGGTTTCGTCGTGACCGATAATATCTTTAAACAGCAAAACAGAACGAAGTTTAATGTAGGCTGTAAAATTAAAGAATGTCGGTTGGTTTAAGGCATTCTTCTCTAAATAATCGTTCCCACCGACTTCTTGCTTTTTTGCAAGACACCGATGGGAACGTAAATAAGGAAACCTTCAAATCGACTAAGGCAGGTACGACAAACCGTGTCGTAGTTTCCACATAAAGTATTTTTCGAGCAATACTTTTCCAAAATCGTAGATTACGTTAGGAATCATTACGGCAAACTTCCTTGGTTTAAAGAGCGTGTTGCTGAAGATAATGACCTCTTTTTTTCCCGCATCCATGATACACAAACCTGTGATTTTTCCCCACGGCAATTCTTCCATTTTTGATTCACCTCGAACCGTTTTCACAATGTTATTGGCAACAATTTTACCCGAAACATCGCTTGGATACCCCGTTTTGGGAACCGAAAATGGAACAGAGCCTTGTTGGAAAGGAGGCTTCACGTCAACGGTAAGTCCAGCTGCCCAAATATTCGGAATGGTTTCGTGACGATACGAAGGCAACACAGGAATAAAATGGTTGGCAGGGGTGTTCAATTCGGGTGAATTGGCAATAAAATCAACTCCAATGAAAGGTGGCATAAACATATTAAACTGAGAAGAAATTTCTTCTCCTGTACTCAAAATCACCGATTTTTCGGTTACTTCTTTAATCCCTACTCCCGTACGGTAGTGGATATGGAACATCTCCATAAACTTCTTGAGCATTTCTTCTCCAAGTGGCATTCCTTCAATACCGAAGTGGCCTAAAAATGGCTCAGGAGTTACCCAATACAAATCTACTTTTTCACGAATATTTTGCTCGCGAAGCCATTTTTCTACGTTGAACAAAAACTCATACGCTGCCCCCATGCAACCTGCTCCTTGCGTAGCTCCAATCACAATAGAGCCTGGATTTTTCTTAAATTCCTCCAATTTGGCGCGTGTATCCATCGCACCAGGAGGCGTTCCGATGTAGCAAGTGTGTTCTTTAATGCCTGGTGCAATGTCAAACTTTACCTTAGGCCCAGTGGCAATCACCAATTGGTCATAGGTGTATTCTCCCTTTTCAGTAACAACCTTGTTTTCGGAAGGTATCACTTTGGTAGCGGTATCTAAAACAAACTTTACACCGCGTTTTTCTAACACTTTTTTTCGGGGAACAACAATTTCGGACACCTCACGACGCTTGGTGGGTACCCAAATCAAGGAAGGGATATATATAAAATTCTCGTTACGGTCGATGAGGGTAACTTCTGCTTTCTCTTTTAGTTTACGTTTAATTTCGAGTGCGGCTGTTGCTCCTGCAAAATTTCCGCCGACAACAAGTACTTTCATGAGTATAATGATTGGTAAGACTCCCGAAAGTAGTCACTCTCCTTTATCAAAACAGACACAATAGTCAGCTAAAAACATGACTTCTATCATCCCCTCACGTCTTACCTATACCCCCATGTTCCTCCCAAAAATTTGGTTATATTAAGAGGAAAAAATAATTTGTAAACTCATTTCAAAACCCAACATAGCCCCATGCACGCAGGAAAAAGATATTCAACCGCCGAGCTTCTCATCTGGACTCGAAAAAACATCCTCAAATTCGTCATTCTGAGCGTCATACCTGTGCTTTTGTACGAATATGTAAACTTGCAATGGCTGGCCGTACCTTGGACAGTAGTCGCCTTGTTAGGTACTGCCACGGCCTTCATTGTGGGTTTTAAGAATACCCAAACCTACAACCGAACCTGGGAGGCACGGCAAATTTGGGGTAGTATTCTCAACAGTAGCCGCGCGTGGGGCGTTATGGCACGCGATTTTTTGGACAATCCTCAACAATCTAAACAACTGGTTTATCGGCATTTTGCGTGGCTAACCGCCTTGCGCTATGCCATGCGCGATGGCCGCTCGTGGGAAGCACAGTCGCTTCAGCACAACCTCGAGTACCAAGACAAATATTATTCTGTTCCTGAAAAACAAAGCTCGTTGGAAAGCGAATTGGAAAAATACCTTTCGAAAGACGAGCTTTCGTATATCATGGGTACCAAAAACAAGGCGGCTCAACTGCTGAGCTTACAAAGCAAAACCATCAAGGAGTTGTACCGCAACCACCAAATCGACAGCATTCAATTTGTTGAAATGCAACGCGCTATCAAGGATTTGTACGACCAGCAAGGCCGCAGCGAACGCATCAAAAACTTCCCCTATCCGCGTCAGTTTGCGACCATCAACACCGTTTTTATTCGGATTTTTTGCATTCTCCTCCCCTACGGAATGCTCAAAGATTTTGACAAACTCAACGAAACCATTTCGGGCGTCTTGCAAGGACACATGATTTGGTTTGTGGTGCCGTTTAGTATTCTGATTTGCTGGATGTACACCACGCTCGACCAAGTGGGTGAAAGTACCGAAAACCCATTTGAAGGAAGTCCCAACGACGTTCCGATTTCACAAATGAGCCGAACCATCGAAATTGACATGCGAGAAATGCTCGGAGAAACTGACCTTCCACCCGCCATTCAACCCCAAAATAACATTGTTTTATAACCCAAATTCTCAAAAATCATGCTCAAGAAAGAAAAATTAAAAATCATCCGTCAGTGGTATCCTAATGCCATTACGACCATCGACAGTGTCAATCGTTTTATTGATTTTATTGAAGAACACCTTGACCTCGAACCCGAACAAGTAATGCTTGCCGACAGCGTTTGTAGCGACGACGTCAACAGTATTCAATATCCTGCTCGTACGAAAGAACTGCTCGGCCCCTTCAAAATGGGTGGCCTAGACGGGTTTCCTTTTACGGGACTGACGGGCATGGGCGCTTTTGCCAGCCACGTTCCCGACGATGGCGCGGTGTTTATCTACTACGGCCCGCACATCGGAATCACTAAAACAGGAACTATTGGAGAAATTCACCGTTTTGGTCAGCACAAAAATAGCGGCTGCTGCGGAGCTGCGAAGGGAGCGTTGGCCAAATTAATGAACGACCAAATTGTGGAAGGGAATGTCACTGATTTGGATTACCAAATGAATACCCTTGAACAGATATTACTCAAACAAAAAGAACGGATTCTCTCTGCTAAAACGCCACTATTTGAGGCAACCGAAGTAATTTATGAAGCCATCGACGCTCGCATTTGCGAATTGGTTTCAAAAACTACCTACAACTGCAAATACGTGATTTTGATGGGGGCAGTTCTTATCAACAGTGATACCGACATGGGGTCTTATACCTCCGCCAAACGCTTTGAGTTAATCAACTTAGAATCGGGCCAAAAACGTGATTTGATGGAATTGCTGACCGTATAATTCCTACCTTTGTGGCAAAAAAAGACCCATGATTTTAGATCAAATTAAAGCCAACGAAGTCAGTTTTCAAGAAGTGATTGCCCACATTGAGGCAAATTTTGAGTTTACCCCTACGGCATTCAAGAACGGAGACACCTACAATGCCGTGGGACAAAACTCGGGTTCGTGCAAAGTATTTTCTTTTGCCAAAATATCAGGTTTAAGCCAACAAGATACCCTCCACTGCTTTGGTGATTTTTACAACAAAGACGTCCTCGGCGACCCCGATGGCACCGACCACCAAAACATCCGCAACTTTATCAAGTACGGTTGGGACGGCATTCAGTTTGAGGGTGAAGCATTGAAAGCGCACTAATTCGTGAGATAAGCTGCAACATTTAAAAAAGCACGAATCCATGTTACAATCCAAAGCCGCCGTTGCCGATGGCAACGGCCATTTTTCCATTCAAAATATCACCGTAGCCGACCCGCAAGGCGATGAAGTCTTGGTAGAAATCAAGGCCGCAGGGGTATGCCATACCGATTGGGATTCGCAGTCGTGGGGGAAGCCGCTGGTTATGGGGCACGAGGGGGCTGGTATCGTAAAAAAAGTAGGAAATCGCGTAAAATCGCTACAAGTGGGAGACAAAGTAATGCTCAATTGGGCGATTCCCTGCTACGAATGTTTTCAATGCCAAGAAGGAAACCAACACATTTGCGAACGTAACTCGGCAGTCACGGCGGGAAATAGACTAAGCGAAGGCCATGCGACTTTCAGTTCAACCACCTACAACGATATTCCGATTGAACGTGCCTTTAGCCTCGGTACCATGTCCGAATACACCCTTGTGCGTGAGGCCGCGTGCGTCAAAATGCACGTTGAGATGCCTTTCAGCTCTGCGGCGATTGTCGGCTGTGGCGTGATGACAGGCTACGGTTCAGTGGTCAATGCCGCCAAGGTAAAACCAGGCACATCGGTGGTAGTATTGGGTACGGGCGGCGTGGGTCTGAACGTCATCCAAGGCGCACGCATCGCAGGAGCAGGCAAAATCATTGCCGTCGATATTAATCCTTTGCGCCTCGAAATGGCCAAAGAATACGGCGCCACGCACACGGTTTTGGCCGAAAAAACCGACAAAGGCTTGGTGAATGCGTCCAAAGTAGTTAAAACCATGACCGACGGGCGCGGTGCCGATTATGCGTTTGAATGTACCGCCATTCCAGAATTGGGAGCAGCACCGTTGGCGATGGTTCGAAATGCGGGGATGGCCGTTCAGGTCAGCGGCATAGAGCAGGAGATTGTGATTGATATGAATTTATTTGAATGGGATAAAGTATATATCAACCCGTTGTACGGCAAGACCCGTCCACAAATAGACTTCCCCATTTTGCAAGACCTCTACGCCAAAGGTGATTTGATTTTAGACGAAATGGTGACCCGTACCTACCCGCTCAGTGATTTGTCGCAGGCGTTTGCCGACATGCACGCGGGCGTGAATGCCAAAGGAGTCATTGTGTTTTAAAAACAACCCCTATGAGTTCATTTTTTACGACCGAAAATGCCTTTTTTCAAGGTTTACACTTTATTACCGTGAAAAGTAATGCGTTGAAAAAACGGGCAGATTTAACCGTTTATACCCCATCAAAGGCGGAGGGAGTGCTTCCTATTGTCATTTTGTTACACGGCGTATATGGTAGCCACTGGGCTTGGGCAGTAAAAGGAAAAGTACACGAAACGGCACAAAAACTCATTGACGCAGGACAAATCACCCCCATGATTTTGGTAATGCCGTCTGATGGATTGTACGGGGATGGCAGTGGTTATGTACCCCACAAAACCGCCGATTATGAGCGTTGGATTGTAGAAGATGTACTACAAGTAGTAAAAGAGCAGTTCCCGCAAGCGACGGACGAGTCGCCCGTTTTTATTACGGGGCTATCGATGGGTGGTTTTGGGGCAATGCGCTTGGGAGCTAAGTACCCCAACTTATTTCGGGCGTTTTCGGGCTTGTCAAGTATTACCCATTTCAATCAGCTTGGTGAGTTTGTGGAAGACTTTGACCAATTACAAACCGATGCGTTGGAACAAGACGGCGTGTGGGAGTATTTGCTCCAAAACGAAGGCTGTTTACCTCCTTTTCGTTTCGATTGTGGTAGCGAAGACATTTTGATTGAACACAACCGAGAATTACACAAAAACCTAACTGCCAACAACATACCTCATACCTACCAAGAATTTTCAGGCGGTCATTCGTGGGAGTATTGGGAAGAACACATTGCGGATACGTTGCTGTTTTTTAATCAATACGTTTAACCCGCTTTCTTTACTCCACTTTCATATCCTGCAACCCCCACTTACTCATGGCATCAATGATGGGCACTAACGTTTGGCCATAATCTGACATTTTATATTCCACACGGGGTGGAATTTCGGCATAAATAATGCGTTCCACCAGCCCATCTTCTTCCAATTCTCGCAGTTGATTCACGAGCATCTGTTTACTAATATCAGGAATCGCCCTTTGAAGCATCGAAAAACGGTTGCAGTCTTTTCGTATCAAATGAATAATGACGGGCTTCCACTTTCCCCCAATCAGGTTCATGCAATGCGTCACAGGGCAACCATTCGGGTTAAAATCTTTGTTTTTTCTCTTATCTTCCATTAGTCTATTTTTTTGTACTATATATAAAAAATATGACTACTTATTTTTTACAGACAAATATAAGAGTTTTGTAGCGTTAACTTAAAAAACAGACAAATGAAAACAAAGCAAATCATCCTCGGACTGGCCCTGCTTGCCATCTCAGCCATCAGTTTCAAGGCATTCAGCTTTTCCCGCCTCAATAAGGAAGAAAAGATAAAGCACATTACCGAAAAAATGGCAAAAAAACTGTCGCTGACAGAGGAGCAAAAAACAAAAGTGTTTCAAATCAACCTCGAAAGAGCCAATGGGCATGAAGAAGCCTACAAGCAAGGCCGAAAAAAAGAAGTGATTTATGCAGCTGTTGCCAAATGGCAGGCCGAGTTGAAACAGGTATTAACCACCGAGCAAGCACAAAAATTGCGTATTAACTAACATTAAAATCAACAAAAAATGACAATTGAGCAGATTAAAACGTACGTACAAGGTGGCGAATGGGTAAGTATTTCGCCTGAACTGCGTCCTTTTGAAGACAGACTTGGCACTGGTAAAATTGAACCTTTTTATGTTCAGCGCAATTTTCAATATTTTTCCAATGACCGTTTTGAGGGAAGTATTTTAAGTTCAGCAGACCCCTATGGACAGCTTCCTTTGGTAAAATTCACCTTTAAAGGGCACACTATTTGGGGTAAAGCCCACCCAATTGCTGAGGGGGCTTTTGAGGTTGATTACATCTTGGATGAAGGTTTTGAAGTAACTCCCTTACACCCCATGTTTGCCGACCAACTCAACTCTGCTCCCGTAGAAGGTCTAAACACTTGGGCAGTTGGCGTAACGCAAGACATCAAAGGAAAAGAATTTCCATTGTTTGGGGTAAAAGCGGGTGAAACAGTAGGCGATTATGACCTTATCTACATCTACAATGATATGCTCTTTATGGGGGGCAAACATGTGGACGGGAGAGGCTTTGACAAACCCGAAAACCGTCCAACTAATTTACAGGTACCCATTGTAAGAAAGTAGTCATTGAAGGGGCAAAAATCTGTGAACGGAGGTTTGTCCCTTCTGCTATTATTTAAAAAGTCATTTATCATTTATCCCCATTTCATCCATCAGTTCTAGTCCATAGTTTCTGATAACTTTCACTACTTCGATAGCTCTGAGCCCGCGTTCAGTGATGGTGTATTCGGTTTTGGGTGGCACAACTGCATATACTTTTCTTACCACAAATCCATCGTCTTCGAGTTCTCGCAGTTGGGTAGTGAGCATTTTTTGCGATATATGCGGAATGTCTTTCTGTAACTCACTGTACCGCATAACACGGTCTTTCAACCGCCACAAAATCGGCATTTTCCAGGTCCCACCAATTCGGTCCATTGCGAACTCTACTGGATTGTAATACATTTTACCGTTGTATCTAAAATCTCCCATTTTGAATTAGTCAGTGTAGAACTATTTGAACCCGCTGATTTCGCAGAATAAATACCCGCAAAACAGCGCAGAATCAGTCAGCGAAAATCTGCGAAAAAATCTGCGTGAGTCTGCGGGTAGAAAAACTTTAACCCGCTGATTGCGCAGAATAAATACCCGCAGAACAGCGCAGAATCAGTCAGCGGAAATCTGCGAAAAAATCTGCGTGAGTCTGCGGGTAAAAAATTTTAACCCACTGATTGCGCAGCAATTACGCTTATTCGAGACCTATCTGTCTTCAAAAATAAACATACATCTTCATAATTCTATACATACTTTTTAGTGCGTATCATACAAAAAAGTGGTACACATGGTTTTGTGTGCTTGGCCTCCCAATTTTGCCCCACAAATAAACGACCAAAACACCTCACAATGATTACTGAAATTAACAGCTACGTACATTTCCACGGCGCACCTACTAAGGGCAAAATTTTAATGGTAGCCAGTTCGCCAAGTGTCTCACAACAAACAGGTTGGCCCATTGGTTTTTGGGTAGCCGAACTCACACACCCACTTCGCGTTTTCCAAGAAGCGGGCTATGAAGTAGAACTAGTATCGACCGAAGGTGGAAAATTGGAGATGGATACTTACTCAAATCCTGCCGATGCTAGTGGGTATTCTGCTCACGATGTAATTTCGTTGGGCTACATGCAGCAGCAGTGGTTCAACGAAATGCTTTCTAGCACCAAAAAACTAACCGAAGTAAAGGCAGACGAATACGATGCTATCTTTTTGGTGGGCGGCCAAGGCCCGATGTACACGTTTCGCGGCAACCAAGAACTAGAAAAACTTTTTGCGGATTTCTATGAAGCGGGTAAGCCAAGTGCCGCCGTTTGTCACTCGACAACGTTGTTGCTAGAAGCTAAAAAATCAAACGGCGAACTAATTGTCGCAGGAAAAACGTGGACGGGTTTTGCCGATGCTGAAGAAGAATTTGCTGACCAAGCCGTGGGCATGAAAATTCAGCCCTACCGCATCGAAACCGAAGCTCAGAAATTAGCAGGAACGACTTTCAAAGTAGCTGCTCCGTTCTCATCATACGCAATCCAAGACGGGAATTTGATTACGGGTCAACAACAAAATTCGGGTGCCGCTGCGGCTGAATTGGTGGTAAAAATTTTAACCCGCTGATTACGCAGAATAAATACCCGCAGAGCAGCACAGAATCAGTCAGCGGAAGTCTGCGAAAAAATCTGCGTGAGTCGGCGGGTAGAAAAATTTTAACCCGCTGATTATGCAGAATTAATACCCGCAGAACAGCGCAGAATCAGTCAGCGGAAGTCTGCGAAAAAATCTGCGAGAGTCGGCGGACTAAGAAGCTAAACCATTGACTTTTCGAAAAATGCTTTTTGAAATATCATCCGTATTAAAATTCACCAATATACCGAGTTTCATTCCTGAAAGCTTTAAATAGGTAATGACCTGTTTGTGATGAACATCCAAAAGATTTTCAACCGATTTGAGTTCAATAATGACCTTGTTGTCAACCACAATGTCCAAGCGATAGGCAATATCCACCCTCATTTCCTCATAAATCATGGGAAGATTTACTTGGTTACTAACCATCAAACCTTCCTTACGAAGCTCATACATTAAAGCAACTTCATAAGCACTTTCTAAAAGTCCAGGTCCAAGATTTTTAAACACCTTGAAAATACAGCCTCGTATTTTGTAAGAAATATCGTTTTCGGTCATTTTTCTATCTTTTTGGGCTGGCTTATGACTGATTCAAAACAAGAAGGTAACTTCAATTCATCGAGACGAAACGAATTTTAACAATCATGATTCTACGCAAAGTATTTAACCCTATTGCCGTTGCTCGTTACATGCGTACCGAATTGCTTGCCTCGGCAGGCCTCTCCGTTGCTGTTTATTTTTTATACCACAATCAGCACCTCGAAAAAGTAGTTTTACCCTTTTCCGTCGCAGCTATTTTAGGGAGTGCCTTGGCCATTTTTTTGGCTTTTCGCAACAACAATTCCTACAATCGCTGGTGGGAGGCGCGCACCCTTTGGGGGAGTATTATTAACAATAGTCGAATTTTTGCCCGCCAAATCATCGCCAATGCCGACAATGCCGTCGCGATTGGCAAAGCCTCCTCACAGCAGGTCGATGACTACAAAAGGGAATTAATGTACCGTCAGATTGCCTTTGCCCATGCACTGCGCTTGCACCTTCGTCGTCAAGATTCGTGGGACGAGGTCAAACACTTATTGTCAGAACATGAGTACCAACACCTCCTCCAAAAAACTAACAAGCCCAACTATTTACTTCAAAATCAAGGCATTCGTATCAAAGAAGGAATGCGTTCAGAAATTTTAGGGGCATTTGACAACATTAGTCTCGAACCTACACTAGCAGGCTTCAACAATTTCCAAGGGGCTTGTGAACGCATTAAAAACACGCCCCTGTTGCGCCAATACCACTTTTTCACTAAATTATTTATGGTGGTGTTTATGGTTATTCTTCCGTTTTCTTTAATAGGCGACTTCAATAAAATGGGCATTCCTGCGCTGATGATTCCCGTGAGTATCTTGGTTTCGTTCGTATTTGGGGTAATGGGAAAGGTAGGTGAAGTCAACGAAGACCCATTTGAAAATCGAATTACGGACGTTCCAATGACGTCTATTTGCAATATGATTGAGCGGGACTTGAAAGAAATGCTGGAAGAACGTAACTTACCTACTAAAATCGAAGCCGAAAACGGATTTGTTTTCTAAAAAAACTAAACAGATATGAAAATAGCAATCATCGGTTCGGGTAACGTCGGCGGGGCGTTGGCTCAGAAGTTTATCGGTGCAGGACATACCGTCTTGATGGGAGCCAAATTCCCGTTAAGCGACAAGTCAATCAAGCTCGCTACCCAAATCGGCGAAGACCGTTTTACAAGCATCGAAAGTGCTGTCCAACAATGCGACATCATTGTGCTCGCTACGCCTGCCCCTTTGGCCCCAGAAGTAGCCCAATCGCTGGGCAATACCACGGGCAAAGTAATCATCGACACCATGAACATCGTGATGGGGCGTGGCCCCGCAGGTTTTACCAATACCTCGGAAGCCATTTTGGCCAACACCGCCACCACCGACGTGGTGAAGTGCTTTAACACCACAGGCTTTAATAACATGCTTGACCCTACTTATGGTGACCACGCCATCGACGCATTTGTGGCGGGTGACTCAGAAAAAGGGAAAACCATTGCTTCGCAATTAGCGTTGGATGCGGGTTTTGGTGCTTGCTACGACGTAGGTGGAAATGATAAATTTCAACTCATGGAACAGTTTGCTTTCTTTTGGATAAACCTTGCGATGTTCAAAGGCCAAGGCCGCGACATTGGTTTTAAGCTAATGAGACGCTAGGTACTCAAGCACACGTTAATCGTTATCTGTTAATTGTTATCCGTTCAAAGTCAACGAATTACACCAAGGCAAACACCCTAATTTTGCTTTCTTACTTAAAAGCACATTCTGCACTTACATTTAGCAAAACGCCACCCTACGGAGACTCCGCAGGGTGGCGTTTTTTTAGCACCAAGCTATCAACTTACAATTTCGCAATGGCTTTTGATTTTGAAAGTTTACTCGGTTTTGCCGATGCTGTTTTGGCACAAGATGTTTGGCAATTTTTGTCGTTTTTGGCGCAAGCCTCTGTTTTTTCGCAAGCAGTTTTGCAACACTTCGACTTGTCGCAGCAGTTAGGGCTTGATTGAGCTGACACTCCAGCCGTTGCTACAGCTACCAAAAACAACGCAGACAAAAGAACTTTTTTCATGATAAAAATACGTTAAAGAATGATTAATTGATTTGATTGTTTTAACGCTACAAAGGTACGGCAGCCTCCCCTTTGCTTGGTGTCATTGGGATGTTACCCACTTGTTATCAAGTTGTTATTTTAGGGGTTTATTCTCTAGCTAGGTGTTACATTTGTTCTATGAAAATTCAACGAAACAACCTATCGGTCATTCTTATCGCGTCGGCGCTGGGAGGAATTGCGCTGGTAGTAATTCAATTGATTTGGATGCGGCACTCCTGGCAACTCTCAGAAGAGATTTTTAACCAGCGTGTGTCAATGGCGCTTTGTGCTACCATCGAAACCTACGATGGCGGTTCTCTGTGCGCGGGGAGTCATTGTTCAATGGCCAAAAACTCGGAAACGCTTGTCCTCGCCAATGTCAATCATTTACCCGCAGGATTGATTGATAAGCCCGATTTTCGAACCGAACTCAACAAAACACTGGCATTCTATCAAATTGATTTGGACTACCAATTGAGCCTTTCGACCACCAAACAATGTCAACCCGATGTTTATCAAACCGTCGTATCGTTGCCATCTTTAAAAGGCAAAGAAGCGTATCTACGAATGAGTTTTCCCAATAAAAAAAGCTTCATTCTTCGCAGTATGAACTTGATGATGTTCGCTACGGTCATAATTTTGATTTTTGTGACAGTACTCCTATTACTTGTCAACTGGTCGTTGATGAAACAAAAACGCTTGCTACAAACCAACGTTGATTTTTTCAATAACATGGCCCATGAATTCCGAACTCCACTCAGCAATATCGGATTGGCCGTAAACATGTTATCCAAAAAACACGGCGAACTGAAAGGCAATCAATTAATAGACATCATCCGTCGCGAAAACAAGCAACTGCTGCACGAAGTAGAGCGAGTTTTACAGTTGGCCAAAGTTGAAAATGGCGACTACGCCCTCGAAAAAGAACACGTATCGGTAAGCCAGCTCCTCCAAAATGCCATTGATAGCTTGTCCATGCCAATTGCCGAGCGCCAAGCTACGCTCTTACTCGAAGATGTCCCTAACGACCTTTATATCTTTGGAGATAAACAACATTTGGGAAATGTTTTCCGCAATTTGCTTGATAACGCCCTCAAATACACCAAAGAACGACCCTTGATTCGGATTTCAGCTAAAACCGACGATAAAGGCGTAATAATAGCGGTTCAGGATAACGGCATTGGGATTCCGACGAATCAACGAGAAATGATTTTTGAGAAATTTCAACGCATTCATCACGGAGACAAGCACGCTGCCAAAGGTTTTGGGCTAGGATTGTCCTACGTTAAAAGTATGATTGAACTGCACAACGGCTTTGTGCGGGTTAGTAGCGAAGAAAATCGTGGAAGTAAGTTTGAGGTATATCTCCCTACGGTATCAAACGAGGGTTTGACTAGGTCAGACGATAGTCAGACCGTGAAAAATCGTCAAAGTATGGTCTGACTACCGTCTGACCATCAATGGCCTTAACTAACACCCACAATCATCTGAAAATGAAACAAAAACAACGCATTTTACTGGTAGAAGATGACCTCAGCATGGGCTTTTTGTTGACGGAATTTTTGGAGGATAATGGCTTTGAAGTAAAACTGTGCCGCGACGGAGAAAGTGGACTTGTCGCCCTTCAACGTAGCCCGTTTGACCTATGTATTTTTGACATAATGATGCCCAACATGGATGGTTTTACGCTGGCACAACATTGTCGAGCAAAATCAACAACCACTCCATTCTTATTTTTAACAGCACGGTCTCTCAAAGACGACAAACTCAAAGGGTTTGAGTTGGGTGCCGAAGATTACATTACCAAGCCCTTTGACGAAGACGAGTTGCTGTGCCGTATCAAAGTGCTACTGCGTCGGCAAGTCTCCCCTGCTACCGCCGTGCCCAGCCAACGGTTTTCCATCGGTGCGTATGTGTTTGATTACTCGCGGCAAGAATTAACGTACCAAAACGAAACGTGGCGCTTGACCGAAACCGAGAACGAAGTATTAAAACTACTGTGTCAGCACCAAAACCAAATCCTGCGCCGTGAAGATGCGGTGGAAAAAATTTATGGCAAAAAGGATTATTTCTTAGGTCGCAGTTTTGACGTTTTTATTTCAAAACTCCGCAAAATGCTCCAGCACGACTCCCGCATTAGCATCGACAATGTATTTCGGGTGGGTTTCATTCTAAATGTACAAACCGACACTATTTTGCCAATTTCTTCCGAGGTTTAGCACCGCTATTTGTATCTTTGCAGGGTCAACAGCCTTACAAAACAAATTACTCATGGAAGAAAAATTTTCCCTCAAAGACCATCTTTTTAACCCGTCGAAGGTGGCATTTCTCGCTCGTTCAATCGCCAATGTGTATCCTGCTTTTGAACAAGAACTATTTCAACAAGAAGTCCTTAAAGCCTTTCCTCAACTAGAACTGAAAGAACGCATCGCACACATTCGGCAGTGTTTTCGGAAATACTTACCCGAAGATTATCAAAAGGCTACCAACATTCTGCTTCAAGCACTTCCCGCGCCTTTGGACGAAACCTTGAGCGACAATGACTTCGGGGATTTTATCTATGCCCCTTTCAGCGACTTTGTGGCGCATTATGGCTGCACCCGCGAACAGCTTCATTTCTCGTTGGAAGCCATCAAAGAAATGACCAAACGTTTTTCTGCCGAGTTTTCTATTCGATTTTTTATCAATGCCTTTCCCCAAGAAACCTTAGCTACCCTCCTCAACTGGGCCAACGACCCCAATTACCACGTTCGGCGCCTTAGCAGCGAAGGGAGTCGGCCTAAATTGCCGTGGGCTCAAAAAATTCATATTGCCGCCGAAGACGCCTTGCCCATTCTTCATCGTCTTTATGCCGATAAAACCCGCTTTGTTACAAGAAGTGTCGCTAATCACCTCAATGATATTGCCAAAATTCAGCCTGAATTGGTGCTAACTACCTTAAAACAATGGCAATCGTCGGGCAAGCAGACCGAGGCTGAAATGAATTTTATGACCAAACATTCCTTGCGAACATTGGTAAAAATGGGTCAGCCCGAAGCGCTGCGTATGTTAGGATTTGGAAACAGCACCAACCTCAACCTCAGTGCTGTGCAGTTTGATACGCGGGTGAAAGTAGGCGACGCACTTTCGTTTTCATTTGAACTAAGCAGCACCGAAACCAAAACCGCCGTGGTGGACTATATTCTGTATTTTCAGAATAAGCAAGGAGTGATGACCAGCAAAAAAGTCTTTAAATTACAAACGCTTACCCTTCATCCCGAAGCGCCCCAAACGCTTTCTAAGCGCCATGTTTTTCGTCCCAACATGACTACCAGGCAATTATACGCAGGAACTCATCAGATTGATATTCAAATCAATGGGTCGGTTTTGACTTCTTTTCAGTTTGAGTTGGAAGTGTAAAAACAGAAGATTGATTTCGTCGGGTTGTGAGCAATCTAAATGTGTGGAGGGTTGCTCACAACCCGATTATCGTGTCGAGGGTTTCTCAAAACCCGACGCTTTTCCCAGCGTTTTTTTATTTCGTCGAAAGCTGGCGTAGCTTGGTATTTTGGGTGCGAATCCGTTGGCAAAGAATTTTGATGATGTTCCGAAGCACTTCGCCGCGTTCGTCCATCAAATCATAAAAATCGCCTTGGTCGATGCGGAACAATTGTACATCTGATAGCGCTACCACGCCAGCCGAGCGAGGTTCTGTATCAAGCAGGGCTAGTTCTCCAAAAACATCTCCCCGACCAAAGGTTGCCAGCTGAACTTTGCCATCGTAAATGCCAACTTCGCCGTCATAAATCACAAACATACTCGTCCCCAAATCGCCTTTGTCAAAGATCGTTTGACCTTCGTGGTAGCTAACTTCGCGCATGATGGGCGCAATGCTACTCAGGACGTTTTCGGGGGTTTCGGCAAAAAGTTCGGTGTTTTTTAGAACCATAACCCGTTCCGTAATCGAAACCGTAGCGGTGGCAGAAGAATGACTCATAAGGCGTAAATCGGGGTATTGAAATAGGGTTTCGAGCGGGATACCACGCAAAGCCAATCGGATAGTCCAATCGGTAAAATAGCGTGTTCCTTGCTGTAAAATATAGTCTTTGATAGAACCTGTAACCGTAGATGTTCCCAATTGAGCATCCATCATCCGAATTTTGTCGGCATCGGCAACGTTGTCGAGCAGCGCGTGTAAATTCGCATATACCTGACGAGGCACCACATTTTGAAGCAATTCCAGCGAATTGGCACGGCGTTCGCGCGAGCTGTGCAATAAACTTGCCTGCGTGCTCAGAATCGCCTCTTGGTCATATTGTTGCATCAGCAAGCCAAAAATCCGCTGAATGAGCACTTCTTGCTCGTAGTTAAGGCTATTTTTCAGGTCATTGCCAAGGTCTGTTTCATTGTTAGCGTGCAATAAACGTTGTGCCAACAAAAACTCTTCTTTCAGTAATTGCTCAAAAACAGCAGCCTTTCCTCGCGCATTGGGATAATTTCGCAACGCCTGCAAAGCCGAAGTTCGAACCGTCACGTCGGGGCGTTGCACCATTTCTACCAACAAAGCATGGGCTTCTTCCGACTGCATCTGTCCCGCCGTAGCTATCACCCGCTGGGTCACTGTCAGGGAGTTAGCCGAGGTTTCTAAAGCAGCTAGTACGGGTATCGCTTCTAGTTTGGCCAAGCTTCGTGCTGCTTGCCGCCAGTATATTTTTTCATTTAATAATCCCGCTACTTGATCAGTCAGCGCTGGGTTTTTCAGCCTTCCAGCTGTCTCAATCGCTGACATGACCACTGCGGGGTCAGGCTGTTTTAGTGCGTCACCTATCAGTTTACTGTGGGTTGACAAGCCCAATTCTTTTACAATGTCGAGGGCGGCCAACTGACTTTTCACCTGCTCACTTTGCAACATCGCTTTGAGCGCGGTTTGCCCCTGTGCTTGCTCAGGATGGGTGGTCAATAACCCAAGCAATGCCCCCTTTCTAACCACCAAATCGTCGTGGTACAAAAACTCTACCGCCGCCGATTCCGAATCTTTACTCAACACAAATGCCGCTTTCTCCCGTACACTGGCTTCAGCATCATGCAAAATCATCATGCGAAGCTGAGCAGGTTTAAGCTTTACTTTAAGTTGGTCGGCAATGTCAAGGGCTTTTACCCGAATCCGTTCGTTGGAATGCCCTACCAACTCCGTCACGTACCGATACAAACGATCAGACGACACACTTTTGGGGCGATTGGCCACCAACCATTCAATCGCGTTGATCACTTCCTTAGGTTTATCACTTTGCAAGTTTTTCAACACCGCATGAACAGCCTCATCGGGGACGGCCAAATCTTCGGCCGCCATAAAACGTTTGCTCAATGCCTCTTGCAACGTAAGCACGTATTGACGGTACGTTCTCCTCAAAAACCACAAGGCAAACAAGGCCCCAATCACAATTTCTTCTACCAAAAACCAGTCGCCACCTTGCCATAAATGATGGCTCAAGTACAGCATCACCCCCCCAATTCCTAGCCCCAGTGGCTCGTAGAACCCTTTGGCGAGGGTATGTCCGCGCAGACGTTGGTGGGTAGAAAGTGGCTGAAAAAGCACCAAAAAAACGGGATCAAACAAAGCCCGACGCACAACCTCAAAGCCTAAATAGACAAAGCAATAAGCCACCAATTGCACCGACACATCGGCCTCCGTGAAGAAAATCACGCCCAATGCCATCGACACCAACAATCCTCCTACGGGAAGCAATGCCAACATTCGGTTGATGCCAAAGTACTCGACCGTTTGGCGGGAGACAATCAGTTTCACAAATGTTGCCAATAAATACGTGAGTGCCAATACAATACCGAGGTATTTCATCACGTCGGCTTGGCTGTGAAGTTTGTATTTAACGTTAATAAAAAAGGCGTATTCTACCCCCGTTGCCATGATGGCTACTGCGGTCAGGCTCAGACACATGGCAAAAATCAACTCGCTCCCTCCAAACAACTGCGCAATCAGGCGGGGCATGTGAGTACGACGCACAGGAGCGTGCCCGTGTTCGGTGGCGACTTTGTGCGACCGAAACGTTTGCACGGCGGTGTACATCGCCGCCCAAAAGAACCCAAATGCCAATAAAATAAGCACCAGCAGTTCGGTATGGCCATGAATTAAGACTGCCAAAACACCCCCAAGGGCTTTGGCTGGCATATCGCCCGCGCTGATTACCCCAAACAACCGTTTGCTTTGACGCACGTCAAATACCACCGCTGAGACGCCCCAAAATTCAAGATTTGTTAATAAATAAATCGCTCGAAAACCCACCATGATAGCAACAGAGGCCGCCACCGAATGCCCAAAATAAACCAACGCCAAAATGACGGCCGTCAGCACCAGCACTGCCCCAAGCACCCGAATCACCAGGCGGTCGAGCAACAAGTGGTGTTCAAAATAACTATAGATTTTCCCTACTAGCATCATCCCCACCGCCGAAGCCATGTACGCCAGCGGAAGACTCGTTTCGGGGTGATTTTCAAGGAGAATGACGTTGGCCGACACGTAAATAAGCATCGTACCAAAGCCTAAAAAAAAGTGGTGCAAGAAAAACAGTCCTACGGTTCGGACTTCTTCAGCCCTGATGCCTAACGAACGGTATAGTGGGTAAAAAGACATAGCGAGTAAGCAATATTGGACAAAAATACAGATATTGGACAAAAAACAACTTATTGCGACCTTTGATATAACTTATTCCTAACAAAACCTCGTTCGGTCACGGTTATGAGCTTTATACTCCCTTTTCTGGTAGCCTTCTTTTTGCTGCCTTTTGTTCAAAAGTTTTTACAAACTGCTGAGCGCCTGCCCGAGTGGCACGACCGAATTCGCATCGGGCGATTGATTGCATTTGGTTTATTATTGGTGGAGGTTGTGACCGATGGAGAAAAAATCTCCCCACCCGTTTTTTTTGGCTTACTTATTTTGGTGGCATACCCCGCCTATCTTTTAAAAGAAGAAGTCCCTAATGCCCGCTTGTTGTTTTGGATGATTGTGCCATTGGGAGTTGTTTTCTTTATTGATAACTTGGCCGAATACTGGATGCCTCGCTTCTACGAAAACTACGATCTCTTCTTTCAAACGGCCAAATCCATCGTTTTTGTCCTCAGTTTTGTGCTTGCCATTATTGCCCGAAACCAGCAACGAGAGTTTAACAAGCAACGCCAAAAATTGGTCCAAGAAGAAGAAAACAACCGAATCTTGGAAGCCAAAAAATTGGATTTGGAATACCAAGTAGCCGAACGTACTGCCGAAATCACCAAACAAAAAGAAGAATTACAACAAGCCCTCGAACACCTCAAAGCCACCCAAGAGCAACTGATTCAGTCGGAAAAACTGGCGAGCTTGGGCGAACTCACGGCGGGCATCGCCCACGAGATTCAGAACCCGCTCAACTTTGTCAATAACTTCTCGGAAGTGTCGGTTGAACTGCTCGACGAACTCAAAGCGGAACGTGCCAGACCCAAAGAAGACCGCGACGAAGGACTTGAAAATGAGATTTTGGACGATATTTTTCAAAATTTAGAAAAAATAAACCACCACGGAAAGCGCGCGTCCAGCATCGTTACGGGAATGCTACAACACTCGCGGGCAAGTACGGGCAAAAAAGAACCCGTCAATCTCAACGCCCTCGCCGACGAATATTTACGACTGAGTTACCACGGATTGCGCGCCAAAGACAAATCGTTTAATGCCAAAATGAATACGTTTTTTGATGAATCTTTGCCCAAAGTCAACGTCATTCCGCAGGATTTTGGACGGGTATTGCTCAACCTCATCAACAACGCTTTTTACGCCGTACAAGCCCGAAGCATCAGCCAACCCGAAAACTATATGCCTACCGTGACGGTTAGTACCCAAAATACCGACCAAGGAATCATCATTAAAGTAGGTGACAACGGAACGGGGATTCCAGAAGAACTCAAATCCAAAATTTTCCAACCCTTTTTTACGACCAAGCCCACGGGGCAAGGCACAGGTTTGGGGCTAAGTTTGGCCTACGACATCGTCACCAAAAGCCACGGCGGCACCATCGAACTCGACAGCGTCGAAGGAGAAGGAACGACCTTTACCATTACCTTACCCAATCATTGATGAAGCATTTTTTATTCTTTTTTCTTTTCTGCGCTGCCACCCTCGCCAATGCGCAACTTCCTCCTCTCCAAGTGGACTCTCTACCAGCCACTGGCGTCCGCTTTGATAAAGGATGGAGTTGGCGGTCAGAAAACGCAAAAGATACCGTCTGGAAACCCATCGACGTGTCCTTACCCTTTTTTGAAAACCCTGACTTTGCGTCCTCAAAAGTCAGCTGGTTGCGACTTACCCTAACAATAGATTCCAGCTTGTGTCAACGCCCGCTTGCCATCCTCACCCGTCAGGCAGGTGCATCCGAAGTTTATCTGAACGGAAAACGCATTCGTGAACTTGGAAAAGTAAGTGAAGACCCTACCGCCGAAAGCACCTATTCGACGGGCTTGGGCAGTATTTCCTACCTTGTTTTTCCCAAAGCAGGAACTTATACCCTCACCGTTCGACATTCGTACACCAGTCGTCCAACGACGTTTTTTCAAACGTTATTTCCTTCCCAAAAGGCGCTGTTTGAATGTACGCTGATTGACCCAACGGGGCGTTTTGAAAAAGCCTTTCAATCGGGTCGATACGTCGCTTGGTATCATTGGTCATTGGCGGGATTATTTCTGGTCATGGCCGTTTTGCATTTTATCCTTTATCTCTACAATACAACCAAAAGCTACAACCGCACCTTTGCCCTGTGTCTTTTGTTTGCCACCCTACATTTTGTAACAGGCGATGTTTTATTTGGCACCAGCCATCCTTTTACCGCCTCACTTCTCACTTTTGGTTACAGTCTCTTTATTTCACTTTATTTACTCATCCTTTGCTATACTATTATCAGCTACTTACAGCAGCCCATCTCTTGGTTTTTTAAGGTGTTAGGCGTCGTTTTTCTAAGTGTTACTTCTGTAAGCATTCTTGCCCCCAACGCTCCGCTCACCCAATACATCTATTACGGGAGTATTCTTGGTCTATTGATAGAAGTCGTCCGAAAAGTCGTACTTGCCCGCAAATCCAATCAGCTCGACTCTCGTTCTCTGATTCTTTCGTTTGTCTTAATGATTGTTTTTTTGAGCGCTCGTTTGCTCATCATTTCGGGAACCATTCAGGTCGGTTCGGTTCAAAACTGGGCCAATTTCTTGATGATTGCTTTTTATGCGTGTACGCCGCTGACGCTTTCCATGTTGATTGCGCGTAGTATTTCAACCACCGAAAAAGAATTGCAGTTAAAACTAAAAGAGCTAGAAGAGTTGTCGTTGGAAAAACAACGCATTCTTTCTCAGCAAAATGACGTGCTTGAAAAACAAGTAGCCGAACGAACCTCTGCCCTCACCCAATCGCTAAAACACCTAAAAGCCACCCAACAACAACTGATTCAGTCGGAAAAACTGGCGAGTTTGGGCGAACTTACGGCGGGCATCGCCCACGAAATACAAAACCCGCTTAACTTTGTTAATAACTTTTCGGAAGTATCAGTAGAACTGCTCGACGAACTCAAATCAGAACGTACCAAAGAAGAGCGCGACGAAGAATTGGAGAACGAGATTTTGGATGATATTTTCCAAAACCTAGAAAAGATAAATTACCACGGCAAACGCGCATCGAGCATTGTAACAGGGATGCTCCAGCATTCGCGGGCGAGTACGGGCAAAAAAGAACCCGTCAATCTCAACACCCTCGCCGACGAATATTTACGCCTGAGTTACCACGGATTGCGCGCCAAAGACAAATCATTTAATGCCAAAATGAATACGTATCTTGACCCATCTTTGCCCAAAGTCAACGTCATTCCACAGGATTTTGGACGGGTATTGCTCAACCTCATCAACAACGCTTTTTACGCCGTACAAGCCAAAGAAAAATTAGAAATCAAGGACTATTCCCCCACGGTTTCGGTACATACCCAAACCACCGAGCAAGGAATTGTCGTCAAAGTGGGAGACAACGGAACGGGTATTCCAGAAGAACTTAAATCCAAAATTTTCCAACCCTTTTTTACCACCAAACCCACAGGACAAGGCACAGGTTTGGGGCTAAGTTTGGCCTACGACATCGTCACCAAAGGCCACGGAGGAACCATCGAACTCGACAGCATTGAAGGAGAAGGAACGACCTTTACCATTACGTTACCTGACCCTTCCTAATCTTAGTTTTTATGAAGCATTTATTTAAAGTTTTTCTTTTCATTTTAGTCGGTTGTCAGGTTTGGGCTCAAAGCCGCGCCCCTATCAAAAGCATTTCCTCAGATGGCTTTTCCCTGTCTAAATTTTGGAAATGGAAAGAAGGCGACAACGCTGCGTGGGCGGCTCCGTCGTTCAATGACTCTACTTGGAAAGATGCCCCCGTTTTGTACAAAAATATCAGCCATTTTCCCGAACTACGCAAAGCCCAAATTGGTTGGTTTCGCAAACCAATTCGACTCGATTCGAGCCTTGCTAAAAAGACGTTGTTCCTTAATATCGAGCAAATGGGTGCCTCGGAGATTTACCTCGACGGCAAGCTACTCCACAAGATTGGGGTCGTCAGTACCAATCCTGCCGTAGAAAAAACCAAGGTGCTGGCCGAATTGCTTCCAATCACGCTTCCAGACACGTTGCAGCACGTATTGGCCATTCGCTACTCGTTTACGAAAAGTAATTTTTATTTTCCAGGCACGGGCCAAGAGCTTTTCAAAATCAAACTTCACGACATTAATCGCTGGGGAGGCTCCTTTTATCGGGATAACCTAGAAATGAGTCGAGCGCTGGCATTTTGCATTGGCGTTTTCTTTATTTTTAGCTTATTACACTTTCTTTTTTATTCAACCAATCGCCAGCAAAAGGTTAGCTTATCGCTGGGATTTACGTTGTTATTTTTTGGAATTTCGTTCTTCGCCGACTTTCTCGACGACCATATTACCACCATTAGTGGACACGAAATCAATGAGTTAATCACGTTGATTACGCTCTACCTTGGCCTGCTTCTCATCAATGTTTCGCTGTATCTCTACCTCGACCAGCCCTTCAAGTATTTCTTTTACCTGCAAGCGGGGCTCATGGTGTTGGCCTTGACCTCCACGATTTTTGACATCACGCTTCCCTTCGAGCTTCAAACTTGGACTTTCTTCGTTTTGTTATTTGTTGATTTTATTCGGGTCAGTATTCTTGCCGACCGCCGACGCCACCCCAACGCCAAAGTGCCCGTCAATACCCTCATCGCGATGGCGGTTTGTATCGTGGTGTTCTTTGCAGTATCCATTCTTTTTGGGATGTTGGCTTACAACATTGACTCGATTCAATCTACTAGCGAATACTTCTTGGTCGTTTTAGGAATTTTAGCCCTCATCTTTGTATTGAGCATTCCTGTTGGACTTTCTTTGTCGTTGGTAAAAGAATACACCCGCACACACCGTTCGTTGCTCAAAAAAATCACCGAAATCGAAGAGCTTTCAGCGCGAAACTTAGCCCAAGAGCAAGAAAAACAGCACCTCTTGAGTACCCAAAATGAGTTGCTCGAAAAACAAGTAGCCACGCGTACGTCCGAACTCAAAAAGTCATTGCAAAGCCTCAAAGCCACGCAAGCGCAGTTGGTGCAGTCGGAAAAATTGGCTTCATTGGGCGAATTGACGGCGGGGATTGCCCACGAGATTCAGAATCCGTTGAATTTTGTCAATAATTTCTCAGAAGTATCGACGGAATTAATCGACGAAATGAAAGAAGAAATCGAGCGCGGCGACACCGAAGAAGTGAAAGCCATTGCGGGCGATTTACAGCAAAACCTGCAAAAGATTGTCCACCACGGCAAGCGTGCCAGTAGTATTGTCAAAGGAATGCTGGAGCATTCGAGGATAGGTACGGGTGAGCGCCAACTCACCGACATCAATGCCTTGTGTGACGAATACCTGCGCCTTTCTTACCACGGAATGCGCGCCAAAGACAAAAGTTTCAACGCTGATTTTGAACTCATTACCGAACCTGACCTTCCCCGAATCAGTGTAGTTTCTCAAGACGTTGGACGTGTCCTACTTAACCTTATCAACAATGCCTTTTATGCCGTCAATGTAGCACGGGCTTCTAGCCCATCCTTCAAACCTAAGGTAAGTGTGCTCACCGAAAAAAGCGACAACCAGCTCATTATTAAAGTCAAAGACAACGGCGGGGGAATGAGCGACAAAGTCAAAGCCAAAATTTTCCAACCCTTTTTTACCACCAAACCCACAGGCCAAGGCACTGGTTTAGGGTTGTCGTTGGCCTATGATATTATTACCAAAGGCCACGGTGGCAAAATCGACGTAGAATCGACGGAGGGCAACGGTACCACATTTACGATTCGGCTTCCCATAGCAACCGCGCCCGTTGCCGTTTCCTAGCATTTCCAAACCATTCTTTTCAATACAGCCTTTCCATGAAAAACCCTATTTTAATCCTTTTCTTTTTGCTGTTTTGGGTCGGGGCCCAAGGCCAAAATGTAAACAACATCGACAGCATTCCATCCAAAGGTTTGGTGCTTACCAACGGATGGAAATGGCACGTAGGCGACAACCACGAATGGGCTGACCCCGAATTTGATGACAGCGACTGGAAAATAATTGACCCTACGCAAGACGTCAACGCCATCCCAGAACTCTCTCGAAAGGGCTACGGCTGGTTTCGCACCACGATTGAGTTTTCGCCGATGGTTGCCCAAAAATTAACCACCCTCCAAATCAGCCAAAGTGTAGCTTCTGAAGTATATATCAACGGCATTTTGGCCCGAAAAATCGGCGACATCGACGCCAAACGAGGCATTACTCAAGCGGCCAATATTTTCCACAACAACTCCATCGGATTGCCTTATTCGGTCAGTTATCCGTTTGTACAAATCGCAGTACGGGTAGCATACGAGCGAAACTCTTTTTATAACCGTGTGGGTTTCAACAAGAACCATTGTTTCCGAGCCACGCTGATTGAAACCGAAAACGCCCCCAAAAGCCAAGCTTACCAGCGCCAGCAAAGCGATTACGGTTGGTTTCAGGTCGGGGTCTTTTTTATTCTCACCTTTTTGCACTTGTCCTTTTTCTCCCTCTACCGAACCCAACGCGCCAACCTCTATTTTTCAGGAACAACCTTGGCGTTGGGAATTGCTTTTTTTTGCATTCCCCTTTCTTTTGAGTTTGTCGAAACCCTCTCGCTTTATTTTATTGTCGAGTTCATTCAGACCCTTTCTTTCCCCATTGCGTACCTGTTTTTGATACGGGCCATTTATGAGATTTATCACCAAAAAACAGGGATACTCTTTTGGCTCATTGTCGTTTTTGGGGCGGTCATTATGTTAAGCCTTTTTACCCCCTACTCATTAGGCTCCATTTGGGCCGAGCTCGGCACCGAACTACTGATGACGGCGGAGGTGATTCGAGTGACGGTGGTGGCTTTACGGAAACATCTCCCTGGGGCTCGCCTCATTATGATTGGAATGGGGATTTCGTTGGTGATGTTTATGCTGTTTTATTTTGACCTTCTCCTTGCATACTACGGTTTTGCACCCTTGTTTCCTCAAGGATTTGGAGGCATTTTCACTTATCAAATCGCCGTTTTGTGCGTACCGCTGTCGATTTCGCTCTATTTGGCCATTAGTTTTTCTCAAACCAATAAAGTGCTGATTGAGAAGCTGCAAGAAAACAATACCCTTACCCAAAAAACGCTACAGCAAGAGCAAGAAAGGCAGCAACTACTTGAAGTTCAGAACGAAACGCTTGAGCGACAAGTACGCGAACGAACGTCGCAGCTTGAGCAATCATTGGAAGAATTGAGGGCGGCGCAAAATCAATTGATTCAAAAAGAAAAGATGGCCAGCCTCGGCGAACTCACGGCGGGCATCGCTCACGAGATTCAAAACCCGTTGAACTTTGTCAATAACTTCGCCGAATTGTCCGTCGAACTTATTGATGAACTCAAGGAAGAAGCCCATATTGAGGGGTTGGGAGCAGAAATATTGGCCGATATTTCGCAAAACCTTGGAAAAATCAACCACCATGGCAAGCGCGCCTCAAGTATCGTCAAAGGCATGTTGGAGCACTCGCGCATGGGTACAGGCGAACGACAACCCACCGACATCAACGCCCTTTGTGATGAATATTTACGACTCTCCTTCCACGGAATGAGGGCAAAAGACAAAGCTTTTAATGCTGATTTTCAGATTCATCTTGACCCTACCCTCTCCAAAATCAACATCGTACCGCAAGACATTGGCCGCGTATTGTTAAATCTGTTTAACAACGCCTTTTACGCCGTCAACCAACGAAATACCGTAGGGGCGTTGCATGCAACGTCCCTACCAAACCCAACCGTATCGGTGCAAACAAAACGCCTTGCAAACGCGGTCGAAATAAAAGTAAGCGACAACGGAAACGGGATTCCAAACGACATTTTGCCCAAAATATTCCAGCCTTTCTTCACCACCAAACCCACGGGTGAAGGCACGGGGCTGGGTTTGTCGCTGAGTTATGACATCATCACCAAAGGGCACGATGGAACGTTGGAGGTAGAAAGTGTGGAAGGAAAAGGAACAACGTTTACGATAAAACTACCGTTAGATAAGTCATCGTAAAAGCCATGCGTTTGAGTATAATAACCCGCCCAAAAAACGGAAGCATTTGGATTTAAGTCATTATTGCAATACCACGATTCGTTCAAAAGGCTCGCTTTGCTGTACTACTTCTTTGGTGGCAGGATTAATTTCCTGAATTATAGCTTTGTAACGTCCAGGAGGAACATCGGCGGGAATTGTAAAGTGAGGTGTCGCTTCATTGGGAATCGTAATCGGAAAACGAAAAACAGATGTAGGTTTTGATTCGTCGGTGTAAGTCATCACGTATTTATCGGTTACACCATAAATCCCGTAAGGCACTACCGCATTAAAATGCACAGAAATACGCTGATTACGAGCCAAAACCATCGGTTCTGCACTGGGATAGTTACTAAAGGGTAAATTGTTCAAGGCCATAATCATCGTTTGTACGTCATTTTTTAAAATACTCAATCGGTAACTGATACCCAAAGGCCGATTGTCCCGAAGAATCTCAATACCATAATAACCAGGAGCCAACGAGGAAATCATTGACAAAGAAGCCGCTCGTCCATTTAAGGAATAATTGGCTTGCAACGGAACCGTTGTACCATTGGGATAATGTAACCGAAAAGTAACCGTGTTTTCAAACAAATTGATTCCACCAACTGCCAAATCTTTACCTACCAGCCTAATCATGCTGCTACCAGCACTCATATTTAAGCTAGGTTTACCTTGCAGTATCCTGACCGTCGGCCCTACTTTCAGTTCGGTTCCATCCGCCATCAGAAAAGACAGTTCATACTCGCCTAATTCAAAGTGGAGCGCTCCCGCAGAGAGCCTTAATCTGTTATGAATAGTTCCAAGTGCTCCAATTGAATTAAAATTCAACGTATGTTCAGTCCCAGATTTCTTATTCCTAAAAATAGCCATTTGAGGGACTTCATTTCCAGCGGTATTTTCAGCATTGATATTGATATAAGAAGAATCACCAATAACAAAATCTACGAGAGGCTCTGTTTGAGTAATTTTGAGCGGAGCACTCGGTGTTGTCTTTATCGTATATGTTATTTTTCTGTTTGAGGTTTTGCTTTTAATTCGTACACTCAAGTCTTGTTCATTGGGGTATTTCATTCTATAGACCCTACTCAACTCAGTAAGCTCAGAAGAATCATACAGTTGCGCTTCATCAGAAAGTTCTAAAGTTGGGATAAAATGAGTCGCGCTTAAAGCCGCAGGAATTTTGACATGGATAGTCCATTTAAGAGGGTCAATTGTTACATTTTCATCTGGAATGCCAGGGAAATGAATAGCCTTGATTTGTAACTCAGGATAAACACTGGGTTGAGGGTTTTCATTTTTGTCTCGGCAACTGCCAAGTACATACAAAAACGATACAAACAGCAGAAAGTTTTTCATAGCAGCCAACAAGAAATGTGTGGTTAATGTATTGATTCACAAGTACAATTGTAATAATTTTAATGGTATTTTGCAAATATTCAAGAGAGAGTCAACTATTTAATAAATCGTATTCACGCAATCTATTCCCCTAAAAACACCTTTACTTATGAAACTCGAAACCGCGCTATTTAAAAAGAGTCACTTCTACTTCATTGGATTTTTTCTGTTGATGGTCGGAGGCTTTTGGTTTAGTTATTTTTCACGATTGCTAGACCAAGCCAATTATCGAATGCACACCCACGGCATCAGTCTCATTTTGTGGTGCGCTATGTTGGTTGTACAACCTTACCTGATTCGCCAAAAGAAAACGGCATTGCACCGCCAAATTGGGAAGTATTCGTACGTATTGGTTCCGTTGATTATCCTCACTACGTTGGATTTGCTCAAATTCCAAATTGACAAAAGCCAGGCGTTAGGAACCATGGAATATTTCTTTATTGCATTGGTAATCAACGCACTCATTGCTTTTTTGATTTTGTACGGTTTGGGGATTTATTACAAAAAGCAGGCAACCATTCACGCACGGTACTTGGTTTGTAGTGCTTTTCCCATGGTTACCCCCATTACCGACCGACTCATTGGTCATTTTGCCCGTGGGATTCGGGCTTATCTGCCCACATTAGAAGGATGGCCTATCACGCCCGTAGCAGGTTTCTTATTGGCCGACTTGCTGTTGATAGCGCTCAGTATTTGGGATTGGCGGTCGCACAAACGGCTAAATGTATTTCCACTTGCCCTCGGGATTCTTTTAGTCTATCATTACTCTGTGCTCAATTTCTACAAGTTTCCTTTTTGGCAAACGTTCTGTCAGTGGTTTTATGAGTTATAACGAAGCTTTTTAAAGGATAAAGATTAGCTCTTCTCATGTGCAAACTAAAACTCAACCCCGACAACGATGTTATCGGGGTTGAGTACTTACTTGATACCGTTTACCTTATTTCTTTATTTTTTTGGTAGTGAAAGGCACACATAATGTTGCTGGGCAACAGTTTGTACCCGCCTCAATGATGATTGGACAACATCCTCCCGCTGGACAGGTATTATTTGTTGAAGTATATGTATAAGTTCCTACTTCATTAAACAATACGACATTACCCGTTGCAATTGGAACACTACTACCATTTTTGTACCATTTTACGTCCGTGTACTGAGCAGGTATAATAGCCTCTACTTGCTCTGATGCACATAAACCGATTGGTACTGTAAAACACTGGCTAGATATATCATCTTCGCTTTCTTTTTTATTGCCTGGCGTTGAATCCACATCTGGCTCATTTGTTTTGGTGATTTCAGCCGTGTTAAACAAAACTCCCTGAGAAAGCACCTTTACCCGAATCACTAACGTGACGGTATCCCCATTAGCTCCAATATTGCCAATCGTCCAATGTAAAGTCGATGGATTATAGCTTCCGCGTGTAGCACTACTACTAATGTATTGCACTCCTGTATTCAAGGAATCAGTCACTTCTACCCCTGTAGCCTGCGTCGCAGACTCATTCCAGACTTTGATGGTGTAGTCAATAAAATCACCGATTTTAGCCTGTTTTTTACTGATTAGTTTTTTCAAAGCCAGATCTACTTTCGAGCTATTGCAATAGACGGGCGGGAAAACGATTATCTTATCCACACAACCTGCCATCTGTACGGTCAGTGTCACATTAGTGCCCGTAGGTAAACCCGTAATCTGACCGTTACTCACTGTGCCAGCACTACTCAACAGCGTTGCCCCAGGACTCAGGGCATAATTCAGATGGTACGTTGTACTGTTATCACAAACAGGCCCGCTCAAACTCACGGATGGATTCTCACAGGGATCGCTGCAATTGGCTGGTTTAGGCACCACACTTGTCGAAACACAGGTACCATCAGTAGCATTAATGGTCAAATCCTGAGTAATCGGAATATTAATCACTGTATTGCCGCTGATGGTTCCAGCACTCACCGTAACTGTGCCGTGGTCCACATAGAAACTAACCGTATAAGTACTATTACCTTCACAGGCGGGTTGACCCACAATCAAGCTTGGCATAGTACAACTTGGATTAACCTGGCAACTGCTTGGCCCTTGAACTGTCAGAATCGTAACACAACCTGCTGATTGCGTGGCCGTCAGGGTCACGTTACTGCCAACTGGAATACCCGTTACCATACCGTTGGCCACTGTGCCTACATTAGTCGTTACATTGGCCACGTTGCTGTAAAAGACCACACTGTACGTAGTGCCATTGCAAACGATGTTACCCGTAGTCAGAATTGGTTTGATACACAAAACATTAATAACTTCCAGGTCGTGGTCATCTTCATCACCGCCGTTTTTACCGTTTTCAGCAATGACATCGTTTTTAGGGTTACCATCGTTCGTGGGGTTACTATCTGGGGTACTATCTATGTCTGTCTGAGGATTACCGTTAGTATCTTTCGCACTGCTAATCTCAGCTAGATTAGTTACCGTGCCCGTAAAGCCTGCATTCACCGTAAAACTGATGTCTCGCGTCGTGCTGGCTCCCGCGGCCAAAGCGGCAATCGGCGTGTTCAACGTGGCAATGCCCCCAACTGCCGTCCAGTTGGCGTCCGACAAAGTCAGACCCGTTGGAA